>JAZUGW010000226.1:0-60217 GCA_045641465.1 Kiritimatiellia bacterium | reverse complement strand
CACCCAGCAGCATCCGCACTTGCATGGTTTTAAGCCACAGGTGCCGTTGGCGGGGGGATGGCCGTTGCCGCCGTCCACGGGACGCGACCAGGAATAATCGCCATAGCATTGGGCGTTGAGGTCTAGCCAGGCGAGGAGGCAGGCAAGGCCGTCCTGGTCGGACAGGAGACTTTTCGCGTGGCCCGCAAGGAGATGCGGCGCAAGACGGCCCGCCGCCGCGAAATAATCGCGTGGACGGCTTGATTCCGTTTCTTCGTTCCGTTTCGCCCGCGCGACAAGTCCGTCACGTTCGACGAGCGTCTTGTAGGAGCGCGGCACGCGAAGCGCGTCGGGATGGGACGGATAATCGGGACACGGGAGCGTCTCCCATTCGCCCGTGAGGTCAAGTCCGCCCGCGCACCGCGCACCGCCGTGGCACTTCACGCAATGGCGATTCAACACGGGTTGCACACTGGCGGCATAATCGAATCCGCCCACGGCATTCTGGCCCTTGAGCGGTCGGAGATGCTGCACGGCGCGCGGCGGCGTCTGTCCGACGGGAGCCTGCGCCTTCGGCTCGTGGCATCCCACGCACGCGAGCGTTTCGCCTGGTTGCGCATAGATCGCCGAACGCATCGTCATCACCGCCATGCCGTTCGTGCCGAGCGCCTGCAACTGGAGGGGACGCCCGGAGGGAATTTCAACCGCACACACGCCTTCTGCATCCACGGTGGCCGTGCCCAGAACGCGCTTCACGATTTCCTGCATCACCACGCTCCGGTGCGGCACGCGCGCCGTGGGCTGTCCGATGATCTCATTCACGCGAATCGCACGAATCGGTTCGCCGAAGGGCTCGGGCCCGAGATTCGCATTCTGTATGACGAGACGGCCGGGCGTACCCGCCGGCACGCGCGGAAGCGACGAGGCGAGAATCGGCGGCCGTTCCCGCGCGCGGAGCGGAATCGGCGAAATCGTGGAGACGGTGTCGTCACGGTAGATCTCCGTGCGGCCGCCGAGCGGATCAATGAGGACGATTCCGAAATCGTTTGGTTGATAGCGCCGCCAAAAGGCCGCCGCCTCGCTGGGTGTGTAGGCCGCGAGGAAGAAACCCTCGCCGAGCGGCCACGGCGTCTGGTAGGCGCCGGCATCCGTGGGATCTTCCGTTTCCGGAAACGCCACTTCAGGCGTGAGACGTTTCAGGGGCGCGTAGCCGTCCTGTCCCTTTGCCGGATCGATCTCGAGCAGCGAGCCCGCCGTGAGGCCGTGATGCGCCGTCGCCGTGCAGACGATATGATCCGAACCGGGAATCGCGCGCGCCTCGGCCGTCATGCAGGGATTGCGCGTGTAGTTGCCGTAGAAGTGCGCGGTTCCCGTGCCGTCGGGATGGATGCTCCAGAGGCTTTGGTAGCGCACGTCATGGCGGTTGATGTAGTCCCAGCGGGTGTAGATGATGCGACCGTCGGCGAGCACGCTTGGATCCCACTCGTTCGCCTCGCCGAAGGAGAGCTGACGGATTCCCGTGCCGTCGCCGTTCATGCGATAGAGCAGATAGGCGGGCGTGTAGCGTCCCGCATGGCAGCGGCCGAATGTCTGGCACCGCGTTGAAACGAAGGCAATGCCGCCATCGGGAAGATAGCAGGGATCGAAATCCTCGACGAGTGCCGTTTCGCGCCCACCCCACCCGGTCTGTGCATCGGTGCTCGTTCCCGTCAATTGACGAAGCCCCGTGCCGTCAACGCCGATCTCCCACAGCCAGAACCGCCGTCCTCGATGCTCGCGCACCGTGCAGTCGCTGAACGCGAAGACGATCTTCTTTCCGTCGAAGGACAGATCAGGATGCGCCACCGAGCCACGCGGCAGTTTGCCCGCGAGAAGTTCGATCGCCTCAGGCCGGGCGGACTTCCAGTTCCGCAGAATGACAAGCCCGGGGCCGGCGTGGTTGTGCTGCCCGAGATATTGGTCGCATTGATGCGAGTAGGTGGGCGAGGGCTGCTTGTTCACCAGCAGATCCGGGAAGTCGAGCAGCGGATGAAGAAGGATGACCTCCCGCCGAAGCGCCACAAGCCGCACAAGAAGCGCCTCGCCGTCCGTCCCGCCCCTCGGCAGTTCGTCGCGTACCGCCGCGAGACGCGCCGTGAGCGCGGCAGGAAGCGGACGCTTCTTCGCAACGAATCGAACGGCCTTTTCCAGCTCTTCGGCTGCCGCCTGCGCTTGGAGCCGGGCAACGGCATCCGCGCGGCCGTAGCGCGCGAGATGCGCACGACGCTTCGCCTGCGGCAACTTGAAAAACGCGTCATGTCCATACCACTTCGCGCCGAGGTCACGTGCGAGCAGACGGTCCATTTCGGGAAATTCGTCCCGCAGATTCTTGCCGAGCATCTTGACGAGCCGCTTCCGCGGCACGGCGCTCGAAATCGCAAATGCGATCTTGCCCGATTCGGACGAATCCTTTTCCGCACCCACCCAAACGGAAAGCGTCTTCACCTTGCCGCCGAGCTTCAAACAGAAAGCCCCGTCGGGATGGTTCCACCAGCCGTTCGTGTAGATGCAGGAGGCGATTTGATAATGTTCGCGCCGACGCATCCAGTCGCTCTTGTGGCCGGCACGCGCCACCGTGATTTCGCGCCACCCGGCGTCGCTTGCGACAATCGGAAGGTCCATCGCGCTCGCGGTCGTGCCGTCGCTGTACGTGATGACGGGATCGACCCACGTCGTATGATCGCCGCCCGTACCGTCACCGCCGTCCTTCGAAAGGAGCCACACATAGTCGAGCCCCGTCACGTCGACGGTCATCGGCACGGCGGGAACATGCTTCTCAAGGGGCGCCGTCTCGACAAGCGTTCGCGCCGGCGTGCCCCCTTCCGCCGCTTCCAGAAGCGCCTCCGCCTCCGCAAGGCGCGCCGTCCAGAGGGCGTTCCCCCGTCGGTCCCCCGGCAGCAGAAACGCCCCCTCGCCTTCCGCGCCCCACGCCCCTGCCCCGATCAGAAACACCGCAAGGGCGAGCGAATGGACAATCTGTTTCTTCATTTCTTTTTCCACACGCAGCTTTCGCCGCCGTTGTTGAGGCGGCGATAGTTCGGCACCTTGATGGTGAAATTCGGGCCTTCCCACGAATAGACGAGCGGTCCGCGCTGGAATGCCTCCTGCCCTGCGCAGGCCTTCACCTCGTCTATCGCCGTCACTTCCTGCTCCGGCAACGGCAGTTCCCACGCACCCTTCACTTCGCGGTAGCCGTGCGCGACCGCGGGCGACATCCGATAGAGCCGCGACTCGGCGCGGTCGGGGAAGCGTGCGAGGATGCGGTCGTAATGTCCGCGCTTGAGCGTGAACGTCACCTTGCCGTCGAACGGATACGCCGTCTCCATTCGAAAGTCGTCCGTCTCGATGTCCATGTAGTTGTTCACATAGAGCGTCGTACCGTCCGCCGAGACCGCGAGGAGATTGTCCTTCAGCGCAAGCAGCGTACGCGCGATGTTGCCCACGCAGCAGGGGCTGCCATGCCAGGAGTCGCGCACGAGCGCGCTCGTGAGCGGATTGCGGTAGAAGAAGTGCCGTCCATCCGCGCCGATCGCGCCCAGGACGTTGTTGTAGAGCACCCGCTCATAGACCGCGTGCGCCCGTTCGTCCGCCGCCTTCGCCCGCGTACGCGTGAGACACCAGAAGGCAAGTCCGCATCCCGCGCACGCCTCGCAGTAGCCATTGTGCGGCAACTCGCAATTCGCGCCCATCGCCTCGGAGGTATTCACGCCCACACCGCCCGTCAGATAGAGTTTGTTGTCGACGACATTGTCGAAGAGCCGGTCCGACGCACGCGCGAGCGCGAAATCGTCGCACAGCCGTCCCGCACCGCCAAGTCCGTTGCCGAAGTACATCGCCCGCACCGCATGGCCGCGCATCTCCGTGCGCAGAACGGCGGGCATCTCGCTCTGATTGGCCACCTGAGGCGCGCGGGTCTCGTGCTGATGCCGAAGGAAGTGCCGCGCGAGCGCGGCATAGCGCCGTCCCGATCCCGCGCCGTCCCATTGCTCGCACGCCTCCGCCAGGCGGATCAGCGCGTATTCGACACCGGGGTGTCCATTGCGCCAGGTGCGCTTCGGACGAGGACCGAATGTCGCATCGAGATGATCGGCGCAACGCCGCGCGGCATCGAAGAGCCGGCGGTCCTTTCCGTCCGTCAGCCGCATGTGCGTGACACCGAGTTCAATGAAATACCCCATCGTGTAAAGTTCATGAAAGTCTTCGACGGCGAAATGCGGCCTCCCCGTCACCGTCACCACGGAATGGATGTAGCCGCTCTTCTCCTGGGCGGCGAGAAAGACCGGTATCCACTCTTCCAGCTTCGCCCGCAAGGCGGGATCCTCCCCGATCTCCAGTGCAAGACACATCGCCTCGGCGACATTGAACACCACGCCGTCCATCCACGTACGGCTAGGCGAAATCCACGGATGCCCCCCGCGCAGCTTCTCGCCCGCCGCCCGGAGATTGTACAGGCCTTCGCCATACGTCCGCAGATGCGACCCCGAGGCGGGTCCGCCTTTTTCCAGCTGCAGGATGCAATGCGGCAGCCACTTCTCGATCAGCATCCGGTACTGCTCGCCCCAGAAACCGCCGATGCGGATTGCGTCCCCGGGCCGCGACAGATTGCGCCGAACCGCGAGCGGACGCTCCCCGCACGACGGAGGCGGCGGTTCGTCGGATCCGCGCAGGCGCCCTTTCCCCCGATTGCCGAAGAACGTCCCACCGACACGATCCCACAGTCCGGCCTCGCCGGACGAGTCCCGGCACGGACGAAAGTCCCGCACGAGCGCATCCCCTTCCCACACGCGCAGACGCGTCAACCGGGCATGCAATGCACGCCCCGCAAACGACTCGACCGACCGTTCGTTTCTGCGGCAGTTGAAGACAGTGAGCGTCAGGGGCGAAGCGAACGTCGCCGGCTCGACGTTTGCAAACACCTCTTTATCGTTACGGAAAAGCCGCGTGGCGCAATTGCTCACCACGCACGCACGACCCAGCACGCTCTCGCCGAGCCACGGCGCGGTCACCCCGCCGCGAACCATCGCCAGCCGACCTTCGTAGTTGACCCAAAGTCCCAGGGCCTCCGGTGCGAGCTTGTCGTCCGCACCCACCAGACAGCTGTAACCGGCCGAATCGAACACCGTCCCCTCGAAGGCGAGGTTCACGCGCGACGAGGCGCGCACCCCGGTGTCGATCCAAGCCGCGCCGTCGGACTCGATCCACGCGAGTTCGCGGCTGCCGGCGGGCGGCATCGCCGCCGAACAGGTGACGCCCGCCCACGCGAACGCCAACAGTACGGCCGCGAAAACAACCCGCCGACTCCTCATACTCATCATTCCTCGACCAAAGCGCCTTGCCAGAATTATCGAATGAAAATCATCAGGCCTTCACTCGAGAGGACGAGACGGCTGCCGTGGACCATCAGACGGACACCCTCCAAGCCCTCCGCAAGCTTCGGACGGCCCGAGATGGATCCGACATTCGCCAGCGTGTACGAGCCTTTCAGCTTGCTCGGATCGCGCACGCTGACCACGAGGCCCGACACATCCAACGTGCCCGTGCCGACGAGTCGGTCACTGTCTGCATCAGGCTCGAGGTCGACCACCCAGTTCTTCAGCACCAACGGCACATCTGCCGTAAGCGTGCCGATTTCGTCCGCCGCGATGTCGAGCGTCTCGATCGTCAACGTACCTCCGCCGACGAGCGTACCCGTGCCCTGCACGGTCTCAGCCGTGACGGCGTTCGAACCCGTCGAGAACGTCGCGCCCTCCTCGACTACGAGCGGCGAGTAGAGGCTCTGCGAGGCCGCCGTTGCAAATTCGACCTTCGTCGGCAACACGTCCGGACCCAACTTCGCATTCGTTGCGAGCTGCGCATCCGACAGCGCCCCGCGCCACACGCGCACTTCGTCGTAGTTCGCCGCCGCGTCGTTGTCGCCCGAATACTGCGAGTGGCCAAGGAAGAAGTTCGCACCCGTGATACTGCCGAACGTCCAGGCCTTGTTCGTCGTCGCCGAACCACGCTTCTCAAGCGCACCCGTCGTGACGTTGCGCCGCGACCACGTGAGCGTGGAGGTACCGTTCGCATTCTTTACCGCCGTCACCGCAATATGGTAGGGCGTGTTGAGCGCATACGGCTGCATCGTGTTGTCCGTCGTGAAAAGTGCGGTATTCCCCGACTTGATCTCCGAACGGTCCGTATTCTGCGAAGTCGACTGCGTCCAGGAGAGCGTGTAGTAGTTCTGATTGTTCGAACCATAGTCGAAGATGCGTCCCCAGGTCTGAATGGAACGTTCCGTCGCCCAGATTTCAATCGTCACCGGTTCGCCGCTCGTCGGCACCAGGTCCAAGCCGAGATTGACATAGCCCGTACCGTTCTTGCCGCCCGGCAGCACCAGCTGCGTATTGTCCGCCGAGAACGACGTAGAGCCCACCGCAGTACCGGTCGTGCCGCCGACCGAGTCGACGAGGTCGCCGCTGAAGCTCCAGCGGTGGACAAGCGACTCGAAGTTCGGCAGTCTGTCCGGACCCAGCTTTGCGTTGTAGGTGAGCTGCTTCAACGGGAACGCGCAATCCCACACGCGCACTTCGTCGTAGGTGGCCGCGGCGTCTTCGTCTCCCCACGGAGAATGCCCGAGCCAGAAGACCTCGCTCGTACTGTCCGCCACCGACCAAGGATTCGACGTGGTCCTTTCGAAGAAACGGGCTTTCGTGCCATCGAGAGCCTCCTTCAGGAAGAACATCTTCATGCGGCCATCCGGCAACGGCTGGAAGGTGACGGCGATGTGCCAGTTCGTGCCCAGCGTATAGGGCTGCAGCGCGCCGTCCTGGGTGAATGTTCCGGCCGAATTGCTGTTGCTTTTGATCTCCACGCGTTCCTTGGCAATATCCTTCTGATACGTCCAGCTCATGTGGAAGTTGGCCCCCTGCGTCGTCGCATCCGAACCGCTCTTGCCGAACGCGAGAATCTGGCTCCAGTTCTGGATGGCGTCCTGGCGGGCGAACACTTCGATCGTGAACGGTCCGCTCGTGGGGATCAGATTGGCGCCGAGGTTCACCCAGCCGCTCCCTCTAGCACCGCCCGCCAGCGTCATCTGGTTATCCGCAAAAGTGACGCCGGAACCGTAGGTCGTCAGCGTCGACCCGCCCACAGTGTCTGTACGATTGCCGTCCGTAAAGCTCCAGCGGTGCAGCAGGTGCGGCACTGTCGCCGCCGGCGTGCCCGAACATGTCGTCGTCGGCACCCCCAAGCCCGCCTCAAGTGTACCTTCCTTCACCACGATGCCGCCCGTCGTCGCCGCCTCTGGCGGGGCGACAAGCGTACCGCTGCCGATCTTGGTGATCGTGCCGGAACTGCCCATCGTCACGAGCGGCGTCTGCACGTTCACGGTGTTGTCGCCCGTATCGAAAGTCATGCCGTTGGGGCCCACCGAAATATCCTGGACCCTTTCGAAGAAATTGTTGTAGGACTTACCTTCCCCGATTGCGCCGATCGTGCCGCCATCGACATTGATCGTAAACGGACGCGTCGGCATCACGAGAATGAGACCGTCCGAAAGCAAAGTACCACCGTTCGTCACATTGATCGCGGCCGAGGAAGTCGCGACTTTGTTCACCCGGATCGGTGCCTTGGACTCAAGCCGTCCCGTGCCGCTTACGTTGAGCGTGCCCGTCCCTTCCTCGCCGATGTACAAGCCGGAAGAGGTGTTCGTATGCTGGAACGTGCCGCCCGTCACGTTGATCGTGCCCACGGCACCGCTCATGCGTCCCACCGCAACCCAGTAATCGGCAATCACCGTACCGCCGGAAAGGTTCAGTTCGGCCGTCTTGTAGAGCCCCACCTGGAAATTCGAACGGACGTGGAAGAGCGTGTCGGCACCGCTGATGTTGAGCTTGCTCGTACCCGCCGTCGCACCGGACGAAAGGCCGCCGATATAGGACCAGTCATTGGCCGTTGTCCGTCCCGTATTCGTAATCGCCTCCAGCGTGCCCCCCGTCAGATTGTAGGTACCGACGCCCATGCGGCCGAGGCTGAACCAGTTGCCGGCCTGCACCGTGCCGCCGCTCTGGTTGATCGTACCCGTATTGCCGGTATTGAAAGCCACCGAAAGTTCATCCGAGCAGGAGACATTGCCGCCGGTCAGATTCACCGTGCCGACGCCGCTCGAACTCGCACACAGGCCCGTACCCGTGAACGACGCCCCCGGACCGAACGTGATCGTCGATCCGCCATTCGCATAGATCCAGTTCAACGTGCAGTCGGCCAAAGTCTGCACCGTACCACCCGCAGCCGTGAAGTTGCGTCCCGCCATGTCCACGCCCTTCTCCAAGACGAGCGTGCCCGCGCCCGACTTCGTCACGTTGGCGCCAAGCGACTGCAGTTGTTCTTTGAGTGTCGCCGTGTTCGCATTGACCGCGATCGACGCCTCGTAGGCGGCGTCCTTTGTCGCGAAGACCACCGGGTTCTCGACCGTGATCGGCTGGTCCGCACCCGTGTCGTTGAGGATGAGGTTGGAGGACATTCCCGTACCGTTCAGCATCAGCGGACGTTTGTCGTTGCCGAGGTTGAGCGTCAGCGGGGTCGTGACCGCCGCGAGGCCGAAGGGTTTGCCTTCCACCTGCTGCAGCTGGTTGGCGGCGTCCGTGAACGTCGTGTCGAACGGCGCATACGAACCGCCCAGCAGCGTGATCTTCGTCGTCGCGGGAATCGCATCCGCCGTACCCGCCTTGACAATGCCGCCGTAGATGCGGATTTCCGTCACGCCCTGAAGCGGCGACGTGATGGTGAGCACATTCGCACCCGTCTTCGCCAGCTCCGCCCCCGCAGGGAGATCGGTCGCCGCCACTGCCACGTCACCCGACGAAGTGTCGGCGACGAAGAACGATCCAGGCGCCCAGGTCGTCTTGCCCGAAATGGCCGACTTCCAGGCCGCGAAGTCCGCCATGTTGACACCGAATCCCGCGCCGGCCGCAACCGTGATAGCCGAACTCGCCGCGATGCCGTTGGCGCCGTTCACGACGAGGTGTCCGGCTTCGATGGTCGTCACACCGGGGTAGGTGTTCGCCGCCATCAGTTTGAGCGTACCGTTGCCGCGCTTCGTCAGTCCGCCCGTCGTTCCATTCGGAGCAACCGCGAAGGGACTGTTCACCACCGCTTCGCCTTCGGGGATGTCGATGATCGCACCACCGTCCGTCACGTAGAGGCGCGTCACATTGGCATTGATCCACGGATTGAGATGCGCCGTTCCCAAAGCCCGCAAGGTGCCGCCGTCGAAATTGATGACGGGGTCGCCCGTGATCGTCGTCTTGCCGCGCTCCACGTAGCCCGCCGCGATTTCACCGCCCGTCTGCAGATTGACGGTACTGCCGCCGTTGAAGGCGAGACGCCCGGCCACCGACACCTTGCCGGTTCCCTTGACCGTCAGCGTGCCGTGCCCTTCTTCGCCCACATAGAACCCGGTGCCTGTGTTCGTCATGCGGATTTCGCCGCCGGAGATTTCCCAGCTCGAATCCGAAGTGACATAGCGGCCCAAGGCCAACCATTGGGTCCCGGAGAAAAGACCGCCCGTCTGCGTCACCCGCATGCTGCCGTTGCCGCCCATGAAAATATTTTGGGCGATGGCGACTTCACCGCCGGACATCACCATCTCGCCGGACGAACCGGCGACACTTGCCAGGTCCAGTGTCGGTGAAGCGTCTTTGTTGCACGCGATCTTACCGCCGGCAACCGTCAGTTTGCCTCGGGCGCCGGCAACCGACCCCATCGTGAACACACCCGCAAACGTGGCACTGCCGTCGGAAATGGAAACTTCCACCGGTGTTTCGGTCACCGCGTTGGCAAACAGCAGCGCACCCGTATCAACAACCGTTGCGGCCGTGTTCGCCAAAACGACCGGCCCCGTACCGATGACCGCCCGGTCCGCGGCTGTCGGCAGGATCGCCGTTTCCCAGTTCGCCGCCGTACTGAACAGCTGGTCGACACCACCGACCCAGACGACATCCGCCGCCATCAAAGCCGGCACCTAGGCGAGCGCCGCGACAAAACTCAATGTCTTCAACTTCATTTGTTCCATCCTTTCTTTAAAATTCGTGACTTGGTGCGGAACGCCCACACCTTCTTCGTCGAATCCTCCATCCAAATGACTAGCGCAAGTAGATCACAGTGCCTTCACGACGCTGCACCCAAATACCGGTGTCGTCTACCCACAAGCGGTTGGCCTTCGCCGACACGCGGTCCAGAACGATGGTGGCACCGTTCTCGGGCTTCGCCTCCCAGGCGACGACCGGCTGCGTCTCGTGCTGGGAGAAGACGCGGCCGCTCACGTCGAGCGTCACCTCGGCGCCTTCCGCGAAGGTCATGTAGAACGGCGTCTTATTGTCGCTGGTCCACACTTCGAGGCTCTTCGTGGAGAACGGCGTCGTCCAGGCTTTGAGGTCAAGCGTCGAATTGTTCTGGAGCTCGATCGACGGGATGTAGCCCGTGAGCGGCGTGAACCGGCCCCGCACCTTCGTCAGGGCACTCGGCGTGCTCCATCCCCACGCGGCGTCATGCCGCAGCGTCAGGTCGTGAACCGTGAGCGTGTTCTTGATCTCCAGGCGGCAGTTGAGGTCGAAGTCGACCGTCGGAGCCGTCACCTCGCCGACCAGCCACAACTGGCCGTCGCCGTTCATCTTCACCGCGCCGCCGTTCGCAATCGTCACACCCCCCATGTACAGGTATTTGCCGGTCTCGAGATTGACGGTAAACGTATGGCCTTGCAGGTCGAAGTTCGGCGTGTCCGGATTGGCATTGAAGAGCGTCGAGTAGGCCATTGTGAACGTCGTATCGGATTCGAGGCGATAGATGTCGAGTCCACCCCATGTCGTCTGGGTCATGTCGCAGCCGGTATTCGCGAGCGCGCCGCCTGCGAACGTCAGCGGGAAGCCACGGTAGTCGTAGTTGCCCTTGATGTCAAGGACGCCGCCTTCCACGCGGATGGGCGCACCATGCGGACCCAAGAGGGACATCTGCCACGGCGAATACGTTGCCGAAGAGGATCCCGAAACGGGCGTATTGAGCACGCCGGCGCGAATCACCGTACCGCCGGTGTAGGTCTGTTCGCCCAACGCCGGACAATAGATACCCTCGCCGTTCTTCACGAGCCGCGCATTTTCCTTGAGCGCAAACGCCTTCGTGTTGGTGAACGTCACATCCGCCGGAATATCGAGGTCGAGCGTTCCCGGCGTTCCCACGGACGTATCGGTGATCGTGATCTTGTTTTCCGCCACAAGGCCGCCGAGCGAAAGGGTGTGTCCGCGCAGATCGATGAGCGTATTCACCACGACCTTCACATTGGCGAGTCCTCGCCAGTCAAGATCGTCCGTAAGGGCGAACGACGGCGAAAGCTCGAAGTACTCCCACGCGGGATTCGCATCCGGCGGAATCGTGAGCGTCGCACCGTTCGCCACCTTCACGCGCGACCCCGCGTGTGGCAGGCCATTTGGCACCGTCGCACCCAGTACGTTTTCGCAGAGCCAGTTGCCCGGCGTCGTGATGTCGCGCGTACCGGCCAATCCGGTCCAGGTCGCCTTCTCCACGAAGGTCTCGGGGTGGAAGGTGAGGAGCAGCTCGCCGCCGGAGGTGCCGACCGTACGCGTCGTCAACACGAAATCGGAAGAGGCAACGCTTGTCGCGTCGAAGAGCGAGGTGAGGTCCGCATTCGCGGGAACGCCCACTTCGCCTTCCTCCCACGTCATCAACCGATAGCGCCCTTCCGAGGCGCCCGCGAGTTCCGGCGCGAGGGCGATTTTCGCGCCCGCGCTGAAGGACGGCGCCGTGTGCAGTTTGATCGTGGTCGTCAGCGGATTCAGCACGAGGCGGCAGGCGCTCGCCACTTCAAACGTGAGGCCGTTCACTTCGCCCGGCACCGTCACCGCGAAATCACCCGCCGTGAGCGCCGTCGGGTCTTCGAAGAGGAAATTCTCCTCGCTGAACTTGATCGACGCCTTCCCGTTGATTTCCACGCACAGCGGGTAACCGTTCGGTGAAAAGTTGTTTGCGCCATAGCCGCCGTAGGTGTCGCCCGCGATCAGAGCGAACGCATGCCAGCCGGCCGAGACCGTGACCGTCGCGGTGACGGCCTTCTGGAAGGTCGAATTGACCACCACCCAAGTATTGTCGATGGCAAGCGCCATGTAGTCGTCATAGCCCTGGGTGATCTTCCATTCGCCCGCCTGCTCGGGCCGCACGTAGAACCAGCCGTCGAAACGGCACTGGCTGCAGCGCACGTATTGCGTCTGCCAGGCCGTACCGTTGCCCGCGACTCCCGCAAAACTCCGTTCAGCATGGACCTCAGTCACATAGTCCGCCAGCGGCATGTCGACCCACAAGTCGTTCGCCATGCCCGAGCGCGTGCCGCCGTAGGACCGATGATGGAAGAGGAGCGTGCTCGTGGGCGTGGCCGTGACCTGCAGGAGGTTGCCCGAAAGGACCGGCGTGTAGCGCATGTTCGTGAAGCGCAGATAGTCCGCGATGTTCGCATTGGTCGCCCCCGTCGGCAGATGGAGACCCGTCGCAAGGGTGAAGAGCGCGCCCGAACCGTTCCAGTCCGCCTTGAATTCGTCCGTATAGTCCACCGTCACGCGCGCATCCGCCGCCATCGTGACCGACTGCCAGGTGATCGGACCCGCCGCGACGAGACCGCACCGGCCGTTGAAGAAGACGTCGGTCGACTCATCCGGCACGCCGTTCACCACGGGATTGCCGTTGAGGTTCACGCAGGACCAGTTGGCCGGGTCCGTTACGTCGCCCGTTTCACCTCTGCCCGTCCAGGTCGCCTGCGCGACGGCATTCGGATCCGCCCCGTAGTAGACGGCACCGCTCGTCACGAAGAGGCGCTCCCCGAGCGCGGCCGTGGCCGCATCAAGCGCGAATGTCACGCCCGACGGCACGGCGCGCGTGAGCCCCAGCAGCATCGTACCTGCCGCCGGACGCGCCCCGTTCAGATTGATCGTCACCGAAATTCCTCCTTCGAGGGTAAAGAACGACGTCGCCATCGTCGCCGTCGGCGTCATATCCAAGGTCAACGCGGCCACCGCCGCCGAGCGGTTGACGATCGTCGGATTCGTACCGGCCGCATCGCCCGCCGCAAGCTTCAGCGAATAGCCGTTCAGGTCGGTCGTGAAGCCGGCCGGCACCGCGAGGGACGACTGCGTCCCCGTGGGGATTTCCACGCCGCCCCCGAACGCGCCCGTACCCACATTCGGGTAGAGCACCTGGTTTGCGCGATCCCAGAGCGCAACACCGTCCGCAGTCTTGACGGGGATGAAGTCGCGCACGCAATTCGCCCCCTGGTACATCTGCGTGGAGTAGCAGCGAATGGTACCCTGTCCTTCGCCAGGGGCAGCAACGCCGCCGCGGTTCTGCGCGAAGAGATAGAGGGGACGGTCCACACGGAAGTTATAGCGCACATACTGGCAACGCAACACGCCGTCGATGTAGTTCAGCGCACCGTTCTTCTCCACCACGTGGCGCCCCGCCGGTACGATGGGCGTAAACGGCGCCGTCTGGTTTTCATAGGCGCAAAAGACAGTCGTTGAATCGTTGCCGTACATATAGGCGGTCTTATACCACCATTTGGCCGTACTCGTGGGATTCTGACAGCAGCCGAACCAGTATTCACGTGCACTGGCCACATCCACATCCATCACCGTGCGCGTATCCTGATCGGGCTTGTAGTCGGTGTTCACATAGCTGCCAGCCGGCGCATCGAGGAAGGTGAGCGGCCGCCCCACGAGACCCGTCGGCTGCGGGGCGGAAGCGAGCGTACCACGCCAGTCGCACGCTCCGGCGAGGCGCACGTCCGTAAACCGAAGCTCCTTGCAGGTGAGCGTCGAGCCGAGCGGCAGGTTGAAGGCGCCCGTACCGCCCACCGAAATGACCGTATCGCTTCCCGGCACGCCACCCTGAATGACATGGCCGCCCACATCCTTGCAGGTCCAGTTCGCGGGATCCGACACATTCGACCGATCGCCCGCACCCGTCCACGTCGCCGTCGCCGGCATGGCATTGACAACGGAGAAAACGACATTCCCTTCGAAGACGACCGTCTTCGCGTCGAGCGTACCGCCCGTGGAACCATCCACGATCAACTGGCCGCCACCCACGCTGTCGCAAATCGTCACGCCATTGGCAAGCGTCCCCTTCGCACCCGCGATGCGCAGCACGTGCCCCTGCAAATCGAGCCGCAGACCCGCCGGCAGCTGCAGCACGCCGAGGCCCCGCCAATCGCAGTTCGCCGCGAGGTAGACGTTGTTGTTCTGGTTGCCGAGTTGCACATCCCCCATTTCGAACGGCACTGCGCCCGCCCCGTTGATCGTAATCAGCATCGGCGTACTCATGCCGTTGTAGGACAGGGTCGCCCCCTCGCCGCCGAAGGTGTCGCCGCAGATGATCACGAAGTCGTGCCAACCCGCCGTTGCCGTCCACGAGCTATTCGCATCCACCGTATAGGTGTTGTTGAAGACGGCTTGCACACCGTCGAAGTAGCAGACGAAATAGTCATCAAACCTCTGGCGAATGGCCCACGTGCCGACTTGGGACGGCGGCACGAAGAAGCGCCCTTCAATGCGCACCTGCGCGTTGTTGACCCCCGCAGCCCAATTGTTAAACGCATACTCGCCGAGGCTCGTATAGTCGCACACAGGAAGATTCTTCCACGTGTCGTCGTTCATGCCGATGAGCGCATCGTTCTTGTTGTCCCCCGCATAGCGAGCGAATTCCCGATTGCGGAAATAGTTTCCGTAGAAGGCCTTCGGTCCGCCCGTCGGCGAAAAGACGACGCGCGACCAGCGCACGGTACTCCCCGGCGGACACTGGAACGCCGTAGAACCCGTAATGAAGAGATGAGACCCCTCGGCCGACGGAACGGCATTCGGCACGTCCTCCATCGCCAGATTGTAGCACGCCCAGTTCGAGGGCGCACCCGTATCGCCGTTTGCCGCGCCTGTATAGACCGCATAGGCAACCGGCGTCTCGGCGAGAGCCCCAAGGCATCCCACCACCACGCACCCAACCATGAATCGAGTCAATTTCATCATCTTGAAACCTTTCGAACCATCTGCATGTTCTTCTCATCCCGAAACACCTCGCCCCAGGACATTAACATTCTATCACACCCCAAAGAATCCGGTCAAGCGAAACCGAAATGGAACTCGACAAAAAAATTGGCGCGAAGCGTCAATTGCTTCGCGCCAATGTTCACACAGAACGATTCAAAAAACACCCGGCGACGGTATCACGGCCAGACCGTCACAAGGGTCGGCGGCCTCGTGTAGCACGCTCCGTTGTAGTAGTAGTTGAATCCATCGTAGTAGTAGCCCTCGCCGTAGCAGAAGATGCCGTCGATGTACATCTCCCAGGCGGCGTCCACCCAGGTCCACGTGCGGTACGCGGCCATCAGCGGCGGCGGATGGGGCGGACGAGCCCAGAACCGGGCACCGACCGGACGAGGACGCACCCGCCGCGGCGGAGGAGGCAGTGCAGGGCGCCCGATGTGGGGACGAACCGGTGCCGGACGCGGAACCGCGCGAGGCGCGGGTTTCATCTTATGTTCGACAGCCCTCGGCGCTTTCGGTACCTGCACCTGGCGCGGAGCGGGTCCACGGGCACCGCCTCGGGCAGGAGCCCCCCGCCCCCCATGCGGAGCGGCAAAGCAAGTTGCAGTCAGAACCAAACCGGCCACGAAGGCCACCCTGAGTTTCTTGTTGTTCGCTTCATCACCTTTCACTTTCTCCCCTAGTGGGGTCACAAGTGTATAGGCGATCACCCAACCGAAATCTGACACCCGTCATTGATCCTACTTTGTAAATATGAAAGTCGCACTTTCTTTTTTGTGATGAGGATTGCCAGTGCCAGGCCCGAAGGGAGATTTTTCTAACTGCCTTCCGTGTCCCGCGAAGCGGGTTTCAGCGTATTCGGTGGTGAAAAAACTCAGATGCGCCCGTAGCTATACTACCGCACCGCCGACCGACTCTCAATCCCCTTCGATCAAGAACGAAAGGAAGTAGAGAACCATCGGTATCAACGGCAGGACGATCAGTTCCAGGATACCTGCTCCCAGGACAATCCACCAAGGCCACTTTCGCCAGATCCCTCCCACCACCGTCAACACCAGAACACCAATGGACGGCAACAGGAAGAATCCATGGCAGACCCAAACCCGGTACGAATCGAGAACTGAAACAGGAATGATCATTCTTTTTTACCAGAAGAACGCGATCGTATCAGCGCCTGGTAATACGACCAAGTCAATCAAATCTTCAGCATGCGATCAAGGTCGCTCCCGAAAGTTCGCGACATCGATGATGTCCTTGAAAAAACCATCTGCGGGAACACGCGCAGAGAGCTCTCCTTCGTAGACGAGAATCGGGAATACGGAAAATTGCCGCGCGGCGGACATCTTACGTATCTTCGACTGGACTTCATCCATGATTTCTTCGCCGATGCGCAACTTTCGTTTGATCTCAACTACATAGAGACTCCGACTAGATTTAAGCAGCAAATCCACCTGGAACCCTTCACCCTTCTTTGTCCCTTTGCAGACGAACGGCGCAGCAGAATCCAGCAGGGTCCTTTCTATCCCCACTTGTCGCATCACCAACTGTAAGTTATTGAGAACAAGACATTCAAACTGGAGGCCCATCACCGCATTCCAGCCCGGCAATGTCTCAAGCGATGTGAAACGATAGGCGTCTTTGTCGATCATCGTACGTTTCGGAGCGACATATTTCAAATAAAATCGTGTGTAATTGTCCGAAAGTCGATAGCGACAAACCTTGGACATTTTTCCCGTGACTGGATTGAAACCATTATCTTTCGCGACAAACCCCGATACTTCTAACTCGCTCAACGCATCAACGACATGACCATTGTACGACAATCCGACTTCGTCGGCGATTTCCTGTCCGGTTCGAGCCCCATTGACCAACACACACAACATCTGCCGCTTGACAGACAAGTTCGCATCCAACGCATCATTGAAAATTTCATTGAACTCATCCACCAGTAAACCGCCAGGACGATAACAAAGATTGCGAATGTTCTCGTTCGCACTCTGTTGCGGATTTACATTCTCCAAATACTTTGGTACGCCACCAGTCACAGACAAAACATCGACGATCTCACGCATCGAAACCCTACTACGATCCCAAAATTTCACACAGGCATCTAGGGAAAGTTCAGGCACCACCAAATTCAGCGAGGGCCGACCGACAAAACCTTTCGCTTTGATTATCTCCTTGTCAATCCAGGCCGAAACACTTCCACAAAGTACCATCACCAACCGAGGATGCCGAGAAAAACGATTGTCCCAGGCATATTTAAGTTCCGCCGCAAACATCGGGTCGTACTTCCCCATCCAGGAGATTTCATCCAACAGCACAACGGTCTTGACACGGCTGCTGATGACTTTGTCCAACGCCGCAAATGCCTCAAACCAGTTGTTCAAAACCGGACAATCACATCCGGTCTGCTCAACGAGCTGCCGCCTGAAACCCGTCAACTGCGTTCTGTTGTCGACCTTTACATCCGGCTGCAATCCCTCAAGCTTGATAAACCGCACCCGACTGCGCCGAGCGAATTCGGCAATCAACGTCGATTTGCCGATTCGCCGTCTTCCCCGGCAGGTGACCAACGAGGCCACCGTCTTCGTCCAAAGTGAGTTTAATCGCTCAAGTAAATCGTCTCTGCCTACAAACATAAACAAACTCCATTCGCGCTAATTAAAATTTATTGACAATATTTTACTAAACACATCACCCTCAGTCAACCCACCACGGGCATAAAAATGGATTTTTCCGTTTTTATGCCCGAAACGAAAATCAGTAATCTTCAAAACGCAGGATCCTTGCCGTAACGATAGCCGATCCCGTGAACGGCCTGCAGTCCGCTCGGGTCACCCCCGAGCCTTTCGACCTTCCGGCGGAGATTTGCCACATGCTGGTCAAGGGTACGCGTCGTTCCCGTGTAGTTCATACCCCACACCGCGTTGAGCAGACTGTCGCGCGAGAGGACAGTATTCGCATGAGAGGCGAACACCTGCGCGAGCTTCATCTCGATATCGGTGAGCGGTTCGTATTTTTCGCCTTTTTCGAGTCGATAGCGTTTGGCGCTCAATACCGTTCCGCAAAAGGCGTCTTCAAAGGATTCTGCAACGACCGACGGTGCGCTGCGCCGCAAAACGGCGGCGATGCGCGCCAGAAGCTCATGCACGCCGAAGGGCTTGGTGACGTAGTCGTCCGCACCGAGTTCGAGGCCAACGACCTTGTCGATTTCCTCGCTTTTGGCGGACAGCATGACGACAGCCGCCCGACACCCTTCCGCGCGAACGGCCCGACACACATCGTACCCGCTCATGCCCGGCATCATCACATCCAGCAACAGGAGATCGAACGGCGCTTCTGCCGCTTTCCAAAGCCGAAGCGCTTCCGCTCCGTCGGAAGCGGCAGCTACCGCGTAGCCCTCGCTCTTCAGCAAGTCGCACACCATCAGCCGGATATCCCCATCATCTTCCGCAACGAGAATGCGTTTCATGTCTTCCCTCCCAATGTCACCACGAACGACGCACCGCCGCCTTCGCGCGGACGGTAGACGAGATCTCCGCCCATCTCGCGCATGAGCCGCCGCGCAATGTTGAGCCCGAGGCCACTGCCGGACGCATGGGCCGTCAGCGTGTTGTCGCAACGATAGAAACGGTCGAAGAGCCGCTTCCGGTGGCGTGGCGGTACGCCGGGTCCGCGATCTTCGACGGCGATCGTGCCATCTGCACGCACGGTGATATCAAGCGTTCCGCCCGATGCCGCATACTTCACGGCATTGTCGATGAGATTGACCACCACCTGCCCGAGCGCATCGCGATCGACGCGCCGCACGACCGATTCGCTCCTGACCGCCAGCGCCAACCCGGCAGTTTCGACGCGCGTACGCTGCGACTCGGCCGCCTCCGCAACGACAGCGCCAATCTCGCAGTCCTCCAGAACGTACTTTCGACGGTTCTGTTCAAGCCGACTGAAGTCGAGCACATTCTCTACAAGACGCGACAGCCGAGCGCACTCGCGTACGATCACGTCCAAATACCGGGCCTGCGCCTCCGGCGTCGTCACCCGCCGCTCGAAGAGCATTTCCGCAGACAGACGGATCGAGGTCAGCGGCGTCTTCAGTTCGTGCGAAACATTCGACACGAACGACGTCTTGCGCAGCGACTCGCGCCTTTCACGCGCAGCCGCGACAAAGAGCAATCCCACGCCCAACCCCAAAGACGTGAAGAGCAAGGCCGAGACGGCAATCAACCGCCAGATGTCGTCATACGAAGCGCCATCAGGACGTGTACGCCAGACGGCCAGCTCGCGGTGCGGCAAGGCCGGTGCCAGCGAAAGCGTGAATGCGGCGCGTTCTGACGGAATCGCGGCCGTCTGGAAGAGAGCACGGCCGTCATCCGTCCGCAGGCACATGACCAGTCCGTCAAACGGTTCTGCGGAAAGGATGGCCGGGAACTCGGCCTCGACCGCGACGATTTCAAGCTCGGCCCCCAAGACGGACCCATCATCGTTCTTGCGCCAGCCGATGTACGACAGACGATCCCCCTCGAACCAGGATTTCCAGGTGAAACGCCCTGTCTCGGACGAAACCTTCCGTTTTGAAAAACGCATCTGCGAGGTCGCTGAATCGGGCGTGCGGAACCCTTCGTCAAAAAGCGTGACATAGCGCGAGAGGAAACGGCGTTCCTCCTGCGTGGCCCCTTTCTCGCGTGGATAGACGACGCCGACACCCGGAATCCAACGGAAGACATTCCGAACGGAGGGTTCACGCGAGGCGCAGGTAATCAGATCCTCGGTCGTCGGACGGACCGGCAGACTCGCCAGCACCGATTCAATGCGCCGCTTGGCCGATTCGACACACCCGGCCAGACGATTCGCCACCTTGCCTTCAACAAGCGCCCGATCAGCCGACACCAGCCGTTCGGAAAGGTAGTTCGCATTCTGACGGACGAGACCGACCGCCACCCACGCGAAAATCAGCGTGGGCAAGGCCAAAAGGCCCAAGGCGATCGGAATTCGACATCTGGAGGTAAGTGTCACTCGAGCCGCTGCTGATTAAGAGTGGAAAATCCCTTGGTCTTCATTCCCTTGCGTGCCTTGGAATCGAACGACCTGCGGTTGAACTGTTCGCTCCACACAGCTTGCGTGGTGGCCTCCTGTTGGAGTTCTGCGTCAATGCCGATGATTCTCTGGGCGTCTTGTGCGGCCGAAGAGTTGCGCATATTCAGCGCACGCGCCTTCTCGAACTCACCGCGGTCGGCGAGTCGAATGGCCTCTTCCGTGCGCAGCGCATTCTCGTTGCGGACACGTTCACGCACGACGCTCTTGTTCACGCTCGCGGTGACGGCCGTCGGATCGTTCGAGAACGACACGGCACCCGAAGCCGTCACGGAACGATCTCCACCATTTTTCGGATCGACATACGAGACCTGCGCCTGGGCGATGGTCAACTTAGTACCGGCCTTGCCAGGTGCCGCATCGCATTTCACGATGACATACTTTTCCTGTCCACCGTAGAGCTGATTCAAGTCGATGCTCGCAACACCGTCGGCAATGCGGCCGTCGCGTCCTACAAGCTGGACGGGCGTAAAGCCCGCCGTGAAACGCACCTTGAGCGAGACGCGTGTCGCGGCCACGGCAAGGACATCGCCGAGTTCCCGGGCAAAGACGCGCGGCAGATCATCGTTGTTCTCCACGAAGTAGCTGTTGCCGTCGGACTTCTGCGCGAGGCGCGTCATCAGGTCTTCGTTATACCCCATGCCGAGGCCGATTGTCGAGACCGCAACACCGTCCTTCATGAGCAACGCGCCGTAACGGCCGAGTTCCTCTGCGGACGACGGACCCACGTTCGCCTGCCCGTCCGACAAGAGCAGCACGCGATTGATTTCGCATTTGGCCCGATACTTCTTCAACTCCACCGCGCCCGCTGCGACACCGGCAAAAAGCGCCGTACTTCCACCCGCCTCGATGGCCCTGATTTTCGCGATCATCGCCTCTTTCTCCACGGCCGGCTGAGCGGCAATGACAACTTCGGCGAGATTGTCATAAGCGACAACAGACACGATGTCGCGTGCATCGAGACGGCGGATGGCCTCGCATGCAGCCTCGCGCGCCTTGACGATACGGTCACCGTGCATCGACCCCGAACGGTCAAGCACGATGGCGAGATTGACCTGCGGACGGTTCTTGGACGCCACCTTGTCGGCCGCCAGCGAGACCTTGACATACGCTTCACCCGGTTTGTCCGCGAAGCGCACGCCATAGTCGGGTTCGACGCGACAGGTCACGCCTGCCGACACCACACCCGCCATGGCGACCACCACTGCCGCGAACAGATTCTTCTTCCAGATCCTTATGTTCTTCATATGACATCATCCTTTCGTTCTGTCAATCGGCACCTTGCCGTTGACGAGGGAAAGTATAATCGATTCTGGAAAAAGAGTTGTCATCGATCTGCAAAGAGATTGTAAAGAAATTGTAAAGATCCGCCGGGGGCACCCGACACTCGCGAGAGCGTCGAAAGGAAGGCATCAGGGCAGGCGGACGGTGTCAGGCTTCAAACCGTCGCTCGAGACTTCGAGCACGAGTTCGCCCGGACCTTCACGACGGACCACGGCCACCACCTTGCCGAAGAACATCGGATGGCTGTCGACCTTCGTGAACGCCTCCATCGCCGTCGGGTCGCCGTTGCCCACACCGAGGATCTTGCCCGGACCCTTCAGCGCGAACTTCACCCGGTTCTTCGCGAGCGGGTCGCGCACCCCCTTCGCGTCAAACGCGTCAATCTGGACCCAGGTCAGTTCATTCGGGTCCGCCGTGAGGTGCGGCTCGACTACGGCCTTGAGCGCCACGGCCTTCTCCGCCGTGCGCATCGTCTTTTCACCGAGCTTCTGGCCGTCCTTGTACGCCACCACCTTCACTTCGCCGGGTTCATACGCCACATCGAGCCAGCGCAGACGATAGCGGTCGCACACCGCGTAGCAGGGATCTTCGGGCTCCGTCTGCTCGTTGCCCGCCAGCACCTCGCGCACCGACGCCCAATAGCCGGACTTCGAGCCGGTGATGTCGAACCGCAGGAACTTCGCCTTCTCGGGTTTGGCGAAGGCGATCTTCCGATCCTCGTCGAGTTTCTTCTCGAACACCTTCCGCCAGACCTTGCCGTCGTCCGAAAGCGAAAGCGCAACTCCATAGTCCTTCCAGGCACGTTGCATGATGACGCTCACCCATCGGAACGCGCGCGGCTCGGGCAGTTCAAGCTGCAGCCACTGCGGCACGCTCGCACCCTCCGCACACCAGCGGGAGTTACCGTTGCCGTCAATCGCGTCCTTCGCGGGATGTGCCCCGGTACTGCCCTCGCGCTCCTCACTGGAGGCCGTCGCCTTCGCGCCCGCCAGCATGTTGACGAACTTCGGGCTTGCCGGCTCGCCCTTGCGGCGCATCCCCTGCGACTTGCCGTTCACGAACAGTTCCGCGCTGTCGCCGTTGGTGTACACGTACACCGGCACCTTCTGTCCTTCGCGCCCGCGCCAGTTCCAATGCGGCAGCAGATGAAGCGTGTCTGCCGAGGGATTCCAATAAGAACGGTAGAGCCAGTAGCGGTCCTTCGGCACGCAGCAGAGGTCCATAATGCCGAAGTAGGACGACCGGCTTTCCTCCCAATACGGCGTCGGTTCGCCGAGATAGTCAATGCCCGTCCACACGAATTCGCCGCAGCAGTAGGCGTCTTGCTCCATGTAGGCAAACTCGCCGTCCGGGAGGTCGAAACTCCCGTTGCGGTCGTAGGCGTCGGTCTGCCTGTCATTCTTCGGGTAGTCGCGCCGGTTCTGCGCCGGCGGGTTCATGTAGTAGCCGTAAGAGCTGTACGCCGAAGCCGATTCCGTGTAGATGACCGGCTTGCGGGGATACTTCGCCTTCAGCGTACGGTAGCACGCGAGATAGTTCCAGCCCGTGATGTCGAGATCGTCCCAAATGTCCATCGCGAGCGCCTTGGGCTGGCGCGTGATGGTCCAGACGTTGCCGTTGCCGACCGGACGCGTCGCGTCTTCGCGCCGGATGATGGTACGGAAGAGCGAACAGCGGTCCTTGGTCATGCCCGAATTGTTCGCGTCGCCATCCTTGCCGGGTTCGATCTCGTTGGAGATCGACCAGACGATGACGCACGGATGGTTGCGGTCGCGCCGCACGAACTGGATGAGGTTCTCGCCAATGTAGCGCTCGAGGTTCTCCTCGGAACGGCGGCCCGCCGTCCACTGCCACTTGTCGAACGCCTCGTTCCACACCACAATGCCCATCTCGTCACAGAGGTCGAGCACTTCGGGCGCGGGGATGTTGTGGCTCGTGCGCAGGGCGTTCACGCCCATCTCCTTCATATACCGAAGCTGGCGGCGCATGGCGGACTTGTCGAACGCCATGCCCAAGAGCCCCAGGTCGGAGTGGAGATTGACGCCGTGAAGCTGCACCCGCCGTCCATTGAGATGGAATCCGTTGCCCGCGCGGTCCTTGGGATCTTCCGCAACCGGAAACGCGATCGTACGCACGCCGAAGCGTACCTGCTCGCGCGCAAGTTCCGCACCGTTCGCGTCAAGGAGGCGCACGGTCGCCCGCAGGAGATTGGGCGAATCGATGTCCCACCGCGGCGGATTCTTCAGCGTGAACGCCAGCACGCCCGCATCGGCGCGCACCGCACCCTGCACCGCGCCGTCGACCGCCACTTCCACGCGCGCGCCCTTCGGCGCGTTCTCGGTCTCCCAGCCCACGGTCACGTCGGCCTCGTCGCGTTCGACCCGCGGCGTACGCACCACAACCGAATTGTAGGCGAAATGCGTACGGTTCTCCAGACGCATCGTCACCTTGCGGTAGAGGCCCGCGCCCGGATACCAGCGCGAGTGGTGTGCCGTCGTATCCGCCCGTACGGCAAGGACGTTGCGCCCCGCCGTTACGAACGGGGTCGCGTCCACACGGAAACTCGCATAGCCGTAGTTCCAGCCGCCCGCGAGCTTGCCGTTGACGTACACCTGGGGACGCGCCATCACGCCGTCGAAGTCCAGGAAGACGCATCCCTTGAAGCCCGCGTCGATCTGGAATTCGCGGCGGTACCAGCCCACGCCCTTCCACGGCAGCTTGCCGCTGCCGCCATTCTCCGCCTTGGGATTGAATGGACCCGAAATCGCCCAGTCGTGCGGCACCCGCACCCGCTCCCACTTCGAATCGTCGAAGTTCGGCGCCTCCGCCTGCAGCTTCCCCGTGGGGTCCTTGGCGAACCGCCACTGCGCATCCGCCAGCGACACTTCAGCCGCCATCGCCGTCAGCGATATCCACGAAAGCACCGACACTGCCACGACTTTCATGCCGCTTTTCATTTCGCTTCCCCTTTTTTAACGCTGGTACGGCTGCGTCCAGCACGTCTGCACCAGCGGATGCAGATTGTCGGAACAGACGGGACGCTCCGGCGAGATGACACGTGCGCGCACGTAGAGGTCGTCCGGCGCCATCGTGTAGGAGGCCTTGACGGGTCCGCCGATCTTGCCCGAAACCTTTTTGACCACGCAACCGATCTTGGTCATGTCGTAGAGGTTGACGGTGCGCTCGAAGCGTTTCGCCTTCGCGGGATCCGACACCTCCGCCGGATGAACGACAAGCGTCTTGATCGGCTTTTCGCTGAAGTCCTTCTTCGTGACGATGAACTCGATCGTGCGAACCTTGTCCTTGCGTCCGGCAACCGACACCGTGAGCGTGCCCGTCTTCTTGTCGAACGCAAAGTCCTCCGGCTCGAAACCGGTGCAGCAGGCGAAGTCGCCGGCCTTCATCGCCTTCAAAAGCGCCTCGGCAGTCAGCGACTCCGCACGCACGTAGTTCCACGCGCCGAACGGCATGCAGGAACGCGGCAGCTTGACCGCCGGTTCACCGAAGTAGCAATGCGTGTCATCGTTGCCCACACCCAGCAGCAGAGGCTGTCCCCGCCGCGCGCGGAAGGCGTTGACAATGTCCCAGAAGCGGTCCTGGTCAAAACCGTCCGTCGGCAATCCATTCGGGGCCTTGTAGCCGCTGCCACCGTTGGAGAGTTCGAAGAAACGCACCTGCGGTAGGGCGATGAGATCCTCGGGCAGGATGTCGTACCACTGCCAGAACGGATGGTTGAGGATGAACATCGTCTCGCGTTTCAGTTCCGCCGCCAATTTCGCGACGGACGCTTCCGTGTTACGGATGCGGTCACGCACCGTCTCGTTGGCGGGGAAAGCCTTGACATAGGACGGAACCCCCGGCACGTTGAGGTAGTTCATGTGCACCTGATGGCCAATCCCCGTCGTCTTGTTCAGAACGCCCGAAGTCGCTTCGACGGCATCGAGAAGGAGGAACTTGCCCGGCTTTTCGAAACGCTTGCGCAATTTCGAAATCGGCGACAGCACAACCGCCGTCGTCCCCTTCGGAGTCTTCACCGTTTCGACCATGTCGGGGAATTCCGACTTGTAGGCCTCGAAGATCGCCGGCGAAATTCCGCGGCCGCCAAGGCCCTTCACCTTACGGCCCACATCATACTGGTTGTGGTCGCTGATGCCCAGGAAGTCGTAGCCATGTTCTTGATAAATGCGAATCGCCTGCTCGGGGAAGGCGCGTCCATCGCTCCAATAGGTGTGGGTGTGGAACTGTCCACGATAGAAGCGCTTCGCGCCCGTCGGATCAGCGGCCTTCGCCTTCTTCGGCAGCGCCGCAAGCGAAACCGTCGAAAGTGAAATGCCGAGGAAACTCCGCCGCGTCGTCTTCAGACCGTTCACCTCGCCGCTTTTGCCCGACTTCTCCTTGTTCAACATCTCAAAACCTTCCTTTCGATTTTAAACCACAATCAGGAATGCCCCGACCTTACAGGGACCTCCCGACAGACTGGAGACAGTCTAGCAAATCCACCAATTGAAGTCAATCATTTCACCCCTATTGCCCAGGGGGGGGACAGACTGCCAGTGACAGGTCCGAAGGGAGCCCCCTGTGCGGCGTTAGCTGCACGCGACTTTTCGCTTCGCCAGCACGAACTTCATGTAATCCATGACGGAATCGTTCCATCCGAAGATCTGGTACACGGGGGTGACTGGAACGTGCGAAACGGCCTCGAAGTCGCCTTCGTGCCTCCGCGCGCTCCGTGTTCACCTGCCGGAGGCGGCAGGCGAAACGCAGAAGACATGGACGAACACCCGCACGGGAAGCCATGTAATCGTTTTCAATTTATGTTTACATATACAACAAACAAAATCGAAATGTCATCATGCAAATCTGATTGCGAAAGCTCGGAAATACGACATCAAGGGCAAGCGATACTTCGAATCGCCGATGAAATGTTATGCCACCGACCTTGGCATTCGTAATATCCACATCGGGAACAGGCAGCTGGAAATGCCGCATCTCGTCGAAAATGCACTCTATAATGAACTCGTGCGTTCCGGCTACACCGTTGACGTAGGCGAAGTGAGCACGTCTTGCCGCAGGGATGGGAAAATCGTACGCAAGACGAGCGAAATCGATTTCGTGGTCAATCGCGGCTATGAACGCATCTACATCCAATCTGCCTGGATGATTCCCGACGCGGAAAAATGGCCCAAGAAACTTTTTCGCTAAAACACACGGGCGACAACTTCCGCAAGGTGGTGATCGACGGTTCCCCTATGGCCATCAAGCACATCGACAACGACGGCATCGGCACATCGGACTCCTTGAATTCCTCACTGATCCAAAGTCCATCGAAACACTGTAATCTCAAACCTCCCCAACAGAAGGTTTTTTGGGGGGCAAGATCATCACAGAAAAATGTAGATACGCCTCCTGCAACATTTGCCCCCTCACACCCAATTCGGAAATGCTCAGCGCATTCATTTCTACAAATCAAAGAGCAACAGTTTCATCTCCTCTTCAAAAGGTGAAACCGCCCCTTCACCTTTTTCGCAAAACTCAACCGGCTTGAGCGCATCGGGGCATCCCATACCACAGGCTTTTAGAAAACACAAGTGCCGTACATTCACATCGCTTTCCCAAACCGCCGTATGGAACCCTGCAAAACCATGTTTTTTAATCGCCTCCGTCAAGGCTTTCCCAACCGCATAGCACAAATCCGAATACTGAACCTCATAACGCGAATCTGTATGCTTTTCGTCCGTCCCTTCCTGCAGTTCAATCGTCAGTTTGAAATCTTTCGCCGGTCCAGATTCCCTTGTCAACGTCCAAGTGACACCACATCCCTCAAGATCCCAATAGAAACTCGCCGCCTTCGGCAAGTGTATACCAGAGCTTGCTTCATCCGGCAATCGGCGATAATTCACATACTCGCCATCAACAAAATCCGCCTCATACACATCCTCTTCGGTCAACCATTTTTGTTCGGCTTCATCATACGTTTGATGCGAATAGAGCGCATAGAGACTCTCGACCAAAGCGCCAAAACCATCGCCAAGACATCCCGATACGGACCACCAGTGATGCTTTCCGTCGATCTCAAGCGTTACGTCTTCCCACCCAAAACCGTAAGGATCAAGCTCAAGCTTGATTGGACAATCTCTCTTTTCCCATTTCATAAAAACATCCTCTTCAGATTAGAATTCCCAAAGTCTGAACTTCCTGATGACGTCAACATTGGTCAGATAATGCATTGTTTCCTGCTGGACGTCCAGATTCCAGCGCTCCCAGTACTCATCGTCACATGCGTCATAACCGAGCAGAATATTGAGCGGCACAAGCAGTTGGTCGGCGAGATGCTTTTCACACGCCTTACCGGCCTTGAGGAAGTCGCGTACCGCCGTCACCACCTCGTGGGCGACCTGCTTGCGCGACTTGTTGTAGGTTCCAACCGCTGACAGCACGACCGAGCCTCGCTCATAGTCGAGCTGCACATAGCAGTAGTTGCCCGGACCGAACGCTTCGACTGTGCGGATCTCGGACGTCAACCCCAATTCCGCGAACTGTCGTTGCACGATGCCGACTTCCGCCTCGGCGATCCCCGTGGGAATCGCCGAAACGACACCCACGACCTTGCCGCCACGATACGCACCGAGTTCCGTCAATTTGAAGGAGTCGATTTTCTTCGTCTTGTCGTACGGCCAGACCTTCAGCTTCACCACCCCGCCGGCCGCCGGATAGAATCCGCAGCATTCAAGCTCGGCCTCCACCTGTGCGCCCATACGGCGGAGTTCCGGCAGATACGTCCCGACCAAGAACTCCCAGATCGGTGCGAACGGCACATGCGTTCCGCCCGTGATCGTCACCGTCGAGGGCTTGTCCGCCTTCAGCAAGACGGGAATGACCGTCTGGGCGACGAGCGTCACGCTTCCGGCCGTACCGACATCGAACCGATAGTCGCCGCCCTTGATCGGCCCCGGCTTGAACGAGAGCTCCATCGAACCGACCGTCACGTCCGAAACCTGCGCACCGCAGATTTCCGCCACCGCCTTGACACACGTCAAATGCTGTCGCTTCAATCCCGGCTTCGAACGTCCGGCACGAATCTTCTTGAGCGCGATCTCCGTACCCGTGATCGCACTCAGCGACAACGATGTACGGAGGACTTGTCCTCCGCCCTCGCCCATCGATCCGTCAATTTCAATGTAATCGGCCATGTCTAACATTCCTTTTTTCAAATCAATGTCGTCGAAGGCGGGAGTCGAACCCGCAGTGGCCGGGTTGGAATCGGCTGCTCCCCGAGCTTCCATCGACGACACTCACCATTAGCACAAAGCGTGCCAACATCTTGAAATAGCCGAAATTCGCAACTAACGCCCCAAAAATGGTAGGGAGCGCTCTCCGAGCGCGCCGCAATGTAGAACCACCCGTCATTTTCTGACATCCACACACCCAACCCCAACACTGCCAAAGGGATAGTTTCTATCTTTTTAAAGAGGCTTTAGGCATAAGTGTGGGTCGTCATTCAAGGCATCTGCGTACATCATGGAACGAACCCGCCACGCGACAGACCCACACGAAGAACCGTGTTTTACAGCCGACTTGTCGGTGTCTCAAAAACAGATCCCGCTGGAACGATGAAGTCGAAATACCCTTCAGCCGGTACGGACTTCGCCAGTTTTCCGTCATAGACCAGCGCCGTACGAATCGAGGCCTTGGTCAACTTTCTGAGTCCGGCGACTTTCCGCTCGACCTCGTCGATGATCCCATGCGAAATCTCCTTCCTGCGTTTGATTTCAACCACCAGCATGGATCGTTGAGTCTGAATGAGCAGATCAATCTGAAAACCGGGCCCCGTTTTGGACGACCGTTTCGTAAAGGGGGCCGCCGAAAGCACCAACACATTTTCCAACCCCAACAAGGGCAGGAAATCCTGCACATGATTCAAAACGAGATTTTCAAACTGCAATCCCAGAACGGTCTCCCAGCCAGGAAACTGTTCCATTGACGAGAACTTAAACAAACCTGCCTCGATGGCCGACTTTCTCGGCTCGACAAAATTCAAATAGAAACGGACATAGTTGTCCTTCACGCGAAACCGTTCTTGACGAAGCAGTTTTCCTGTTTGGGGATTTATCCCCTTCTCACGTGCAACGAAGCCCGCATGTACCAGATCGTCCAGTACTTTGGTCTGGCCTCCGCTCGGCGAGACATCCGCCTCACTCGCAAGCTCGGACACCGACTTGGCCCCATTGACAAGTTTTCGCAAGATCTTCTCCCGGCTTGAAACACGCTGGCCAAACACGCTGTTGAATGTCTCGTCGAATTCACGAAAGAGCAGCCCATGAGGAAGGAAACACAACTGTCGGACATTTTCGTCAATAGACAGTTCGGGACGAATCGCTTCCAAATAGCGGGGAACACCGCCTGTCAAAGACAGTAAATCCAGGATTTCCGTCACCGACAACCGCCGTGCACGCTCACCCAGCATCTCAAGGCTCTCTGCAAGTGACAATTCCCCGACTTCAAGATCCAACGTGGTACGCCCCACAAACCCCGTCGAATCCAAGATGTTTTCCGCGATCCAAGCCGACACGCTTCCGCAAACGACCAACATGAAGTTCGCGTGTTTCTTCAACTTGCGATCCCACGCCTCTTTCAAATATCCTGCAAAATCGCTTTCATATCCTCCCATCCACGACACTTCGTCCAACAATACGACCGTACGGCCCGTCGCGGGGATCAATGCGTCGAGCTGTGCAAACGCCAGCGACCACGTCGCCGCCGGCTTAACCTCGCCACCGACATACTCGGCGATCTTTTCACAGAAATGCAGACGCTGCTTCTCATCGGTCATTCCTTTGCGTGGCGACAACCCATCTATTGAATAGAAATGATCGGCAAATCGTGTCGCGAACTCCTCGATCAACGTGCTTTTCCCAATACGCCGCCGCCCGCGACAGGTCACCAGCACGCCACCACGATTTGTCCACGAACCATTCAGCAGCTCCAGATATTCTTTTCGGCCAACAAACACAGCCCAACACTCCTTTCCTGACGCGGATAATTGTACCAAATTTCAGGCTGGAACGCAAATTAGATATGCAACTATTTCAAATATTCCTATTTAGTTGCATATCTAACAGATATTTTTGCGCGTTCCATATGCAACTAAATCGTTCTTTCACGATCAGTTGCATCGCTCAATCTTGTATTTTGAAGATATAAACAAAACGGCACCCCTTGGGGGGGATGCCGCTTGTGTTCGTTACTTCATCTCAACCCTGACCCTGAAGAAATTACATGAACTCTTTGTCTTGTCTGTTACTTCCGTCCAGGTCTTGAGATCGGTCGATCCGAAAACCTTGTACACACGCTCCGCCCCGAGATCCGGCGACCACGTCACCTTCGGCACGCCCTCAACCATCTCAATCGACGCAACAAACCGCGCATCCACCGCCGTCGGCTCAAGTCCGATCACGTAGCATTCCCAAACCTTATTGACGCCATTCGAAGCCATTTCGTTCGCTTTCGCTTCGTACGACGCGGCATCCGTAAGCTCGGAATACTTCGCCTTCAACCACGCAAACGGCACCGGCACCTCAGTCGTCTGTGTCTCTTCAACTGCGGGCACGGGCTCCCACACGAACGCATCCATCCAAATGCAGTCATCGGCACCATAAGGCGTATCGTCGAAATCATCCTTCACATAGATCCACTGGAGCGTATGTTCGCCATCGGTTGTGAATGTATGCGAGATCGGCTGCCAGTCGGTCGCACCTTCGATGAAGTAGGCTTCCCCGTCGGCATGGAACTCGCCGTGGTCCCAGTCAAAATCACCTTCAGTATTCTCTGTGGAGGCCTTCCACCTGAAACTCACCGTGCCCTTGCCCATGACCTTCGTCTCGAGGATCGAGCGCTGCTCAGACACGATTTCACCCGACCGGACGGACTCGTTGCCGTCATATGAAACCGACGCGTCGCGAATCCATCCTGCATTGCCAGATGTCGCAAACGCCTGATCGGAAACACCGACCGAATCGCCAACGCCCCAGATCTTCGTGATTGTCTTCGACGCAACATCCGAGTTCGTATAGTCGGCAAGAACCGCATACGCTTTGACTGTCACCGTCTGATCGACCATGAACGGCACCGTGTACTTCGGCGAATGCGAATTCGGTTCGCGACCGTCGAGCGTGTAACGAATCACAGCACCTTCCGTCGCACACGCAAGGGAAACTTCAGTTTTCGAACCCGTGAACGAATCAAGCGCTGTCACGACCGGTGTCGCAACCTTCAGCCATTCGCGCGTCAGCACGGACGTCACGACCGTACTGTCGAAGAAGCTCTCACCGAACACCTTTGCCTTGACTGTCGTTGTTTCGCTAATCGTGAATGCCCCCGCATAGACCGGACTATCCGTCGTCGGCTCCGATCCGTCCGTCGTATAGCGCAGCGTACCGTCTGTGTCGTCCCAAGCGATCAAGACTTCCTGGTTCGAATGCTGAAAGACCGTACCATCCCCAAGCGAGAAGACTGGATCGGAGCATGTTCCAAGCGCATACTCGGCCGTGACAACATCACTCGCCACCATCCCGTCAACAAAAGCCCTTGCTTTAATTTTTGTCCGCGCCGTAATCTTGAACCGCGTGTAGATTGGCGACTCTTCCGTCGGCTCCGATCCGTCCGTCGTATAGCGGATCGTCGCGCCTTCAGTTGGACACGACATATTGACTGTCAATGATGAATCAAAAGTCGTACCGGTCGTCGGTGAAATCACCGGCGCTTCGACCTTGTTGAGGATATAAGTGGCCGTTACCGTCTCAGGACTCGCATCACCGTTTTCAAAGAATGCACGCGCGATAACCGTCGTCGTTTCCATCACCGAGAAAGGCCCGTCGTACACAAGCGATTCCAGCGTCGGCACCGATCCATCGAGCGTATAGTAGATCGTCGCGTCCGCCGTTCCGCACGACAACGTCACCTCCTGCGAACCGACGAACTTCGTCTCCGTAGCCGGGGAGATCGTCGGATTCTCGGGATAGATTCCCGCGACTGTGAACATCGCTGAAAGCGTGTTCCCAACCTGAGACGAGCCGTTCATCACCTTGTGCGTGAGCGTATAGGTCCCGTTCCGCGTTGGCGTCCAGGCGACGCTTCCCGTGCCCGTCGCCGACTTGAGCGTCGCCCCATTCACCGCCACAACCGCCGTCGCTCCCGACGCCGTCGTTTCCCACGCCGCCGAGTAGCGAATCGCCTCACTCGCCGCCGAAACCCGCGCACCCGTAGCCTGGTCGATTTTAACCGCCGCCGAATTACCACTGCACAACATCGCAGCCAACAGGTTCGTACCGCATCCCACCGCGGCACACAACACGAAAAGCTTGTTTCTCATAATTATTAATCTATTCACTATTCGTTATGACCGATTCACTGTCAGGGCAGGGTCCTAGAGAGGCGGAAGCCGAAGCCACCGTTGCTGCCTTCGCTCGATGGGTCGGAACGGCCCCGGTGGGACGAGGCACAACAAGACACATCACCGCCGTTGTACCAGCCGCCACCACGCGTCACCCGATACGACCCGGAGGCAGAACCTTTGGGATCCGTTCCGTAGGCAAGCGTCCCGTACCAGTCAAGATTCCATTCACACACGTTGCCGTGCATATCATAAAGACCCCAAGGATTCGGTTTCTTCGTACCAACTACGTGCGTCGTCGAACTCGAATTCGAGTCGTACCACATATAGTCCCCGTTCGCACTATTGCCGTAACTGTAAGTTGTCGTTGTCCCCGCCCGACAGGCATACTCCCATTGCGCTTCCGTCGGCAGATCGAAGTTCAACTTGGTCCGCGTCTGAAGCTTACCAAGAAAACTCGTCGCATCTACAATCGAAGACACGGGCCACTTCGCACCAGCAGTAGAACCACGGATTATATCGTACGAGACCTTATAAACCGGGTAGGAATCACCGGCACCAACTGAAGATGACGGATTCGATCCCATGACGAGCGTCCACTGCTTCTGCGTGACTTCGAAAAGTCCCATGAAAAACGGCTTCGTCAGTGTCGTAGTCGTGGTCCCTTGCATCTTGAATGAACCCGCCGCAAGGCGCTTCAGAACGAGCTTCGATGTCTTATAGGCATTCACATTGAACCCACCGCTCGGCTCTGCCGCGAGATAGGTGACGGGATAACTCGTCGCGCTCGCCCCTGCCGAAAGGTCGATGACGCAATAGGTCGCATCAGTCGTGTCGCACGCGACAGAGAATACGACATTTGCAGACTTGATCGCGAGTCCCTGTGCATCAAGATCCCAGACGAGTTTGTGCGTCCCATCCGTCAACGCCGTATCACCCGAAAGTTTAGTCGCCGTATACGTCTTGTTCGCCACCTTGTCCGTCGCCGTCACCTTCAACGTCGGAATGAGGCCATAGTTCTGGCAATGAGAAGCGACATCGCCGGAGACGGTATACGAAATATCAACCTTGCCATTCCACGGATACCGCTGCTGGGCAGTGACGCTAGTAATCGCAGGTGCGGCCGACGCCAGATTACAAAGCAAAGCTAGCGCAATCGTCCCGACGACACTCTTGACTGTCTTGGCAAGACGATTTGCCTTGCGTATCGACTTCTTCGACCACTTACAGATTGCGTTAGTCAATTCAAGTCCAAATCTTGCCGTAGCACCCGCTTTTTCATCAAACTCTTCTGGTCTGATTTTCGGAGCACTGCCTTGATCCGACTTCGCCAGCCCATGCAACAATTCGTTACGCTCCTTCCACCACTGTTCGATTCGCGGCTTTAGAGAATTCACTTCCTCATCAAAACTCTTTCCCTTCTTCCAGTCAGACAGGGCTTTCCCGACAGTCTCATGATTCTTGGCCTGATGTCCGCTCGCGTGCAAGGCAGACCAAAGGCGATCAGCCATCACGCTCTCTTCCAATGTAACCGCCTGGAGCGGATAGTTGTGGCGAATGGCATTATCGATCATTCCGAAAACAAACCGATACGAATCTTGTTTGCCATAATTCTTTGACTTTTCAGGCATCAGTTTTCTCTTTCATTTGCCGTCATTGTTAGACACGATCCGCCCCAACGGCAAAAAAAGAGTGGCGTGTTCCCTATCACCACGTCTATTCTGAGGCATCGGCAAACGCCCTTGACAAAACATGAATGATGAAAACACGCCACGTGGATGCCCACGTAGCGCGGCTCACCGTATTCCGCCTTGTCTTAAATTTTGCCGATTTTCAGAATAAGCGTCATACGCTGAATTCGCGTACGCTGCATTCGGTTAGGTTTCCCACCCGAACACATCTCCCACTCCGGTTTTACCCGTGGGGAGCCAGCCGCCCATAAGGCACGACCGGTCTATCCTTTTACTCTTTCTCGTTCCTCTTCCGGCAGCCGATCCGTTCAGAGGTTACAATACTCCTAAAGAAAGCAGTCAGTATTGTAGCATTTCTGAACCAAAATAGATAGAGGGAAATCAGAATTTCATTCGGCCGACCACCTCACCATTCGACCGCACGAAAGTTCGACACCGCAACACCCGCCGGGCCAAACGACTTGATCGGTTCACCGTCATAGACCAGCAGTGGCGAAACGGACGTAGTATCCGCTTCCGCATAAGTCGCGAGGTTGCGTGCGAACGACTTGTCGAATGTCTGCGCCGACTTCACCTCGACGGGACGAACATTCGTGCCACGTCCAAGGATCAGATCGATCTCAAAGCCCTTTTCCGTCCGATAGAACTCCATACGCGGATCACGACCACGATTCGTGAACTGCTTGCGCGCCTCGGACACCACCATATTCTCGAACAGATTGCCACGAAGAGGATCCCGCGCCAGTTGCTGCGATGTCTCAATGCCCAGCAGATAAGCCGCAAGCCCGACTTCCGTAAAGTAGATTTTCGGCGACTTCACAAGCCGCTTGGAAATGTTATTGAAATGCGGCGGAAGGCGAAATATCAAAAACGACGCCTCGAGGATGGACATCCAATTGGCAATCGTTGTCGCAGACACCCCCGTCTCCCCCGCTAAAGCCGAAAAGCTGACAATCTGACCGACACGTCCTGCGAGCAACGTCACGAACCGCTCGAACAAAATCAAATCCTTGACATTCACCAACCGCCGTACGTCACGTTCGACATAGGTGCGAAAATCATAATCCAGTTCCTTCCTTTGGCAGGAATTATACCACAGACAGGGCGTAATTCTCAACTACAATATTTATTTTACGCCATTATTTGATGAATTTTTCTTGTCGCCGAATGCGCCTAACAAGCTGAATGCAAGGGCAAATGCGAATCCTAGAGCCAAACAAGCTAAGGTACTCATCATGCAATGCCGAGTGCCTGTGTTTTGTGTCTAGGACGGATGGGACGGATCTCCTGTGATAGGTTCTATTGGTTTGATGGGATTGATCATGAGTCGAGTCCCGGGGATTCAATTATGAAAATGAATCCTATCCTCATCCTTTCAGACCGATCATGACCAATCCGATCGCGCCTATCACAAAAAATGGCCACCTATGAGCGAGTACGAGCCTATTGCCTCAACATCTCCGAGACGCTTGCCGGGGAAATATCCAATCTCGGCTAAAAGTGCCGACGGGCGAATTCGTGTCCAGAACCGGACTTGAGGTAGAGCTCGAAGGCGTGCGCTTTTTCAATCGTCTCAAAAGCGCAATACCATTCAAGCTTCCACGGCGCATACCTTACAGACGACGGACAGCCATTCCCGCTGTTGTGATCCGAGAAGCGCCGCTTTAAATCGGTGGTTGAGCCGATATAGCGCTGATCAGGATGGTTGATTGAACGAAGAATGTAGGTATAGAACATAAAAGAACCCCAATAGAACAACAGCCTTCAGACGAGTAACATACCAATGGCCACCCAGCATGCCAGCCCTCCTTCGCGTTTTCTGCGAAAACGGCTACGGAGGGCATCCTTCGTTCCGCGAGACTGCGTCTCGCTCCAGCTACTCCTGGCCCGCCACCTTCTTCGAAGGATGGCGTGCCATCCGTAGCCGATTTTGGCCACCCAGCATGCCAGCCCTCCTTCGCGTTTTCTGCGAAAACGGCTACGGAGGGCATCCTTCGTTCCGCGTGACTGCGTCTCGCTCCAGTTCCTCCTGGCCCGCCACCTTCTTCGAAGGATGGCGTGCCATCCGTAGCCGATTTTGGCAAAGCCAAAATCGCGAAGGATGGTCGGAGCGGCGGGATTTGAACCCACGACATTCAGCTCCCAAAGCTGACGCACTACCAGACTGTGCAACGCTCCGATGAAACGAACGAGCCAGATGCTCGCCGCTTAAAGTGTTTTACGCGAGGATTCGTACTCCTCGATCATCGCCGCGATCTGTCCCGTCACATCGTTACGCGCCGCATTGGCACCCACACGAACGGCATGGTAGATCGCCTTGTGCTTGGACGAACCGTGCGAGATGATCACGGCCCCCGAAACACCCAGCAGCGGCGCACCGCCGTAGATATCCGGATCAAGCTGCTGCTTCAAGGACTTGAACGCCCCCTTCAGCAGCATCGCACCCATGATCCGCGAAATTCCCTTGAAGCACTCCTTCTTCAGGAAGTAGCTGATCGCATGGATGAGCGACTCGGCAGTCTTCAACACGGCATTGCCCACGAAACCATCGCACACAATGACGTCTGTCTGCCCTTGGAAAATATCATGACCCTCGACGTTGCCGCGGAAGTCGATCGACTTGACCTCCTTCAGCAGACCGAACGTCTCCTTGGTCATCTCGTTGCCCTTGCAGTCTTCCGTACCGATGGACAGAAGCCCTACGAGCGGCTTCGTGCGTTTCAGCACCGCCTTCGAATAGGCACTGCCCATAATCGAGAACTGAACGAGCCAGTCCGGATGGCAGTCCATATTCGCGCCGGCATCCAGCAGGAGCAGCGGGCGGATCGGACGACGCGTCGGCAGAATCGCCGCAATCGCAGGGCGGTGGACGCCCCGGATACGGCCGAGATTGAAAATCGCGCTCGCCGACACGGCACCGGAATTTCCGGCCGAAACGAAGGCATCCGCCTTGCCCTCTTTCACGAGGCGCATGGCGACATTGATCGAACAGTCCTTCTTCGCCCGCACGGACTTGGCCGGTTCGTCGTCCATTTCCAGGACCTCCGAAGCCGGAACAACTTCGAGCGTTCCCCGCTTGCGGGCCTTTTCGACCTCCTTCGGGTACTTGGCAAGCTCGGCGTCGATCTGATCTTGCTTGCCGACCAGGATGACTTTGATGTCCTCCAGGCCGACAGCAGCCTCGACAGCGCCCCGGACGATTTCGCCCGGAGCGTTGTCTCCGCCCATCGCATCGAGCGCAACGCGCGTCATACGCCCTTTACTTGGCGGTGATCGACAGCACCTTGCGGCCGTTGTACATGCCGCAGTTCGGGCAGACGCGGTGCGACTGCTTCAGACCGCCGCAGTTCGGGCAGGTCTGCACTTCAGCGAGGATCGCCTTCTCGAGCTGCGCCTCACGCTGACGCTTACGCATTTTCGACTTCTTGTTCTTCGGTGATGCCATGATGCACTCTCTCTTCTTTTATTTGTGTAACCAAATCGTTTACTGTTCCTCTTCCAGTTGGAGACCGTCGAGGGCCCCCCACCGGCTGTCACGTTCTGTATGCTGACACGTGCAAGGACCCTCATTGAGGTTCTTTCCACACGTCGGGCACACCCCGCGGCAGTCTTGCCGACAAATCGGGTATGACGGCAAAGCGAGTATTATACTCTGTCTTAGCTCATCAGTCAAATCTACAAATTCAGTTTTTTCATTTACTTCAAAACTGGCCGTGAAGTCATCGACGGTCGTCGTGAAGTCGAAATCGCCTCCGCACCGGCAGCAGACCGCGTCAAAATCCTGCGCGATCGTGCCCCGCACGAGAAGCTCCGTGCCAAAAAGCTGCACAAAAAGATCGTAGCGAATGCCCGCAAAAGGACGCAGCAGATCGCCCGTCATCTCCAGCACGGCATCATCCAGGACGCCCGTATAGTTCTCGCCGTCCTTGTCGAGCCGCGCCACGTCTATCAGAACTTTTTCCTGCATTTCCATCTTGAATCCTGTTCTCTAATATTTTAAGCCTGAACCGCCGCATGCAGCGCCGCCAGACGCTTCTGCACCGCCGGCGTCACGAATGTGGACGTATCTCCGCCATAGCGCGCAATCTCGCGCACGGTCGACGCCGTGACATAGGCGAGGTTCTCGCTCGGCATCATGAACAGCGTCTCGATCTCGGGCGCCATGCGCCGATTCGTGAGCGCCATCTGGAATTCATATTCGAAATCGGAATAGACGCGCACGCCGCGAATCACCGTGCGCACGCCGCGCCGACGGCAGAAGTCGACGAGGAGCGTATCAAGCAGCTCCACCGAAACATTCGTCAACCCCGCGACCTTCACATCCTCGCGGATCATGTCCAAGCGATGCGCCGCGTCGAACAGCGCGCCGTTCTTCGTACTCGTCGCCGCCACCGCGACAATGAGCTGGTCATACAAACCGGCCGCACGCTTGATCAAATCGAAATGACCAAGCGTCATGGGATCGAACGTCCCCGGATAGACTGCCGTTTTTTCTGCCATGGAGTGTATTATATCATATTTTCGCGCGAATGGAAATCAGAGCTTCACCAAGTCGCATAATTCGTCCACGGCGGGGTCGTCCGTCAGCTCGTGAAGGAAGTTCCGACGAAACGCCAAATGCCCGCGTTCGGCGCAGAGCCGACGCGAGGTCGCATAGGCGAGGCCGCTCACCATCCATCCCACCTGCACGAGGACGAAGTCCGCCAGCGACGCGATGTTCTGGTAGTCGACGGGACGTCCCTCGCGAATCGCCGCCAGCACGGCGGGATTGGGACGAGCCGTCGTGGGCAGGTTCCAGAACGCCTGGCAGTCGTGCCGCCAGTCCGTATTCGCAACACGGTCTTCCAGCACGCGGAAGATGTCAAGCTTATCGGCGTCACGCACCGTCTGCGCCGCCGCACGCGTCAGCGCATCCAGTCCGTCGGGCAGATCGCGCCGGTTGTGAAACAGCACCGCATCGAGAATCGCCTGGCGCACGGACGGTTCGCATCCGTCGAGCCAGCCCTTCTCCTGGACGATGTCATGCGAGAAAACGGCATGATCGACGGAGTCCGAATCACGGAACGTGTTGTAGCGCCGGAGCTGCTCGAAGCGGCCCGTGTCGTGCAGAAGCGCCGCCAGCTCGCACACGCGCGCCGTGGCGGCATCGAACCCTTCGCCCGCGACGATCGCCCGCGCATTCTCCACAACCTTCGCCGTGTGAATACGCTTGAGCTCCATCATCAACGGAAGCTCGCCGTCCACGCGGAAGGTATCCACGTAGGCGAAATAGAGCTCTCGTAGGTTTTTCATTGACATCCAGGTTTTCTAGGTTTTAGGTTCTAGGTTTTAGGTTTTAGTGCGTCCGAGCCGTCTACGGCAAAACCTGCTACTCACTAAAACCTAAAACCTAATCAATAAAACCTACTACTCGCTAAAACCTAAAACCTAATCCCTAAAACCTAAAACCTACGAAAGATTGCCGATGACGGCCTTGATACGGCGCACACCCGCCGAGGAGCTCTGCTCCTTCTGGATCTTGAAGCTGCCGAGTTCGCTCGTGTTCTCCACATGCGGCCCGCAGCAGATCTCCTTCGAAACGTCGCCGATCGAGTAGAGCGAAACCTGGTCGCCGTACTTGGAACCGAAGAGCGCCATCGCGCCTTCCGCCTTCGCCTCCTCGACCGTGGTCATCTTCTTCGTGACGGGAATCGCATCCGCGATCCAGCCGTTCACGAGCTTCTCGACTTCCGCAAGCTGCTCGGGCGTCATCTTGTCCGGCCACGTGAAGTCGAAACGCAAACGCTCGGCCGTGATGTTCGAACCCTTCTGGTTCGCCGTCGGACCCAACACCTTGTGAAGCGCCGCATGGAGGAGGTGCGTCGCCGTATGCATGCGCGTGACGACCGCCGAGTTGTCCTGCAAGCCCGCCTTGAACGAACCCGCGCTCGTCGTGCGGGAGAGTTCCTGGTGCTTCTTGTTCGCTTCGTCGAACCCGGCCACATCCACTTCGAGGCCCTGCTCCTTCGCGAGCTCGAGCGTCATCTCAAGCGGATAGCCGAAGGTGTCGTAGAGCTTGAACGCGGTCTTGCCGGAAATCTGGTTCTGTCCATGGAGCTTGAGCTGCTCCGCGACCTTCGCGAACATCGCCGCGCCCTTGTCGAGCGTCGCGTTGAAGCGGTTCTCTTCCGCCTCGAGATCCTGACGGCACGTCGCGAGGTTGACCTCGAGTTCCGGATAGACGTGCTTGTACTTCGCGCAGATCGTCTCGGCCATCTTCACCGTGAACCCGGGCGCAATGCCGAGGAAGCGGCTGTAGCGCACGGCGCGGCGGATGAGGCGGCGCAGCACGTAGTTCGCACCGATGTTGCCCGGCTTCACGCCGCCCTTGGGATCGCAGAGGATGAACGTCGCCGTACGCATGTGGTCCGCAATGATGCGGCGGCTCTTGAGCGCCGTCGCCGGATCCAGCTTCGCCACCGCCGCGGCATCCGAGAGCTCGTCGATCTTCGCCATGATCGGCGCGAAGATCTCCGTGTCGTACACCGTCGCCGCACCGGACATCATGCAGATCGTGCGTTCCACGCCCATGCCCGTATCGACATTGTGGCGCCCGAGCGGAACGAACTTGCCTTCTTCGTTCTTGTTGTACTGCATAAAGACGTCGTTCCAGATCTCGATGTACTTGCCGCAGTGGCAGCCGGGACGGCAGTCGGGCCCGCACTTCGGCTTGCCCGTGTCGATGAACATCTCCGTATCCGGACCGCACGGACCCGTCGTGCCCGCCGGACCCCACCAGTTGTCTTCTCGCGGCAGGCGGAAGATGCGCTCTTCCGGAATGCCCAGGGACTTCCAGATCGCCACGGCCTCTTCATCGGCCGGGATGTAGCCCTCGTCGCCTTCCTTGCCTTCGCCGCGGAACACCGTGACGTTGAGCTGTTCGGGCTTGAAGCCGAGCTTCGTGGTGAGGAATTCGAAGGACCAGCTGATGGCCTCTTTCTTGAAGTAGTCGTTGAGCGACCAGTTGCCGAGCATCTCGAAGAAGGTCAGATGCGCCGCATCGCCCACTTCGTCGATGTCGCCCGTGCGCACGCACTTCTGCACGTCCGTCAGGCGCGTGCCCGCCGGATGCGGCATCTGTCCCATCAGATACGGCACCAGCGGATGCATGCCCGCGGTCGTAAAGAGCACGGTAGGGTCGTTTTCAGGAATCACACTTGCACCGGAAATGCGCGCATGCCCCTTCGATTCGAAGAAGCTCTGGTACATCTCGCGGAGTTCATCAGCCGTCAGATTGTTCATTCGTCTTTCCTAGTTTGATTGAAATCTTATTTCTGCAGATCCTTGATCGCCGCCGCGACATTCGCGAAGAGCGTCGGCAGCTTGTCGCACGCAACCGTGGAGAACGCGAGGCGGATCAGGCCCGAGAGCACGATCGTTCCCGTGGAATACTTCTCGATGAGGTGCTTGCGCACCTGCTCGGCCGCGACGCCGATCGGCTTCACGCACATGAAGTAGCCGCTGTTGAACGGCATCACCTCGAATGCGTCCGCATACTCGGGATGCTGCTTGAGGATCTTGCGAATCGTCGCATAGCGCTTCTTCAGCACGGCGTACTTCTCGCGCTTCTGGCGCGCGTAGGCCTTGTTCTGCAACGCCGCGAGGGCCATGTTCTGGCCGACGGACGTAATATTCGACACGGCACTGCGCACATCGCCCGCCGCCTTCGCCTCGAGCGCCTTGAGCTGCTCGGGCGTCGCGCCCTTGAAGCCGAAGGCGATGAAGCCCACGCGCAGGCCCCACACGTAGTCTTCCTTCGTGCAGCCGTCGAGCTTGATCGCGAGCACGTTCTCGTGCAGCGTCGCAAAGTCCGCAAAGAGCGATTCGCCGTGAATGCCCTTTTCATAGACGAGTCCGAAGTAGGCGTCGTCCAGCACCACGATGATCTTCTTGCCCGCGTCGGCGGCCGCCTTCACGGCCGCGACGATCTTCGCCGCGTCCTCGAGCGTCGCCGTATAGCCCGTCGGATTGTTCGGGAAATTCAGAATGAGAATCTTCTTTTCACCCGCACCCGTCAGCGCCTGCTGAAGCGCCGCCGTATCGAAGCAACCGTCCTTGAACGTGTTGAACGTCGTGAGGTTCGCCCCGCAGGCTTCACCGAAAATGAGCGCGTAGTTGTCCCAGAAGAGGTCCGGCGCCACCACCGTATCGCCCCGCCCCGCAAAGAGCTCGGCCGTCACGCGCAGCCCGTGCGTGAGCGCATTCGTGACCACGGGGTTCGAGTAGAGGACGCCCTTCAAGGACGGGTTCTTCTTGACCTGCAGCTTCTTCCACGTTTCGCGCAGCGTCGGATTACCGAAACTGCCCGCATAGAGGAACGCCTTGCGCGGCAGATTGAGCTGTTCCGCAAAGCAGTCCATCACGAGAGGCATTCCATCCTCTTCGAACGCCATGCCGATCGTTGCATTGATCGCGCACGCCTTGGCCTCGGCACCTTGACCGAGGATACCCCCGTAAGGGAAATAGAGGCGCTTGCCAACCGGGGAGAGCAAATCCGCCACCGGGCCGAGCGTCTGGTTCAACTGTTTAGCCAATGTGTTCATAAGGATGGATATTATAGCAAATAGTTGAACAGTTGAAGAGTTGAAAAGTTGAAAAGTTCGAGTATCCCGAAACTTTTCGACTTCCCGGCATTCCGACCGTTTCAGCGTTCGCGTCCGAAACGGGCGCTGAGGAGCGCTCGCTGGGTCAGGATCGTGTCGCGCAGGGGATGGAAATGCGACGACTTGTTGCCGTCAATGTAGACCGTCTCGATCGGGATCTGCAACGGCTTCTGCTCATGGAGGCGCGCGTCGACGAGCATGCGCATCTCGTACTCGTAGCGGTCGCCCTTGAGCGCCAGCACGCGGTCGAGCAGGCCGCGCGGAATGCCGCGAAGGCCCGTCTGCGTATCCTTGATCGCAAGGCCCGTCAACAGCCAGAAGAAACAGCTCGTCCAGTGGTTGCCGAACCGGCTGCGGAACGGCACCTTCAGACCGAAATGGCGCACGCCGAGGACGAGTCCCCCCGGATGCGTCTTCACCGCCTCGGCCACACGGCGGATGTCTTCAACCGTGTGCTGCCCGTCGGCATCGGCCGTCACCACGCCGCACACATCCGGCTGATGGTCGCGAATCCAGGCGAAACCTGTCTTGAGCGCGGCCCCCTTCCCACGATTGACCTCGTGCGCGACGACGACATCCACCTGCGGACGAATCGCGTCGAACACGTCACGCCCTTCCGTCGACCCGTCATCCACGATCACGACATGGGCGAACTCGTCCCGCAGGCGCGCCACGAGCGCCGCGAGCTTCTCGTCCGGCTGATAGGCCGGAATCAGGATGGACACATCGGTGATCATGAGTTAGAGTTAAAGGTTAAAGGGTGAAGGAAAGATTAAAGGGTGAAGGGTGAAGGGTTAGTGATTGAAGGTTGAAGTTTGAATTAGTGGGGGGGTGGAGGTGGGTAGGGATGATAAGTTGAAGACGGGAATATTCTACCACATTTTGCGGATGAACGAAAGAGAGGTTTTGAGTTCGTCGAATGTGACGGGGCGGTGCGGTTCGAAGACGTGCAGGATGTCGCGGCGCGCCAAGGACGCGAGCGCGGCGAAATCGACCTTCCCCCAGCCCGGCTGGCGGTGGTCGTCGTGGTAGTCTTCGACATCGTTGAGATGCATGCCGCACACATGTTCGCCCACGCGCGCCGCAATGTCCGTGGCGGGCTCGCTCCACCCGTGGCATTCGCGTACGCGAGCATGGCCCGTATCGAACCAGAGCTTCACCGGCGCGCCTTTGAGGTCCTTCATGAGGATTTCGGCTTCGTCCGCATTGGGGAAACCCTCGAGACTCGGCAGGTTCTCGAGGGCGAGCGTCAAGCCCGCCTTCTCGAGATCCGGCAACACGAGGTCGAGTTCGCGTCGAAACGTCTCGCGCAGCTTCACGCCGCGTTGGTTTCGGCGCTTGCGCGCCTTCGCAAGGAACTTCGCGTGACGCGGGTTCTTCGGATCCGGCTGACCGTCCTTGCCGAGAATCAGCTGCTGCAGCACCTCGGACCCCCGATTGACGAACCAGCCGTCCAGTTTCACATAACCCGCATGCGTCACCACCACCTTCGCACCAAGCTCCTGCGCGCACGCGAACGTCTTCTTCAACAGGAGACGCGCCAGCGCACGTTCGTCCTCGTCGGGATCCGCGAGCTGGTGCAGCTCGGGATGTCCGCTCGGCGCGCCCACGGGCACGGGACAATACGCGTGCACCGAGTCGACGGGCATGACATCGAGACGGCGCTTAAAGCCCGCCAGCTGCTCGGGCGTCGTACGGAAGCCAAGCTCAAGCGCATCGAATCCAAGCGCCAGCGCCTCGTCGACGATTTCGGAACCATCCGAAAGCCGTCCGTTGTTCCAATTGGTGGAAAGCGCGAAACGCATGAAACCCTTCTTCCTCAGGCGTAGGGTTCAAGGAACTCCTGGCGGAAGTCGAAGCCGCCGATGAAATCGTCCCGCGAATCGTTCGGCGTTTTGCTGATGCGCTTGGAGTCCAGCAGATTGAAGACGATCTCACCCACATCCTCGCACGCATGCACGCCCCAGTCGTCCAGCACCGTGAAAGCCAGCGGACCGAACGCGTCCAGCGCGAGGTCGCGAAAGAAGCCGAGCAGTTCCTGTCCCGACACATGGCCCTTCGCCGTCTCGCTCGCCTCGGAGATGACGCGCAACACGAAGTCGTACGCGCGGCTATCGTAGCGGGAATCCTTGCGGAGGATGTCGGAATAGTCCTCCGCATCGTACACGATTTCAGGAACGTCCATCTTCAGTCGTCCAATTAAAAACGCAGACGCTCCGCCAACGCCTTCAGCTCTTCCATGTCGCCCGCGGTGCTCGTGAACGACAAGGCCTTGCCGCCCTCATAACGCGGCACAATATGGAAATGGATGTGGAAGACGCTCTGTCCCGCCGCCGCACCGTTGTTCTGCAGGATGTTGAAGCCGTCGCACGACAAGACCTCCTTCAGACGTGCCGCGACCTTCTTCACGCGCGCCAGCAGGGCGGCGAGCATCTCGTCGGACGTGTCCAACAGCCCCGTCGTATGCGCCTTCGGAATGACCAGCGTATGGCCCTTCGAGCACGGATTGATGTCCAAATACGCCAAGACGAGATCATCCTCATACACCTTGAAACTCGGAATCTCGCCTGCGGCAATCGCACAGAAAACGCAATCGTTCTTCATAATCGGAATCCTTCCTCTTCAGCCTTTGAAGATAAAAAACTTACGCACGACGAAGTTGATGACGAACGAAACGACCACCTCCAGCACCACGGCCGTCGAGGTCATCATTCCCGCGTACTTGATCAACACGCTCTGCACGCCCAGCGCAATCACCGTGGCCGAAGCCGCCGCCCCGAAGAACATCCCCAGTTCGACGAACCAGCGGAACTTGCCGGGACGGAACACGAACGTGCGGTTCAATATCCAGCAAATGACATTGGAGATCGTAAAGCCCACCGCCGTCGCCACGGCCGCGAGGAACCACCGCGCCGCATACCAGGGCTCTGCCCCCGAAAACGTCGCGGACGGCAGACCGAGCAGCTTGACTGCCAAGTCGTCCGGCGTCAGACACTTGAGCCAGGTGGCCGCCAGCAACGAGAATACGGACAGCTGCACCAGCGTCGTCAAGACGCCGATGGCGCCATACTTGACGAACTGGGCGAGCGGCCCCGCATCATGCGAAAGAAATCTGCGAATGAATTCCATGGCCCACAGTATACCATAAATCGGCTGAGCGTGTCAGAGAATCGGAGAAGATTCTAAAAATGCAGCAACCCGCGACGCCAGAGGATCAATCCGACAATGCCGACCAGCAAGACCGCAGCCACCACAAAGGGAAGCAGCACCGAATGACGTTCCCCGCCATTCTTGCGCCGATACTCCTCCGCCGTCTCACGTCTGACCCGGAACAGAATGTCGAGACCATGCTTCTCGGCCACTTTGACCGCCTCATCGTGGTTCGCCCCCCAGATGACCTCGGTCACTTCGTTCCCGTCTTCCCGCAAATAGGTGACCTCGTACGGGTGCCGCTCCTCTCCACCGCCAGCAGCCGACCCACTGTCGCCTTCTTTTGCCATAACCTCTCAATCTCCTTACTTTTGCTCCGAAAAAAATGTTCCTTTTATTATACCATTCTTAGGCTCGTCTGTCACGAAGATTAGACATTCAAGCGAAATGAAATCTTCCAAGCTCACACGAAAAGCTTCACAACACGGTGTTCAATCTAAAAAGTCAGTTGCCAAATCGCGCCAAATCTGCTAAACTATGATAATTCAATTTTCAAAACCAAAGGAGACTATCCAATGTCAGGTCACAGCCACTGGGCCACAATCAAGCGCGCGAAAGGCGCGGCCGATGCCAAGAAAGGCAAAATCTTCTCGAAGCTCGGCAAGGAAATCACCATCGTCGTGAAGGCGAAGGGTGGCGATCCGAACACCAACCCCACCCTCCGCACGCTCATCGCGAAGGCCAAGGCGGCCCAGATGCCGAACGACAACATCGAACGCGCCATCAAGAAAGGCACGGGCGAACTCGAATCGGCCGCGCTCGTGGACGCGCAGTATGAAGGCATCAAGGGCAGCGTGGCGATCGTCGTCACGGTCCTGACGGACAACAAGAACCGCGCGGCGGCCGAAGTGAGCAACGTCTTCAAGAAGAACGGCATCGAACTGGCGAAGCCCGGTTCCGCCTCGCGTCTTTTCGACAAGCTCGGCCAGGTCATGATTCCGGCGGCCGACGGCCTCGACGAAGACAAGGTGATGGAAGTCGCGCTTGAAGCGGGCGCGGAAGACGTCATCGGCGAAGACGGCGGCTTCACGGTCAAGTGCCAGCCGGGCGACTTCGTGACGGTCTCCGAAGCCATCAAGGCGGCGGGCATCGCGATCGACGAAGAGAATTCCTCGGTCGGTCTCGTGCCGAACATGACGGCGCCGGTGAACGACCTCGCGGTCGCCAAGGCCATCAACAAGTTCGTGGACATGCTCGAAGACCTCGAGGATACGCAGGACGTGTACACGAACATGGAAACGTCCGACGAAGTCGACGCCGCGCTTGCGGCCGAGGGCTAAGCGCCATGGTACTCGAGCACATCGGTCTGAATGTCGCCGAGCCGCAGAAGGTGATGGCGTGGTGGTGCGAGAACCTCGGGTTCACGCAGACCCACCCCGTCTTCATCGTCGACTCGAGCGGCCGCATGGCGATCGAGTTCTACCGGAACGACGCCGCACCGATCACGGACTTCACCACGGTGAATCCGAACACGGTGCACATCGCCTTCACGAGCGAAGATACGGAAGCCGACGCCGCCCGTCTGGTGGCCGCCGGTGCCACGCTGGTTGAAACCATCCATCGTGAAGGTTTCGACATGGCGATGCTTCGCGATCCGTTCGGCATCCCCGTCCAGTTCGTGAAACGCGCACAGTCGATTCTGCTCAAGTGAAAAAGATCCACTTCATGGGCATAGGCGGCGTCGGCATGGCCGGCGTCGCTTTTCTTTTGAAAAAAGCCGGATACGACGTTTCCGGCTGTGACAAGTATGCCACGCCCCGGACCCGCTGGCTCGAGGCCAACGGCATTCCCGTGTCCGTCGGACACGACCCGTCCCATCTGGACGGCATCGACGAGCTGATCATCACGCCCGCCGTTCCCAAGGACGCACCGGAACGCGCGCGTGCCGAGGACCTGGCCGCCCGACAGGCGCTCACCGTGCGCTTTCGCGGCGAAGTGCTCGCCGATCTCGTGAACGACACGTTCGGCATCGCCATCTGCGGCACGCATGGCAAAACCACGACCTCGACGTTCACCACCAAGCTGCTGACAGCGCTCGGCGATGCGCCCGCCTGGTGCATCGGCGGCGAAACCGGCGCCCTTCCCGTCGCCGGGAACCCCGATGCGGCGCCGACGCCGCGTCTCGTCGTCGAGGCGGACGAATCGGACGGCACGCTCGCACTCTACCGTGCGCAGATTCTCGTCGTCATGAACATGGACTACGACCATCCTGAGCACTTCCCCACCGAGGCCGCCTATCGCGCGTGCTATGAAAAGGCGATGTCCCAGGCCGCGCAGGTCGTCAAGGCCTGGGAACTCGACGCCTCCGACTACCCCGAGCTTCCCACGCTCGTCAACGGCGCGCACAATGTCGTCAACGCGCGCGCGGCGATCGAAGTGGCGTTGCGTCTTGGACACACCCCGGATGAAATCCGCACCGTGCTGCCGGAGGTCCTTTCGGAACTTCCCGACCGTCGTTTCCAACGCATCTGGCCACGTCCCGACGAGACCGCGCCGAACCACGCCCGACTCTCTGCCTCTTTTACGGTCATTACCGACTACGCGCACCATCCGCGCGAACTGGCCTGCGCCGTCGCCATGGCCGCGAACCTGCAGCCGCGCCGTCTGCGTGTGCTGTTCCAGCCGCACCGCTACACGCGCACGCGGGCGCTCTGTCCGCAGTTTCCGCCCGCCTTCGCCGCCGCGGACGAAGTGATCCTCATTCCCGTCTACGCCGCATTCGAGCACCCCCTTCCCGGCGGCGACATCGCAGATCTCTACAAGGCCTTCCGCGAGTACGTCCCGTCCGACGACGCCGCGCACCGCCCCACCGTCAAACTGGCGCGTTCGGCGCTGGAAGCCTGGCGGCATGTCTATCTGACCCGCGAACCCGGCGACTTGATTCTGCTCGCCGGTGCAGGCGACATCATCCAGTTGCTGCCGCGTGTGCAGTCCGATCTCGACGAGCGCGACGCCACCCCGACGCCGCCCGTCACGCGCCTTCTGGGCGCCGGCACCAATACCTGGCGCAGCGACCTGGCGACGGACGAACGTTTCGTACGCACCACGGGTCCGGCGGCGGCACCAGGTGCGACGCTCGGCATCCCCTGGATGGCCGGCATCCCCGGTACGCTGGGCGGATGGGTGAAGATGAACGCCGGCGTGTTCGGACATTCCATCTCCGAAGTCATCCGCCGCGTCAAAGTCGACGGACAATGGCTCACGCGCGCGGACTGCGGCTTCGCCTACCGGCATTCGGACATCGCCGGCGAAATCCAGGACGTCGAATTCGATTTCACCCAGGCGGACTTTCCCGACCCGCTGCGTCCGGAAAACAAGCCGGCACTTGCCGCCCTGTGCGCGGACTACCTGTCCCGCCGCCGCAAGTTCCCGGCGGGCACCAAGGGCAGCGTTTTCAAAAACCCCTCGGGAAACTCGTCAAGCGGCGTCAATGACGGTATCGCCTTGACGGCAGGACGACTCCTCGAGGAAGCCGGCGCCAAGGCACTGCGCGTCGGCGGCGCCTACGTGTGGCAGGAGCATGCGAACGTCATTGTCGCGGGTCCCGATGCGACAGCCTCCGATTTCCTCGCCCTGGCGCGCCTCATGGCCCGGGCCGTCTTCTTCAAACACGGCATTCGCCTGGAGCCCGAAGTCTGCGGTCTTGCCGTCTGGCCCTAATTTCTCTCATTTAACCCCTTACATCCACCGCTCATTATGCTATAATTTGAGCATGAATAATTTCAAGAAAGTCGCCGTCCTGATGGGCGGCACCTCGAACGAACGCGAGGTCTCTCTCATTTCCGGCAAGAACGTTGTCGAGGCCCTTCAGTCGCTCGGCAAATACGAGGTCGTTCCGGTCGTCATCAATGCGGACAATCTCGATGCGCTGCCTGCAGATGTCGACGCCTGCTACATCACCCTGCATGGCGGATGGGGCGAGAACGGCGGCGTGCAGGCGGCGCTTGATGCGCGCGGCATTCCGTATACGGGTCCGGGCGCGGCGGCGAGCCGCGTGACGATGGACAAGATCGCAACCAAGCGGACGCTCGACGCCGCCGGCGTGCCCAACGCCCCCTGGGCCGTGTCCACGCCTTCGAAGCCGCTCGCGGATTCGCCGGTCGGCTACCCGTGCGTCGTCAAGGCGCCACGCGACGGTTCGTCGGTGGGCGTCTATCTCGTGAAGACGCCGGATGCATTTGCCAAGGCCGTCTCCGACGCGCAGCGCATCGACCGTGAAAAATTCGGCGGGGAAGGCGAAGCCCTCGTCGAAGCCTTCATCCCCGGACGCGAGACGACCGTCGGCGTGCTCGGTAACGAGGCGCTGCCCGTCGTCGAAATCTGTGCCCCGGGCGGGTGGTACGGCTACGAGGAAAAGTACAATTCCAACGAAACGCGCTACCCCTTCCCGACGGATGCGTTCTGTCCCGAGATGCAGCGCCTCGCAAGTGCGGCGTTCAACGCCACCGGATGCCGAGGCGTGACACGCGTGGATTTCCGCGTCACCCCCGAAGGCAAGATGTACGTGCTGGAGCTGAACACCTCGCCTGGGATGACGGGACACTCCCTCGTGCCCAAAGCCGCTCAGAAGATCGGCCTCTCCTTCGCCGCCCTCTGCGACCGCGTGTTGGGGAGTGCCACCCATGATTAAGCGCAAGACCAAGCAAAACGATTCGCGCACGGGGATTCTGCTCTCGCTTCTGATCGTCTTTCTGATTCTCGTGGGAGGCACCTGCTGCGGGTTGTTCTACGCCTATTCGTTCTGTTCGAACATCTGGCACGAACAATGCCAAATCACCAACCCCGAACTCGACGTGGTCATCTCGACCGGTAAAATGGTCCACCCGGATGTCATCACCTTCCATTTTGGTCTGACAAACGGCGCCAACCTGGCAACGATCCCCTTCTCCCAGTTGCGGGAGAAGCTGCTCAAGCGCGTTCCGAACGTGCGCGACATCCGCATTGAACGGCGCTTGCCGAACCGCGTCACCGTGGAAGTGATCGAGCGCGAACCGATTGCACGCATTGCGCCCCCCCGAGGACATCCCACCGAAGGTCGCGTCGCCGACTCGGAGGGCGTCGTCTTCTGGTACAATGCCAATGCCACCACCGAACTGCCGATCGTCCGCGAATCGGGAGACACACCGGCGGCACCCGGCAAAAAGCTGACCGGTCCGACCGCAGCCGCCCTTCGACTCGTCGAAGCAGCCATGCGACCCGAACTGTCCGACCTGCGCGTGCTGGAGGTCGATACGTCGAATCAAGACTATCTCTACCTCACGCTCGGCAACTACGATCACGCGAAATTCGCCTGGCAGGACATGTTGAGCGACACCAAGACTTCCCGCGAATCGCTGCATCGGCAGCTGAAAAATCTTTTCGCGGCCATCAACGCGCAACTGATGCCGCACTCGACCGTTTGGCTCGCAACCGACTGGGGCAAGCCGAGCCGCATCACCGCGAGCCGTCCAAACAACACGGGCAAATAGAAAGGACCTTCCGTGAACCTCTCCGAACCAATCGCCGCACTTGAAATCGGCACGACCCAGACGGTCATCGCCATCGGCGAACCCTTGAGCGGTGGACGTGTCAAGGTCGCCGCGCTGAGTTCGATTCCGTCGGCCGGCGTGCGCAAGAGCCAGATCACCGACATCCCTCAGGCCCGCTACTCCATCGAGTCCGTTCTGAAGCATCTCTACGACCAGGCGAACTACTCCATTGGACAGGCCTACCTCGCCGTCTCGGGACCCCAGATCCGCACGAAGGTCATCAAGACCCAGATTCCGATCAACGGTTTCGTCTGCGACGAGGACCTCGACAATGTGGACAACCTGTCCTACGAGGCCGGTCTGGCCCAGGACCGCACGCCGATCGAGCTTTCGCAGATCTGCTATTCGCTCGACGATGTGGACAACATCAATTCCCCCAAGGGCATGAGCGGACGCGCCCTGACCCTTCGTTCTCTCTGCATCCACGGATCGACCGCGCGTATCACCGATGCGCGCAAAGCGGCCCACGACGCGAAACTCGAACTTCAGGAAGACGTCTTTTTCGCCGGCACCTGCGCCGCGGCTGCTGTACTGACGTACCAAAACAAAAAGGACGGAGCACTCGTCATCGATCTCGGCGGCGGCTCGACTTCGTTCACCACCTGGTGCGACGGAAAACTCGTCCAGGCCGGTGTCATCGGTGTCGGCGGCGACCATCTGACCAATGACATCCGAGTCGCCTTTTCCGTGTCACAGGCCCAGGCCGAACACCTCAAAACCACAGATGCCTCCGCCGTCATCACGGTCGAAGACGCCAAAGCGCGCGTCTCCGTACCCGATCCGATGCCGGGCTTCACGGCCTCGACGATTTCACGGCGCGCGCTCAATACGGTCGTCAACGCCCGATTGCAGGAATTGTTCGCCATCATCCGCCAGCAGCTGGACGACGAAGGCCTCCTCCATCGTCTGAATGCCGGCGTTGTGCTGACGGGCGGCGGAGCCGCCCTTCGCGGCGCGGTCGAACTTGCCACATCCGTCTTCGGCTGCGGCGTACGCGTGGGGTCTCTGCTGCCGGAAATCGAAGGTCTTGAAAAAGAGCCCTTCCCCGCCGCCTGTGCCGTCATCGCCGGACTGCTCCTCCTGGCCCAGCCGAAGGACGTTTCCGGCAATGGAATTCTCGCCTCGATCAAAAACATCTTCTCGCGCAACAAATGAACCCGCTCTCCTCCCCCTTGATTCTGATTGGCGTCGGCACGGCTGGCGCAGCTATGACGCGCGGTATTCTGCGCGCCTACGGACCCGGCATCCGCGTTCTCATCCTCGATACCGATGCGCAGTCCGGTGCCAACGGAGACCTGCCCTTCACCTTGCTCGGCGGCAATCGCCTGGCAGGACGCGGCACAGGCGGACAGCCCGCTTCTGCGCGCGCTTCGTTTCAGGACGACCCGACGATCATCGATCCGGGACTTGAGGGCGTACGAACCGCCATCGTCGTTACCGCTCTTGGCGGCGGTACGGGCGGCGGGGCAACGGGCGAGCTGCTCAAGCACCTCCACACGCTCGGCATTGTCACGCTGCTCTTCGCGACGATGCCATTCGCCTTCGAAGGCGAAGAGCGCATGCGCCTCGCCAAAACTTCCGCAGGTCCCGTCTGCCAACATGCCGACGTCTCCGTGCTCCTGCCGCTCGACAAGCTTGTCAGCGGTGCGTCGGACAATATGAAAGAGGCTCTGACGCGTGGTGTGGATACACTTGCCTCCGGCGTCACACTGCTTTGGCGCATCCTCGAAAAGCCCGGCTACATTCGACTTGATGCAGAACGTCTGCGCAATATCCTCACGGGCTGTGGACGCGCCCAATTCGCAACGGCAACCGCCAGCGGTGCGAATCGCGTCACGTCGTTGCTCGCCGATTTCGCCCAGCATCCGCTGCTTCGACACGACGATGCACAACCGCCCGTTCGAACGATGCTTGTCGGCATCCTGGCAGGCGACGACCTCCGCTTGTCGGAAATCGACGTTCTCGTTTCCGGGCTAACCGCCGCATACGGACAGCACTCCCACCTTGAATTGGGGACCGTCAACGACGAAGCGACTTTTTCCGGACGTCTCTCCGTTGTCGTTCTGCTCTTTGAAGAAGGTGCGATGGCCGCCAATGCGGCCCATCCGTCCAACTCGAATGACGGCAAGTCCGGTGAACGCGCAACGAATACCCGGTTCCGTCGTGCCGAGAAGACTATGTGGCAAGACGAGGACCTCGACGTGCCGACCTATCTCCGCAGACAGTTGACGCTTGATCGCTGACCCCCGTGCCAATGCAACGTGACGGACACATTCGCCTGCTTCCCCTTCATGTCGCGAACAAAATCGCGGCCGGCGAAGTTGTCGAGCGACCGGCATCCGTTCTAAAAGAATTGATGGAGAACGCGCTCGACGCCGGTGCCACGCGAATCGAGGTCACAATTGTCGCCGGAGGCCGCACGCTCGTCTCTGTCCGCGACGACGGCTGCGGGATGACACGCGAGGATGCCTTGCTCTCCCTGGAACGCCAGGCGACCTCCAAAATCCGCGACGTCGACGATATCGAGCGCATTGACACGCTTGGATTCCGCGGCGAGGCCATCCCATCCATTGCATCCGTTTCGCGTTTTACGCTGACCACGCGACGCGCCGAAGACGAAGGCGGCACCCGCCTCGTCGTAAATGCCGGCGTGTTGGCGGAAGTCAAGGATTGCGGTGCCCCCGCCGGTACATGTGTCGAGGTTCGGGACCTCTTCTGCAACGTTCCCGCCAGACGGAAGTTTCTGCGCGCCTTTGCCACGGAAGAATCCCATATTCGTGCGACCTTCACGGTCCATGCGCTCGCGCATCCCGATGTTGGATTCACCTTGATTCTCGACGGACGCGAGACCTACCGTTTTGCGCCGGGTGCCACCCTTGAAGAACGCATCCGCGAACTCTTCGGCGCCGACTTCGCCGAGTCGCTCATCCCCGTTGAAACAGCGTCCGAAGGAAGTGCGTCGCATGCCTCCGACGTCAAGGTCCACGGCTACATCGAACGACCGACGGCGGGACCGACCCTGCGACGCGACCAGTTCATTTTCGTCAACGGACGCCCCGCCACCTCGGCCGCCATTACCTACGCCCTTCGCGAGGCCTATCCAAGGAACCGCGATGAAGCCCGACCGATGCTGGTGCTCTTCATCGACCTGCCGCCCACGCAAGTCGACGTAAACGTACATCCCGCCAAACGCGAAGTCCGCTTCCGCCGTCCGGCCGATGTGCGTGAGGCGCTCATCGAAGCCGTCTCACACGCGCTCAACCCCGAGAGCATCCCTCCTGCCCCCGCCGCAACACCCCTCGCGCCGACCTCCTCTGTTCCGCAGGTCTCCGCAGGTGTCCCGGATCAGCCGACTTTTGTCGCCCCTTTTTCCACGCCGGTCATCCAGCGTACATTCGAACTTCCCCACCAACCACCCCGCATCCCGGGGACAGACCCCACCCCAAACGAAGGGACTGTCCCCGCAAGTACCACAGGGTCTGTCCCCACAAGTTCAGCAGGGTCTGTCCCCAGCGGGGGGACTGTCCCCACGGCCCCCGAGGGGTCTGTCCCCACGGGTTCTGAGGGGACTGTCCCCATGGCCCCTAAGGGGTCTGTCCCCAGCGAGGGGACTGTCCCCAATGGGTGTGTTCATGGAAGTTCAACCACGAAATTGTGGCGTTGGTATAACTTTTTGGCCCAAACATCCACTGGATTGCTCATTTTGGAGACAGATGCGGGGTTGGTTCTGCTGGATCCGCGAGCCGCCCGAGCCCGAATCGCCTACGAGAAGATCCTCGAGCGGCGTGAAGCGATTTCGCAGACGCTTCTCATTCCGGAGACGGTTCAGCTGCCACCGGCCGATTCTTCGCGGATCCGCTCGTTCCAAACCGAGCTGGCGGCGGCCGGATTCGTACTGGAGGAATTCGGACGCGACACGTGGAAGGTCGACGCCGTTCCCGATCTGCTGGCCGGCGGAAGTACGGAAACGCTTCTCGCCTCGATTGCCTCGGACATCGCCGAAGGCGGAGCCAAGCGCGGATCGACGCGCTGGCGCGACGAACTCATTGCCAAGGCCGTCGCCAAATCCTTTGCGGGCACATCGACGAAGCTGACGCGTGAAGCGGCCATTCAGCTGGTGAACGAACTCGCCGACGCGCGCATGCCGTATGTTTGCCCGCGCGGCAAGCCCATTATGATCTACAAATCCAACCGCGAGCTGGATCGGTCCTTCGGCCGCTAGGCGGCACGCTTGTTGGCCCGGTTGATGAAGAAGCCGATCACGCTCCAGATAATCAGCATGACGAGCGAGATCAACCATACCTTGAACCAGCCGATGTTGTAGACGAGCGTAAAGGCCAGCGCCATCCAGATGCCGCTCATCAGCGGTTCCTGGATCAGCTGCTTGTAGCCAAAGCACATCGCCGCCGGCGTGCGATTCTCGGGGTCAACCGTTCGCAGCAGCATCAACCCCGTTGCCGTCACGCCGGTTGCCTGACCGAACTCGGCCATCGCACGTTCAAACCAGGCTTTCCGGAAAATACGCTTCGCCACCCAGGTCACGACCCAGACACTCCACAGCGTACCCGTAACGATCGTAATGCTGAGGGGTTCCCAGTTCGCCGCCACTACATTGATCTGAATCGTCGACACGGCGGAAACCACGAGGAAGTCCAGCGTGGCACCCGAAATACGTTCCATCTGTCCACGGTCGATCAGCAGATCCTTCTTCACCAGTTTCGTCACGAACTGCAACAACACACCGCCGAGCATGCAAAGCGGGAAGAGCGGGAAACCGCGACGGAAGATCTGGATCTGCGCATCCGGGAAAAACGTGACTTCAGCCCACTTCAACCCCTTCAACATGCCGAAACCGATCAACATCGCCAATCCCACCACGGCCACGTGCCAGGCCAGCGAGTCGATCGAGTCGCACATCACGGTCTGCTTGCCCGCATCCGGACGCCGCCGCTTGAGGTGGAGGCCGCGCCGTTCGTAGAACTTGCGTTCGTCAAACGTTACCACTTCCTTCACCACGCCCTTCTTGACCGCCAGCTGCACCATCAGCATGCCGATGACGATGCCGATGATCATACCGGCCGTCGCCATCGTATAGCCGAGCGCCGTACCTTCCGACCAGCCGAAGGCATCGAAACTGTTCTTCAGTCCGCTCACCGTACCGTGTCCGCCTTCGAAACCGACTTCTAGCAAGTTGCCGAAAAGTTCAGACGTACGCGAACCGTCGAAGAAGTACTTCTTGAAAATGAAACCCGTCAATCCCAAACCAACCACATACTGGCCCCACGCCATGATCTGTCCCACACAAAGCTGCGGGAAGGCGAGTTTGACGACCGTCCGCATGCGCGGCAGCACGGCACCGAGAAACAGCGTCGCAAAGATGATGTTAATGAGGAATCCCGGCACTTCATTCGCCAACTGCACATGCGCATCAAAGACGGCCCGAGCCCCTTCCGGCAGACGCGGTCCAAGCAACTGAACGACCAACAAGCCAATCAGACCGCCGACAACCGAACTCGGAAGGTAAAGTCGTTGCAAGAGAATCACGCGTGCACGGAGCGCATTTCCGACAAAGAGCAGCAGACAGAGCGAACAGAACACCGCCACGCCCGAAACATCTATCGGAGCTTTTTCGGCCAACGGAACGGCAGCTGTCGGGGCCTCGGCACCCGCCGAGACCAAGATGGACGAAACAGCACAACCTATTGCAACGAGGAACTTCTTCACCTTCGTATCTTCTCCTTACCTGACTTTCGTTATCCTTACTTGACTTCTTTTTTCAAATCCAACATCGCCTGACGCGCTTCGTCAAACGTCTTCACGCGAATGAGGTTCGGATGCGTCTCCTTCCCCTTCCCTTGAGGATCATATTCAATGACGCGACCACCCTTCGCAAGGAAATCATACACACCCGACACATAGCCCTTCTCAACCGGCCATGGCATGAAGAGCACGTCGGCGTGGTCCAATGCGCCATGTCCCGTCTCATAACCAGTATTCGGCTGAACGTCGAAACGCGGATCCTTCATCAGCTCCATGCCGAAGGTCATTCCCTCCTTCGTTGCACCACTCACGCCGAACGCCACGCAGATCGCACCCTTCTTACGGTTCGGGTAATTCGGCTCGGCCGGACGCCCCGTCAGATACTTCAAGATGGCACGCACGATATCCTGCGTATCTTCCGAACATTCCGGGTGCGGACCGCTCGCCACGAGGCGGCCCTTGCCACACGTGCCTCCTATGATCGCACCGCTGTCCGTCATCGGCTTGACCTCGCTTCCGCCCGTAAACGTATTCACCATGTGGCCATAATACTTCGCCAGCACCTTCACGTCCGTCCCCGGGATCGGATCGCCCGGCAACATTTCGGGTCCGCCCCAGTAAAGCACGAAACGACGGGACCCGCCCATAAAACCAAGCGTCGGCGCCGCTTCGTCCGTAAACTCCACGCGCGTCTCGCACCACCCGCGATACGGGATGCCCGTCTGCTCCTTGAACGGAACGAGTCCCAGACGCGGACGCTTCGGGTTCGCCGTCTGCAACGACAGAAACGCCCCTGCGCAAATGCCGTAGTACGCGCCGCCATTATGGACGAAATCGATGACGGCCTGGCGCCCCTTTTCGCCCAATGTGCGATACTGCGTCGTACTCAGTCCACCGCCCATCAGCAACAGATCGAAATCCTTCAGGACACCGTTCGCAATGTCCGCCGCGTTCACGAACGTCACCCGATAGAGCGGCGAGCAAACCATCAACTTCGACACGTTCCAGTACTCGGCGCAGCTCACGCCCTTGTCGGCATAGACCGCCGCGCGCACGGGCTTCAGCACCGGAGCCTCCGGGGCCGCGAAGGAGTCGTTCTTCAACGCGTTCAGCTTCGCCACCAGCTCCGTCGACTTGATCGCGAAGAAGTTGCGGCGATCGCACGGGAATATCTTCGCGGCATCACCCCACGACACGATTTTGCCCCCGCGCGCCAGGAACTCTTCATAGCGCCGCCGCGCCTTCGCCGAATAGATGTTCTGGCGCAGGCTGTTCGGACTCTTCTCCATATTCGGAATCACCAGCACATCAAGATGGCGCATCATCCCCTCGGCACAGATTTCCTCCATCAGCGGCACCACGTCGAAATCGTCGCGCACGAACAGATCGCGGCACGCATTCGCGCTCTCCACGCCGATCGCCCAATCGCCCAGCAATCCCACCACAAGCTGTCCCGGCTTGCGCTGCGGCATCCGTATCGTGATGTCGCGTCCCGTCGTGTACTTGAACGCGCCCTTGACGAGATCCATCGAATTCGGAAAATACTCCGGATGAATGGCATACGCGACGACACGGCCCTTGCCGTATGTTCCCACCGCTGCACACCCCGTACCGGTCATCGTCTTCGTCCGCGTGTTCGTGCCTGGGTTGATGTCGCCCTTGTAGGTGCCGACGATTTCGAAGCTCGCCTCGGGAATCGTCTTCTTGCTCGGAATCATCAGCGGCCCGCCATGATAGCGCACGCGATGCTCGCCCGGTCTGACGCCAAGGAGTTCCTTCGCACGAGACGAGAATTCCGCCGAGAGGATCGTACCAAAGAGATAGGGTCCCTGCTGGTTCACGTACGGCATAAGCTCAAGCCGCGGATGCTGCTTCGTCGAATCATCCATCACGAGGAAGCAGCCTGCGCATGTGCCGATATACGAACCGCCGTCGTGAATGAACTTCTTCAGCTTGGCAACCCCGTCTTGCCCGAGGTCCTCATATTCGCGACCGGCCCAGCCGCCCGGCATGATCACAAGGTCCAGCTTGTCGAGTGCACCGGCCCGTACGGCCGCCCCGTCAATGTAAGTCGGCGTCAGCTCGGGCGAACGGCATGCAATCTGAATCCAACGCAGCATGCCGACAGAACACGCCCCCGCCCCCGTGAACACGCCCACGCGCACGGGTTCTGCTCCCCAACTTGCCCAACCAACCAATACCACGCCCAAAAGGGCTGCCATCAACTTCTTCAAAGCACTCTCCTCTCTTCCTCTCGCGAAGGAAGTGTCTATTATATCAAAAAACAACCGTTCTGAAAAGTACCCGAAAAATTAAAGCGTGCATCGACAAAACCATTCACGGACAAAAAAACGGCCGTGGGGATCGAGGGTCCCAACGCCTGTTTCGATTGGTCTGCGAGATTTGTTTACTCGTAGAAGCCCAGACGACTGAACTGCATGTGCGCATCGCCGCCCTGGGCGCGGATCTCGAGCTTCATGTACGCACACGGACGCGGCTTCGCGATCTCATAGCCCTTGAGCGT
>JAZUGW010000225.1:0-2515 GCA_045641465.1 Kiritimatiellia bacterium | reverse complement strand
GACTTTACGGGCGCTGAATACTGACTTTGCCGTGCGTGACCACCGCCTCGCCCGTCCGCAACCCCTGTCATCGTCCCGTAAGCCCCTCGGCATCGTCCCATCTGCCTTTTGTCCTTGTCTCGTAAGCCTTTTCATCCGTCTCGGCAGCCCCCGATCAGGTCGCCAACGGGGCAAAACCGGTCATCGGATAGCTCCAAACCCCTCACCAGGGGAACTCAAACACTCCACAAGGGGAGGAGCGAAATAGCACAAGGGAAACTCAAAACCCCCACCGGGGGAGCAAATCCGCATCACAGAACCGGTTTCGCCCAATTCTGCGTTCGGCGCAAGCCGACTGCATTCAAAGAAATCCGTCCTTCCCGCCGCCCCGCCCCGCCGTTCCGACCGCGAAATCCGCCCCACGCGGACTTTTCATTTCGGCCTACCGACTTTCTCGTTCAGGACTATCGACTTTTTGGTGACCCCTACCGACTTTTCCTTCTCCGCCTACGGGGTCATTCGGACGAATCATACGGCCCCCGATTCGCCCGATTTCCGAATTTTTGCCGCCCCGTTCCGCCGCCCATTCTCCCAGACATAGTGCACTATATCTGGCTCCCATCCATCAGCGCGGGGGTTCGTCCAGAAATAGTCCACTATGTCTGGCTGGACGAGGGTGTTCCATCCAATCCCCAATCCCCGCTCCCCAATCCCCTCTTTCGCGCCTTTATGGTATAATCGCCTTCCTATGGAAAACAACAGCCAGCTGACGGTCGAATCGTTCTCGAAAAAGCAGAAGGCCGTGCGCAACGCCGCCGCCCGCGCATACGCGAAATCCGGGATCGACGTCCTGTTCAAGGATGCGCCGCACTTCCTGTCCGAGATCGACAACTTCCGGGAGTCGCTGATCGCGGGCGGGGTCAAGAACGTGTACATTCCGGACGACGCGACACCTCGCGCCCTCCAGCTGATGCTCGGCACCTGCGCCCTGTTGCGCTACCCGTCCTGCGTCAAGGGCGAGACCCCGTTCCGCGAGGCGACGCCCGAATTCATCCTCCAGAAACGCCTCTTCGCGTCATTCCGCCTGGCGTGCATCGCCGCGGCGACCGTCCTCAAGGCGGCGAAAGAACGTGAAAGGGCCAAGAACTGGCTGAAACTCGCCGCGCTTTCGGACGGTCACAACACAACCTCGGTCGAATGCCTGCTCCCGGATGACGCCGAAGCGCTGGCGAAGGGTTTCCGCGCCGCAATTGACGACCTCTACGCCGAAGACTGGTACGAACACCTCGGAACGCTGAAGCAGCTGAAGGATGATTACTACGTCGTGGCGGACAAGAACTAACCGTCATGGGCTACCTTTTCGTACACGCCGTCAACCAGCAGATCCCCTTGGACGTCAAATCGCCCAAGATGCTGATCCTGACCAAGTTCGCGGAACTCCTCGACGACCGCAAGCCCGAATCCCCCGTGCGCTCGGTCACCCTCAAGCGCCTCAATGCGATGACCCACCTTGAGGACAAGACCCTCCGCACCCACGTCAAGGAACTCGACAAGATGGGCCTTCTCGTCCGCATCGAGGACCGGAAGAGGAAAAAACTGCCGTGGGAGAGGAAATATCTCTACCGGCTCAAACTGCCCGAGGGTTTCGACGCCGAGATAATCATGGATCGCGTCCGCAGGAAGTTCTACGGCGGCAAGATGCTCTACCCCGAGGACGCCGAAATCCTCGGCGACCTCCAGCCCGGACAGCTCCTCCCGCCCGCCGCCGACCAAGCACCCGCTCCCGCCGTCCCTCCCGCCGTATCGGAAAAATTTTCCGATAGATCGGCAAAAAACACCGCCCTTAATAATACAATAAACACTCCCCGCCAGCCTCTCGCCGATGAGCCAAGGAAGCGGTCCGATCCGGTAAAGACAGAGCAGGAAGCGGGCGGACTTGCCCACTCGTGGAAGCGAGCCTTCGATCTTCTGAAGCTCGCGAAATCCGATTCCGTATTCGTCAGCCTCCGGCGCGAGGAATTCTACGCCGCGTTCGCAACCGCTCCCGACGACGTACCGAACAAGTTCATCGACGAGTATTTCAAGCACAAGAACGTGACCGAATTCCAATCCCGCGAAATGTTCGCCATCGACTTCACCAATGCGGCGAAACTCTGCGGACAAGCCGAAGACGAAACACCCCCGTTCTGAAGCCCAACGGCTCCGCACAGTCAAATCATCCGGGACTCATTGCCATTTAATGCGGCTAACGCGCAATCTCAAGCGCAATCCCTCTTTGCTATGATGCGAAGGTGGTCGTTCGCCGTCCCCGATCCCACCCCGCAAGCGAAAACCGTGGCTGCGGCAACTCGACTGCGGCGAACTCGACTTGAGGCGTGTGCACACACCCCCGCACGAAATCGGACATCCCACCGGCGACCGATTCGACCGCCCCGTTTCAACGGCCAATTCGCAGGTCTCGGAAGCGGCATACCCCACTGTAGTAGCTACGCCGCCGAAGTCGGATCGTAGCCATGTCGTTCTGTGAGCCAAGGAG
>JAZUGW010000224.1:0-2676 GCA_045641465.1 Kiritimatiellia bacterium | reverse complement strand
GTCGTGAACCATTACCGAATTGCCGTCCTTGTCGGTCGCCCAGATGTAGTTGACGAGGTCGAAATCCTCGCCGAAGTTGATCTCGCGCTCTCCGTCCTCTTTCTCGGACTCCTTGCCGTTGACGATCTCGTAGACGAATCCACTCGTGCGGAGGCAGAAGTGCCGCCCGTCCCTCTCGGTGAAGCGGATCGCGCCTTCCTTCGCGTAGGTCTCGTGCGTCGCCCACCCGTACATCCCGTGCAGCTTCGCCGCAACCTCCTCAAGCGTCATCACCTCGTTGTCCTCAAAAACCGCTGTTTTCATTTCCGTTGCCTTTCTCGTTGTGCCGCCCGCGCCCGTGGGCGCGGGTCGGCGTTTTGCTCACCCCTTCTTGAAGAGGTGCTTGAGCTTCTTGTCCTTCTTGAGCGCCTTGAGCGCCTTGGCGTACATCGGATCTTTCCTACCGTTGCCGAGCCAAAGGTAGTACCAGAAGTTGTACTCCGTTTTGTAGATTCTCGCCAGCTCGTGGAAAACATACTCGCGCTGATCCGACTCGGTGCATTCGCAGATGTCGTAGAAGTCCTCCCCCTTGTGCATCCTGCGGTTGATTTCCGCGAAGGTCACGCCCTTGCGGAAGTCGCCGATCATCGGCTCCTCCTCCGGGTGCGTCCGAAGGAGCCACGCCCGCACCCTGCGGCTTGCCTCCTTGGGGTCGGGCAGGGGTTGCCCCGGCACCGCCCTCTTCTTCAGTTCCTCATTCTTCTTCATCTTCTTTACCTTTCCCTTTTCTCGCGAAGGCCCATCCTCCGCTTTTCTGAAACACATGATGCCGTAATCCGGCTGGAATAGCAACGGGGTATTTTCATGATTTTTCAAGTTCCCACCTTGCGATCTCCTCGCCGCCCGGACGGGCGACCACGATCTCGTCGCCCGCCTCGTTCGCCTTGCCGCCGTGTTCGTCGGCGACCTCCCTCGCGTCGCACCGCATCGCCGCCCGCGCCGATTCCTCGTCAGCGTACTCGTAGGTCGTGCTTCCGAAACCTGATGCGCTGAACCTTACCTTGACCATTTTCCGATCCCTTTCACTTGCGGCGGGAGGGGCGAGAACGCCCCTCCACGCCCTCGATGCTTCAGAGCCCCACTCCCTTGAAGTTCCAGTTCCCGGCGCGTACCGCCGCCGCCTCCGCGTCCCTTGCCGCCGCGTAGTCGGGACGCTTCCGCTCTGCCTCCGCGCAATCCATGCAGATCGTCTCGGTGTTGAACATCGACATCGTGCGCACTCCGTTCAGCGGCTTGCCGCAGCGGTCGCAGGTTGTCTTGGTGAAAAAATCGTCAGCCATCTTGATTCTCCCTTCGTGTGTGGCGGGGCGGCTTTCGCCGCCGCCGCCGTTTTCGTTCAACGCCTCACTCCGAATCCCCAGCCCGCCTGCGCGCTGCAGAGGACAATGCCGTGCGCGAAGAGCGCACAGCGCATCTCGTCGATCTTTTCGACCGGAATCCGCGCATCGGCCATCAGCCCTCCGTCGGGGTGCGGTCCGATCTTCTCGATCTTGATGCCGTGCTTGGCGAACTCCTCCTTGATGATCGGCGTGATCTTCTCGATCTCCCTTGCGTTCGGCAGGGCAACCGATGCTCTTTCGTTTCTGCTCATTCCTTTTTCCTTTCGTTTTCTCGCGGAGGCCCATCCCCCGCTTTTTCTGATACACATGATGCCGTAATTTTCAGGTAATAGCAACGGGGTATTTGATTATTTTTCGGCGCACAAATCCGCCTGTCCGTTCGCGCCGGAACAGCCCCTTCACCCCGAATATTTTGCGACGCGGCGTTCGATCATCTCGCGCAGCTTGCCGAGGTCGAGACTTCGGTTGCCTTTCGGCGTGTCTTCCAACGCCCGCGTCACTCGCTCGTAGCCGTCCTCGTCGTTGCCGACCGCGACCCACGCGCTTCCGTCCTTGTTCACGCCGCAGTCAAGGTTACCCCAGTCATCCTCGCAATCGAGGTCGAACCATTTTATGCCACGCGATCCCTTGTACGCCAGCCCCACCATCTTCCCTGGCCCAATGCACGACATTTCCCTTTCCCTCCTTGTGTGCCGCCCGCGCCGAACCGCAGGGGCTCGGCGCGAGGCGGCGCGATTTAGCGTTTCGACTTCCCCCTTTGCGCCTTCACGAGTTTGTAGAGGTCGCAGAGGGTCATTTCCGTCGCCGTCGGAAACTTGCCGCCGAAGCTGCATTCCCCAATCGGCACCACCCTGTAGGCGCGGGTCACGCGGCAGACCTCGCCGCCGCCGACTCCGAGACGCGCCCTGAACCTCATCGTTCCCTGCGGACCGCAGAGGAACGCGCCGACCTTGATTCGCAACCTGTCGTCAAGGTCGTCAAGGTCGAGCGAAACGAGCGTCCGCCCGCATCCGCTCGGCTTGATCTCGAGCATCACCACCTTGCTGGATGCGACCCTCCTCGCCGCGCACCACTTCCCTTTTTTCTTCGCCATCTTCTTTTCCCTTTCGCTTGTGGCGGGGCGGCGTTCGCCGCCGCCGCCGGGTTGACCGTTCAGTTGTACCTCTTCAGCAAGGCGGCGTAGACCGCCTTGTGGTCGCTCGTCGCGGGCTTCACATCCCAGCCACGGTCGAAGTTCACGACCATCGTCAGCCGCACCGCCGTCGCCACCCAGAGCTTGCTGATCCGTCCGCCGTCG
>JAZUGW010000223.1:0-12708 GCA_045641465.1 Kiritimatiellia bacterium | reverse complement strand
GGAATGGGCCGCGCGCGCGGGATCGGACAAACCGTTCTGGTGGGGCGACCGAAACGCCGACTTCGCGCAATACGCGAACCTCGCCGACATTTCGTTGCATTACTATTCGGGTAATCCCTATGTACAGGATGTGAAGAAGGCCGTGTACAATAATCCCGAGAACCTGTTCGACAACTGGGTGCCGCAGGCGCATGGTGTGAACGACGGCGCGTTCCTTGAAGAGGCGAGCGGCAAGTGGAAGCCGAATCCGTGGGGACTCTACGAGATGCACGGAAACGTGTGGGAATGGACGGCCTCGAAGTACGTGCCGTATCCGTATGTGGCGGACGACGGGCGCAATGCCCGCACGGGCGACGAGAAGCGCGTGGTGCGCGGCGGCTCGTGGTATTCGCGTCCGAAGCTCGCGACGGCGTCCTTCCGCCGTGCGTACCGTCCGTACGCGCCGGTGTATGACGTCGGCTTTCGTGTTGTCGTCGAGGAATAGTGGCGCTGAGAATTTAATCCAAGAACAGAACAACTACCAAAAGGAAATGACGAGATGAATGACAAAATTGGTTTAGCGGCTGTTGTGGTCGCGGCTGCGCTCACAGCGGGTGCGGTTTGGGAACCTGCCGCGAACTGGCCCGTGTTGAAACATTACGATCAGGATCATCTCTATCGGGTGGCCTTGCCCTTGGGCGGCATCGGTACGGGATCTTTCTCGCTGGGCGGACGCGGCGAACTCGTCGACTGGGTGATGATGAACGCCACACGTCGCGAGTACATTCCCGCCGGATTTGACAACGACTATCTGACGCCGTTCTTTGCGATCACTCTCAAGGGGAAGAAGACGCCGCGTCTCGGCAAGATGCTGCAGGGACCGACCTGTCCGTGGGAGCGCCAGCAGTTCACGGGTAAAGGGTCGCCGAACTGCGGTTTCGCGCATTTCCGCAAGGCGTCGTTCGACGGCGGATTCCCGTTCGGTACGGTGAATCTTGAGGACCGTTCGATGCCGGTCAAGGTGGCCGTCAAGGGATTCAGTCCGTTTATCCCGGGCGACGAGGTGGCGAGCGGCATCCCGTTCGGGTCGCTTGCCTACGAAGTGACGAACACTTCCGACGAGGCGCTTGAGGTGTCCGTGGCGGGCCTGATTCCCAACCTGATCGGCCTGAACGGTTCGCATGACGCGCAGAATCGCAAACCCAAGAACGAGTTCCGCGAGGGGGCCGGTTTCCGCGGCATCTGGTATACGGCGTCGGGTCTTGAGCCTACGCACGAGGCGGCCGGCACGATGGCGTTCGTCACGGAGGAGACGGACGGCGTGAGCGCGCGTCTGGCGATTCGTCGGGGCAACTGGAGCCAGACCGTTCACGCCACGCAGGAATGGTGGCGCGATTTCACGGACAACGGTGAATTCAATGCCGTGCAGAATGGCAAGCCGGTGGCGTCTTTGGCGGTGAAAAAGACGATTGCGCCTGGCGCGAAGGCCGTCTTCGCCTTCCATCTCTTCTGGCATTTCCCGAATCGCTATGGCTGGGGTAAACGTCCTTGCGGCAACTGGTATGCGACGCAGTATGCAGACGCCTGGGACGTGGCGACGAAGACGCTGCCGCGTCTCTCCCAGTTGGAGGCCCGTTCTCTCGCCTTTGCGCGCGCTTTTGCGGGATGTGACTATCCGGCGGCGATGAAGGAGCGTGCGGCGATGAACCTCGCCGTCTACAAGGGTTCGGGCGAGTTCCGCGACGCAGCAGGCCGTTTCATGGGCTTTGAAGGTGTCGGCGCGACGTTTGGGTGCAGTTCGGGCAGCACGACGCACGTCTTCAACTACGAGCAGGCTACGGGGTTCCTGTTCCCCTACCTGGCGCGGACGAAGCGCGATGTCGAATTCAATATGATGATGCGTGCCGACGGCAGCATTCCCTGCCACCAGAAGCTGCCGCTCGAACCCGGCAAGTCGGCGTCCATGTGCGGACACAAGGTCGTGGACGGACAGTGCGGCGTGATGATGAAGCTCTATCGTGACGGACTCTTCTCCGGCGACCGCGCCTGGTTCACGCAGTATCTGCCGCAGATGAAGAAGTCCGCCAACTATCTCTGGTCGCCCAAGGGCTTCGACCAGAACAAGGACGGACTCGTCGACATGCGCGAGGGCCAGTTCAACACCTACGACATCTGCTTCTGCGGACCGAACCCGCTCGCGCAGTTCTGGTATCTGGGCGCTTTGCGCGCGGCCGAAGAATTCGCCAAGGTCGCGGGCGACACGGCCTTCGCCGACGAGTGCCGGCGCGTGTTCGAAAGCGGACGTCGTCTCACGGACGAGAAGCTGTTCAACGGCGAGTACTACATCCAGTTGCTCGATGATCCCGAACTCGGCCAGCAGATGGGCAACGGCTGCCTCTCCGACCAGCTGCTCGGCCAGCAGACCGCCCACTTGCTCGGTCTCGGCTATCTTGCGAAGCCCGAGAACGTGCGCAAGGCGGCGGCGGCGATCGCGAAGTACAACTTCCGCCAGGAACTTGCGGACCATTGCAACTACTACCGTACCTACGCGATGGACGAAGAGGCCGGCCTTCTGCTGATGACCTATCCGAAGGTCGACGAGGTCAAGTATCCGTTCACCTACTGGAGCGAAGTGTGGACCGGCATCGAATACACGACGGCCGCCGAACTCATTTGCGAAGGGCTGGAGAAGGAAGCGCTGGCGATTCTCGACGGCGTGTGCGGGCGCTACAACGGTCTGAACCGCAACCCCTACAGCGAAATCGAATGGGGCCACAACTACGTGCGTTCGCTCGCGAGCTGGAACGTGCTGATGGCGTGGTCCGGCCTCAAGTGGAACGGGCTCACGGGCACGCTTGATTTCGGTCCGCGGACGGGACGCTTCTTCTGGTCGCTCAACGGGGCCTGGGGTACGGCGACTGTTTCGTCCGACAAGGTCGTACTTGAAGTCTGCGAAGGCAAGCTCGACGTCAAACAGGTGACGAAGGGCGGCAAACCCGTGGCGTGGTCCAAGTGATTTTGATCTGATTTAAACGTTAAAGGGTTCGCCGATGCTGATGGCGTTACAGTATCGGACAGGTCAGGGGACTTATGATGGCAAGATTCGCCCTGGATCGAGTGCGGACAATGTGGCCATTCGCAATGTTCTTACAAAGTCGGGAACATTTGAGAACGGCAATTGCCGGGTTTCCCGTTTGCGGCTTGGACGTAAGGACAACACGTTCACGGTCGCGATCCAGGAAGGTGCAGAAGGGTCTTGGACTGAGATCGGAACGTGGGTGGATGAGGACGGCGTCTTCAACGAGACGCTCCTCATCGGCCCCGCCACAGGAAGCAAGAGTACGAATCCCCTGAGCGCCGTGACGTTCAGCGAATTCGACTTGAAACCCATTCGTCCGCCCATGGTCATCATCGTCCGCTGAGGTGATGACGGAGAGCGAAAAAGTTTGGGTGTAAGGTCCTTTTGAGGTCAAGGTAACCATCGGCAGAATTTTGGGAATGGGACGAAACCTCAAATGAAATAGGAAGGACGCGGAAGGAGCATCAAAATCCGTTTGTTCGGAAATCGCTGATTGTCGGCAAGTCTGAATTTTGCTACAATGTCTCCCATGAAATCTTGGAACGAAATACGGAAGAATGCGACGGCGTTTGCGAAGCGGTGGAAAACCGCCTTTGACGAGAAATCGCAGGCGCAGTCGTTTCTGAAGGAGTTCTTCGAGATCTTCGGCGTCGACGCGGTGACGCAGGCGACGTTCGAGCACCGCGTCAAGTTCGCCGACGGGGCGCAGGGGTTCGTCGACTGCTTCTGGCAGGGGTGCATCCTCGTCGAAATGAAGTCGAAGGGCAAGGACCTCGATGCGGCCTACGCCCAGGCGATGGACTACGTGCGGGCCCTGGTGAACGCCGAGCCGCCGGCAGGGTCCGCGCCCCGCGCGGATCATGGCGGTCGCGGGGCGACCGCCCTGCCGCATGCCATCGTCGTTTCGGATTTCCAGACCTTCCGCTTCTACGATCTGACAAAGGACGGGCAGCTCACGGCATTCAAGCTCGCCGACCTGCGCAAGTACGTGACGCTCTTCGGGTTCATGATCGGTGTGGAGTCGGAGGAGGTGCGCGAGCAGGACCCCGTGAATCGCAAGGCCGCCGAGAAGATGGCGAAGCTTCACGATGCGTTGCAAGCCATCGGCTACGCGGGGCATGAGCTGGAGGTCTACCTCGTGCGGCTCCTCTTCTGTCTTTTCGCCGAGGACACGTCCATCTTCAAGCCAGGGCAGTTCTCGAACTTCATCGTCCACCACACCGCAGCCGACGGTGGCGATCTTGCGATCAAAATCGCCGAACTCTTCCAGACGCTCAACACGCCGCCCGAGAAACGACTCGCCAACCTCGACGAGACCGTGGCCGCGTTTCCGTATGTGAACGGCAACCTCTTCGGCGACATGCTCCCAATCCCCGCGTTCTCGGCCGACATGCGCCGCGCGCTTCTCGACTGCGGCTCGCTCGACTGGTCGAAGATCTCGCCCGCCATCTTTGGCGCGATGTTCCAGGGCGTGATGGACGCCGAAGAACGCCACGACCTCGGCGCGCACTACACGAGCGAGGCGAACATCCTCAAGGTCATCAGGCCTCTCTTCCTCGACAGCTTGCGCGAAGAGTTCGACAACCTCTGTCTCCTGTCGGGTCCGTCCAAGCGCGTGAAGCTCGAAGCGTTCCACGAAAAGCTGGCCGCATTGAAGTTCCTCGACCCGGCGTGCGGCTGCGGCAACTTCCTCCTGATCGCCTACCGCGAGCTGCGGCGGCTCGAAATGGACGTCCTCGAAGAGCTCCACAAAGACGATCCGTCGCTCGTCCTCGACGTCTCGCTCCTCTGCAAGGTGGACGTCTCGCGGTTGTTTGGGATCGAGATCGAGCCGTTCCCCGCCGAGATCGCGAAGGTCGCCCTGTGGCTCATGGACCACCTCTGCAACCTCGAAGTCGCCGACCGTTTCGGCCAGTACTTCGCCCGCATCCCGATCAAGGCGACGCCCCACATCGTCTGCGCCAACGCCCTGCGCGTGGACTGGGCGACTCTCGCTCCGCGTTTCGACTACATCATGGGCAACCCGCCGTTCCACGGGGTTAAGACCGGCACGATGTCCGCCGAGCAAAAAGCAGACATGGCGAAGATTTTTCCGCAGAATCGCAATCTCGATTTTGTCTGCGGCTGGTACAAGAAAGCGCATGATCTGATTGTCGGCACCCAAACGCGGTGTGCCTTCGTCTCGACCAACTCAATCACGCAGGGCGAACAAGTCACACCCCTCTGGAGGAATTTGCCCAAAGTCAAAATCGACTTTGCCTATCGCACGTTCAAGTGGCACAACGAGGCAAAGGGGAACGCAGCCGTCCACTGCGTCATCATCGGATTCAGCTCGCATGAGACAAAGAACGCCGAAAGGATGATCTATGGAAAAGACAAAGTCATTCCTGCAACCAACATTAATGGCTACCTGTTGGATGCACCAAGTGTCCTTTTGGATGATCGACATGAACCGATGCGTGGCGATGCGCCGATGCCCTCGGTCGGTTCGTTCCCCGTTGACGGCGGAAACTTTGTGATAGCCGCCGACGAGAAGGATGCGTTCGTTTCAGAAGAGCCAGGGGCCGACAAGCTCCTTCGGCTCTACATTGGCCCTGATGAGTTCATTAAACGACGCAATCGCTACTGCCTTTGGCTTCGCGATGTCGCGCCGAGCAACTTGCGGACAATGCCGAAGGTCATGCAACGTGTTGCCGCTGTACGCGATTACAGGCTCGCCAGCAAGAAGGAGCAGACGCGGAAACGTGCTGCAACGCCGACGCGCTTTGCCGAGGATCGCCAGCCCAACGCCGATTACATCCTGATTCCGCGAACTTCGTCTGAACGTCGCGACTACCTGCCGATGGGTTTCATGCCTTCCGAGGTGATTGCGGGTGATACCATCATCATCCCCAATGCGACCAAGTACCACTTCGGCGTTCTGACCTCGCGGATGCACATGGCCTGGATGCGCGCGGTGTGCGGACGGCTGAAGAGCGACTATCGCTATTCCTCGACGTTGGTCTACAACAATTTCTGCTGGCCAGAGGTGACGGAGGAACAAAAGGCCAAGATCGAAGCGGCTGCGCAAGCCGTCTTGGATGCGCGATCTGCCTGCCCTGGACAGTCTTTCGCTGACTTGTATGATCCGCTGACGATGCCGCCCGATCTCGTCAAAGCGCACCAGAAACTCGACGCGCTCGTCGATCGCGCCTATGGACATACTTTCGCGAACGACGCGGAGCGTGTCGCCCACCTCTTCAATCTCTACGCGAGGGCAGTCGAAGCCGAGAAGCAAAGCCAATCTTGATATTTGTAATCCCTCCAAGGTAGACAAATGAATAGTATTTCTGTAATGAGAGGCATCGCAAGTGTTTTTGCGGTGCTGTGCGTGGCACCCGTCTGGGCGTTGTCACCGACGAACGTCGCATTGCCTCCGGTGGCTCATGCCGACACAGAGGTGGTGACCAATGTCGTCTTTTCATCTTGGCAACGCGGCGCGGCGAAATTCGCGTTCTCGCTTTCATTCCTGGCAACGCCGTCTAATAACGTTGAAGCGGCGTTTGGAAAGGACGCGAATGCGAACGGCGTGCTTGAACCAGAAGAGACGGATTTGGTCGTGGGATGGAACCGGGGAAATTGGTTCGTCCAGAACGGGACTGACGGTGAGCGGTTCTCGGCGGCATCAACTTCGATGGAGGACGTGAAGACGCTTGCGTGGGCCTATCGACTCACTGCCGCGTCGACACCTCCACGGCTCACGGTGACGATGGATGGAGTGCCGGTGTTTTCCGCGCTGTCGGAGGACGCGCCTGAGTGGTTGCACCGAAGGAACTGGAATTTGATGCGGCTTGTGGGGCGGGGTCTTCACAATTCAGGCGAAACCTTCACGGTCGGGACGCCTTTGGACCCGACTGCAATTCTTTTCCGTTGAGGTGCGCCATGAATGCGGTTTCGATAATTGGCGTTGTCTCGGTCTTCGGTTTGGTGTTCCTGTGGTTGCTGGCGCTCTGCGCCGAGAAGGGCGTGCGTCCTTTCCGCAGGGCATGGCAAGGATTCCGTCACCTGCCGGCTTGGGAGAAGGCGCTACTCTCCATTTTCGTAGGGGTGTGGATCGCCTTCGCGAGTGTCAAGGACGGCACCAATGGCGTAAACCAGGTCGAAGGCGAAACGAACACGGTGACGCAAGTCGAGGGCGGCACCAACGACTGGACGAATGTCGAAGGCACTAACATCGTCGGGCAAATCGGCGGCGAAGGGACGAATGGAACGGGATTGGTCTCGGGGCCGTTGATGTTGGGGCGCTTCGTGCAATGGATGCCGACGACCATCACGAGTAACGACATTGCGCAGTTGTGGAGAATCGACGTGACTGTGGACGGGAATGCTTTTGCCGCGGCGACGGAGAACGCCGTCACGAACATGGACTGGCGTGACTACGGCGGCATGTCGGACTCGCTTCGGATCAAGCCCGATGGGTGGCGTTTCCCGTATGGCAATGGAACGACAACAGGATTGACCGTGTTCGAGAACGGCGATTTCCGTCCTAACGTGAAAACGCATTTCTTCCCGCCGCCGTTTGACGCCAACTTGTCGCTTCTGCCGAAGTGGAACTGGGGCTTGCTGCCCGATGGTGGCGAGAGTGTGTTTTGGCATGAGCATACGCCATCGAATTCACTCGTTCTAACCTGGCACAACGCGCTCTACAACCGTGACATTAATTGCCCCACGAATTTCCAGGCGGAGCTGTTCGCCAATGGGCGTTTCGATTATCGTTATCCCGACCGCACGGTCCAGTATGCGCCCGTGTTCCCGTTCGACTGGGACGGCGATGGACTCGCCAACGAAGTCGACCCTGAGCCGCGCGCGTCGAACGGTGTCTGTTTCGGGCAGAGCGAAGCGTGGGTCCGGGCGACGTTCACCAATGCCGACGAAATCGTCTCCGCAGGGTATACCAACTGGGTGTCGGGCTGGGTGGGCTGCAACGCCCAGAACGGTCGCTACTGCCTTTCCGTCAGATTCACCGGAAATCCGCAGCGTACGTTGCGGTTGAAGGTTGGACGCTTCGCGGTCGTGGTCGATGCCGCCTGCGAACTGGTGTTCCCGCTGGACGTCGACGAGGTGCACGTCCTCGAAATGTCGTGCGACTGCGATGGCGTCGAGTACGTCTGGGACGACGGCTACACCGGCGACGCCGAATCGTTCGACGTGGAATTCGTCCCGCCGACCGACCAGTCCCCGGGACGCGAGCTGATGACGCCCCGGCTCGTCGTCGTGCCCGGCGAACTGTCCGCCTCCGAGGCGCTGCAGGGGGCGCAGCTCACGCCGTACATCAACCGCCCGTCGCCGTCCTACGAATGGCACGACCGCTTCGACGAGGCGACATTTGAAACGGAACCCGACGGCAGCACCACCGTCAGCGGAATCGGCGGCGGAACCGAGATCTACGTCGACGCCGTGAGCGGCACCAACACCGCCGAGCTGACCGTGGTGGTGCAGAATCCCACCGGGGCGGACTCGGCGCAGCCGGACGGCGAACCACCTCGCTCCGACGCGCAGCTTGCGCCGTCCAGCCACGAGGTTCCTCCGCCGGCTGGCGACGTGGAGACGATGCCCGTCAAATGGATCGGCTTCCCGTCGGCGGGAACGGAAACGGGCGCGGGGCAGTTGGTCCAGACCAACGGTACTTTCACCATCCCGGCAGGGCGCACCTGCTTCGTGGGCGCCTTCGTCTCGACCTCCGAGCACCCCGTCTGGACCAGACGCATGGTGGAGGAGCCGTTCAGTACCCGCTACAACGACCTCTACTGGTGGCGCGCCCGCGCCGGGCGCGAGATCGCCGAGAGGACCGGCAGCGTCAGGGACCTCCACGCCGGGCTCGAGGCCGGCCATGCCGTCGACGACCTGTCGCCGACGGTGTTTTCCGGCGGGCGGTTCTTCACCGCCGGGACCAACTCCGACCTCACGGTGTCGTTCACCATGGCGGTGCGGAATGCGGACGACGGACGCCGTCCCACCGCAATCAAGCTGGGCGTGTTCCCGATGACGCTCGCCCAGTCGAACTGGCCGGTAAACACCAATACCGTCTACAGCGCCACCGACTGGGGCGTGTACTCGAATAAACTGATCAGAAGCAAGGGGATCGCCTACATCACCGGCGAACCCGCGGCGCCCGCATTGTCGGTGAAGCTGCGTGGCCTCCCTGATTGGCTGACGACCACCTGGAGCGCATCCCTTGCCAGCGAACGGCCGGATGTCCGGTTGTGGGGAATCGACGACCGGTTCTATTCCGCCACCAATGTCCTCGGGGAGACCCGGCTCGACATTAAAGACTGGATGAACGAAATCATCGGGGGGAAGGTCTGCCTCACCTCCCGGGTGGAGAACACTTCGGCGGCGGCAACGGAGTTCTACATCCGCGGCAAGAACCCGCTCGACGCCGACGCCCGTGCCTACATCGACTCGACTGTCGACGAGGAGTTCCGCGACTACGCCTGGATGATCGCCAGGCACGAGAGCAAGCAGGGAAGGCGCTTCTACAACCAGTTCAACAACGGGACCAACAACACCGAACGCCCCAACTGGGGGGCGCCGTTCGGCTTCGGGATCTGCCAGATCGACAAGATCACGAACGGATGCGTGACGGCCGAAGTCTACAATTGGAAGACCAATGTCGTTTCGATGAACGAGGCGCTCTTGGAAAAGAGGGCGCGGTATGAGGAAGTTCTGGGGTGGTATCGTGCCGCCTATCAAAACGCCCCACAGGCCCACTGGACGGAACCGGACAATGTAACGACCAATGTCAATGGAGTTGTCCTCACGGCGCGTCAATGGGCGATCATGACGCTGTACAACGGGGCTTCGGGAACGCACGATCTGACCGTGGGACCTCATCGAAATTGGAGTACTCCGATACACTTTGATCCCATATTGGGACGGTGGTCGCTCCATACGAATGTCAACAACTATGTCCCCGTCGTGATTAACGATCAAAATGTCCGAGGTGTTGAATGAAGTCTAAACTTTGTTTTGTTTTCTTGATCTTGTCAACCGCCTTGATCGGAGCTGAAACTAAATTTCCCCATGTTGAAGAACACAGTCGGCTTTTAAAGGAGGGCTTGGATGTTTCATTTTGGCGGCCGATATGGACTGATGGCAGGTGGCGCATCAAATGCTTTTTCATTGATATGCCGTCAGAACTGCGACTTGTATTTGGTTGTATGGCCGGAGACGAGGATCGGTATGGCGATTCATGGTGGGTTTGGAGGATCGAGAACGGAAAGTTCTGCCAGATGAAGCAAATTGGAGATGTTTATTTCAATTGCCATCGCCAGTCTTTTTATCTGCTTACCTTCAAGGATGATTGGAAAGTTGTTCTGGGACTGTACATGATGTCGGCAGGTTATTATGACGCTGAAAGGCGTCACATCGTCAAGCGCACGCCCGACTGCACCTTCCATTTCACCAACGACGGCAAGTACTATCTGCGTCCGATCACGCCGGACTTCGATACGGTGTTCAAAGGCGACGGGGTGAAGAGCGTCGAACGGTTGTGCGTCGAGTGGTATTTCGGTTTCGACTTCAAGCCGCTGGAACCTGTTCCGCACGATCCGCGCGCCCTATGGCAGCCGTATCGGCAGCCGCGCGGCGACCTGCGTCCGGGCGGCGGCGTGGGGGAGCCTTCGGGCTTCAAGGCCTTCCTGCCCAAGTACCGCGAGGAAGTGCGGAGGCGGCTGGAGCTTGGATCGAAGAAAATCAAGGTGCTGGCGGTGTTCCTCGATGCGGACAACGACGGCGAGGTGGATTGCTATGTTACGAACGACGCCGAGCGACTGCCGGACGGGACTTACCCCTGGACGCTCTATCTCACGCGCAAGGGCGCGCTGTCGGCCGCAACGTCGTCGGTCGCCCCCGTGCCGGGACAGAAGGACATCCCGACCTTGCCGCCGATGACGCGGGCCGGCACCTCGTCGTTCTGCCGGGTTCTCTGCTATCGTGCCAATCCGTATTTTGTCATCCAGGATGACAAGGCCCCGAAGAACCTGGTCCACTATCAGCTGTTCTTGTTCGACACGCAGCGGGTGGAGAAGCTCGACTGCCGGGAATATGCCGAATGACCCATATTAAACAGGACACGTATAATTATCTCGTTGTACCAATGTATGATACGGAACAAAAATGAGCGCTGAATGCAATCGCCGTAAAGGCTGTGTATGAGAATTTGTTGATGCGGAGTGTAGTGACCGGCGTGTTGGAAAGCACAGGCAATGACTGCGGAACCAAGGCCCCCAGTATCAAGAGCGTATCAAAACAAAAAAAGGAAAATCTACTATGGCAAGCACTTTACTTGATGGGAAAACGTATGCGGGAAATCCGTACGTACAGATTGAAGAGGGGAACGACGCATCGGCAAAGCCGAGGCGTTTGTTTCCACTCTATAGAAAACAGTGTTTGATTGGTTTGGTAGTGGTCACGGGAGTGACGGCGTTCGCCGAGGTTGCGACGACTACGCTGCGGGCGGAATCGTTTGCGGGCAAATCGGCCACTGCGGGCATTCAGCAGGCGATCGACGCGGCGACGGCAAAGGGCGGCGGCACGGTGCGGCTCGCGCCGGGCGATTATGCCGTGGCGAGCATTTTCCTGAAGGACAACGTGACGCTCCATCTCGAAAAGGGCGCGACGCTCATCGGGTCGACCAACTTTACCGACTATGCGCTGTGCCCGAGTTCGGTGAAGGGACTCGACCACGCGATCATCAATGCCCGTGATGTGCACAACGTGGCGCTCACAGGCGAAGGCGTGGTGAATGGACGCGGGCGTTTCGCCGTTCATAACAACAACGACAACCGGCGGTGGCTGGACTGTCTGTTCGCGCGCTGCGACGGCGTGAAACTGGAAGGCGTGACGCTGCGCGACCCGTCCTTCTGGACGTGCTACTTCTCGGCCTGCACGAACGTCGTCGCCCGCCGCGTGACCATCAAAAGCCACGCCAACTTCAATGGCGACGGGATTGACATCGATGCCCAGAACGTGCTCATCGAAGACTGCGTGATCGATGCGGAGGACGATGCGATCTGCCTCAAGAGCGATACGCCCGGCTTCGTGGTGCGGAACGTCGAAGTGCGGAACTGCACGCTCGCCTCGAACTGCAACTTCATCAAGTTCGGCACGGCGAGTCTCACAGGGTTCGCCGACTGCCGAATCCACCATTGCACGCTCGTGCGGCCGAGCGCGAAGAGCCACTTCAACTGGCGTCCGTCGATCGTTCCGGGCGTGACGGGACCGCAAACGGGCATCGCAGGCGTGGCGTTGGAAGTGGTGGACGGCGGATTCATGGAGAACGTCCACGTGCACGACCTCGTGATGAAGGAGGGCGTGCAGACGCCGATCTTCATCCGCTATGGACGCCGCCGTTCGCCGAAGTCGGGCCAGAAGAGCTGTCTGCAGAACATCCTCATCGAGCGCATCCGCGTGAAACAGACGGAATGCCTCATTGCGAGTTCCATCACCCGCGGGCCGGGTCTGCGTCCGCGCAACATCGTGCTCAAGGATCTCGACTTCACGGTGATGGGCGGCGGTACGCGCCGGGCATCGTCGGGACCCGTCCCTGAGCGTGAGAAGAACTATCCCGAGAACCGGATGTTTGGAACGATGCTGCCGGCCTACGGATT
>JAZUGW010000222.1:0-2690 GCA_045641465.1 Kiritimatiellia bacterium | reverse complement strand
AGGACGCGGGTGTAATCGCCGACCGCCGCGAAGGCAAGTCGATCTACTACCGCCTCGCCTGTCCCTGCATCAAGAAGATGCTCGAATGCTTGAAGTCGCGTGGATGAGCACGCACTTCTTTTGACCTTTACATTTAGCAATCCAACTAAACCAAAACGACGAAAGGACACAACCCATGCTCGAAACATTCACTCATTTAGCCGACTGGCTAACTTACGGCATTCTCGGCCTTTCTGCCGAAACGAAACTGGCGGACGCCGTCCATTTTTTCATCGAGGACACGTCCAAGATCTTTGCACTGCTCGCCGTGATGATATTCGTCATCGGCTTCCTGCGGGCGGGGCTGGATGCAAACCGCATCCGGTCGTTTCTGTCTGGGAAGAGCCGGTTCGTCTGTTACTTCCTTGCGGCGACGCTGGGCGCGGTGACGCCGTTCTGTTCCTGCTCTTCGATACCGCTCTTCCTCGGCTTCACGGCGGCGCGGATTCCGCTCGGCATCACGATGGCGTTTCTCATCACGTCGCCGTCGGTAAACGAAGCGGCTGTCGCGATGTTCGCAGGTTCGCTGGGATGGGGACTCACCTCACTCTATGTCGGTCTCGGACTTCTCTCCGGCGTCGTTGGCGGCATGTTCTTTGACGCAATCCGAGCCGACAGGTTCCTGGCCTCTTACGAGCTGCCTGCCGCGCCCTGCAAATGTTCGTGCGGGGGAAAAAGTTGTGCCGCCGCAGTCCGCCTCACATTCCGCGACCGCATTTCGTTCGCCGTCGCCGAAACGCGCGGGATCTTCAGACGGATATGGCTTTGGGTGCTTGTCGGCATCGCGCTGGGGGCGGGATTGCACGGCTTCGTGCCGGACGGCTTCATTGCGTCACACCTTGGCGAAGGGCAGTGGTGGACGGTTCCCCTTGCCGTCGTGATCGGCATCCCCACATACGCAAACGTGACGTCTGTCATCCCCATCACGGGGGAACTCATCAACAAAGGCCTGCCCGTTGGCACGGCATTTGCGTTCATGCTTTCCACGGCAGCGGCGTCCGTCCCCGAGTTCGTCATGCTCAAGAAGGTCATGACTGGAAAGCTCCTCACACTTTTCGCCGTCTACCTGTTCGCGTATTTCGTCCTCTGCGGATGGACACTCAACCTCTTTTACTGAAAAAGAAAGGAACAAACCATGAAAGAGCAAACGAAGCTTTCCTTCTTCGACCGACACCTCTCCATCTGGGTTGTCCTGTGCATGGCGGTGGGTACCCTTGTCGGGAAATGCCTTCCCGCCGTTCCAGCCGCGTTGGGCCGACTTGAAGTGGCGCACATCTCGCTGCCTATGGCCTTCTTGATTTGGCTGATGATCTTTCCGATGATGCTCAAGGTCGATTTCGCCAGCATCCGAAACGTCGGGCGCGAACCGCGCGGCCTCTTTGTGACGTGGGGCGTGAACTGGATCGTCAAACCGTTTACGATGTTCGCGGTCGCGTGGTTCTTCTTCCACGTTGCGTTCCGCCTATGGATTCCCGCCAATCTTGCAGACGACTACCTTGCGGGCGCGGTCCTCTTGGGCGCGGCGCCCTGCACGGCGATGGTGTTCGTGTGGTCGCAGCTGACGAAAGGCGACGCCGCCTACACCGTCGTCCAAGTGGCGACGAACGACCTCATCATCATCTTCGCCTTTGCGCCGATCGTCAAGTTGCTGCTGGGCGTGGGCGGTGTCGCCGTGCCGTGGGGAACGCTTCTCTCCTCTGTGGGGCTGTTCGTCGTGGTGCCGCTTGCCATCGGCGTGGCCGTGCGCCGCGCGGTCGTGCGGCGGTACGGCGAAACGTTCTTCCGCAAACGATTTCTCCAGAAGTTCTCTCCGCTGGCGATGGGTGGGCTCCTTGCGACGCTCATTCTCGTCTTTGCGTTCCAGGGATGCGTCATCCTCGACAACCCGCTTCACATCGCCCTGATTGCCGTGCCGCTCGTGGTGCAGACATTTCTCGTCTTCTTCCTGTCGTGGGCGATCTGCCGCCGACTCGCGCTACCGAGGGAAATAACGGCTCCCGCCGCGATGATCGGGGCATCCAATTTCTTTGAATTGTCCGTGGCGGTCGCCGTCTCTCTCTTCGGCACGTCCTCGCCCGTCGCGCTTGCGACCGTCGTGGGCGTTCTTGTAGAAGTCCCCGTCATGCTCATCCTCGTCAATATCCTCAATCATGGAAAACACAGATGAAAGGAACAAACCAAATGAACATTAAAATCTATGGCACGGGATGCCCGAAGTGCAAGACGCTCGCCGCCAACGTCGCCGCCGCGCTCGCGGAAGCCGGCCTTGCGGCAGAAGTCGAAAAGGTGACGGACATCGACAAGATCGTCGCACGGGGAATCATGACAACGCCCGCCCTCGAAATCGACGGCGAGATCGTCTCCTCCGGGCGGATCATGTCCGCCGACGAAATCGCCCGTCGGATCAGCCCGACAAAGGCCAAGCCATCCTGCGGATGTTCGTGCGGAAACGCGGACACCAGGACGACAAAACCACTCTTCCGACGGATATTCGGCGGGCTTCTCCTCGCATTTGCCCTTTGCGCCCTGGCATGGTCGTTTGCAAAAGACACGCAGAAAAGCAACTCGTGCTGCGCAGGCACCTTTGCCGTTCCCGCCACGACCAACGCACCGTCGGCAAAGCAGGAAGCGCAGCCCCTCACCGTCTACTA
>JAZUGW010000221.1:0-7543 GCA_045641465.1 Kiritimatiellia bacterium | reverse complement strand
AACCTCGCCATGATGCTGCCGAAGCTCCCGGGCTGGAAGCTCCAGACGATCGGCGACGATATCGCGTGGCTCAAGCCGGGCGAAGATGGCCGTCTCTACGCCATCAACCCCGAGAACGGCTTCTTCGGCGTGGCGCCGGGTACCTCGATGGACTCGAACCCGAACGCGCTCAAGAGCTGCAAGAAGGGCACGATCTTCACGAACGTCGTTCTCACGCCCGATGGCGACATCTGGTGGGAAGACATGGGCATCAAGGCTCCGAAGGAAGGCATTGACTGGAAGGGCAATCCGTGCTACGTGTGCGCGGACGATCCGTACCGTATGGGTCCGAAGCCGGGTATGACGAAGGCCGAGATCAAGGAGTCGAAGTACGTCGCCGCCCACAAGAACAGCCGCTTCACGGCGCCGGCGATCAACTGCCCGGTGCTCGACAAGGACGGTTTCAACGGCAAGTTCAACAAGAAGCCCACGGGCGTGCCGATCGACGCGATCCTCTTCGGTGGTCGTCGTCCGTCCACGATCCCGCTGGTGAACGAGGCCAAGAGCTGGACGCATGGCGTGTTCATGGGTTCGGCCGCGGGTTCGGAAGTCACGGCTGCCGTGATCTCCCACCAGATCGGCCAGGTCCGCCGCGACCCGATGGCGATGCTGCCGTTCTTCGGCTACAATGTGGCTGACTACTTCCAGCACTGGCTGGAAATGGAGCGCACGAGCGCCGATGCGACGAAGCTCCCGAAGATCTACTTCGTGAACTGGTTCCGCAAGGGCGAAGACGGCCGCTTCATGTGGCCGGGCTTCGGCGACAACAGCCGCGTCCTCAAGTGGATCTGCCAGCGTATCGAAGGCCAGGTCAAGGCCAACGAGACGGCGATCGGCAACATCCCGTTTGCGAAGGACATCGACCTCGCCAACAACGACGAGACGGCGAAGTTCCATGTCGTCAAGGCCGACCTCGAGGAGATCTTGAAGGTTGACGTCGAAGGCTGGAAGAAGGAAATCGCGACGGTCGGCGCTTCGTACGACGAGTACGATGCGAAGGCTTCGAAGGATACGACGGTGAAGTCCACGACGGCCGCGCGCGTGCCGAAGGCTCTCCGCCAGATCCTCGCGACGGTCACGGAAGCGCTGAACAAGTAAGTTCACTTCTCGTGAGTCTCAAAAAGACGGCTGCGCTTTGGCGCGGCCGTCTTTTTTATTTACAAACGGCGGGGAATTGGCTACAATAGCGTCTATGAAAATACGAATGGTAGTTGCGTGGGTGTTCCTTGTACTGGCGGCAGGACTGTCGGCAGCGGAAAAGCTTGATGACTATGGCCTGCCGGAAGGTTCCGTGGTGGCGACGCCCGTGGGTTATGAGAAACGCGTCAAACTGGATACAGGTGAAACCATTCGCATGTATCCCGACCGTTTGGACCATGACTCTCTGACGAATTGCCACGCCGTCCTGTTCAGCATCTTGAGTCCGGAGGCCGTTCGCGGCAAGTATTTCCTGTACAACGATAATGGTTGCGGATGTTACATGTGTCGTCCTCTGGATGTGATGACGAATCTGTATGTCATCGGGAAGCACTACAGTTTTCCGTTCCACGATCTGGTCACCAACATTGTTGCGGCAGCCTTTGACTTGGGACGCCCCGGCGAGCCTTATATGAATCGTTGTTGGGGCGACCAACTCTATTGCAGTACACGTGAAACGGAGGCACGCCTACGGGAAACGGAAGCCCGTGCCGTGTCGTATTCAAACCAGTTGCATCGTCTCAAGGCGGAACTCGAGAAGTATCCAAAACTCAAGACGGACGAGGAAAATGAGGACTGGAAAAAACATCGTTCCTACAATCTGCATCGGCGGAATCTGCTGGGGCGAATCCGTTCCCTTCAGAACTGCCTGTCAAACAACATTCCATTTGTGGTCGAATATATCCATCGACGGCGCGACTGGCTACGTGCCCATGGCGGGGCCATCACCAATCGGGTTGAACCGGATCGGCTGTGCTGGAACGATCGTATTCGAACCTTGGCCAATTGTCGATTGCCGGCGTTGTCGTATCACGGGGCGACGCTGGATGAGATTCTTGCCGACCTTCGGCAACGGGCGATGGCGAAGGGGGTCGATGAATTTGCTCTCATCTATGTTTCAAGTCTGGACATCCGTGGTTGTCCGAGCAGCGTCAATTGGACCCAGAAATACGATGTGGAATTTCCTTCGGGGTCGTATCAAGACATGCTGCTGAAGGTTGGCGAACTACCCGATGTCACCATGAGGGTGAATCGCAAATACGATTCCTGGAGCGTGGCCTATTCTGTCCCGGGCGATTCGCCATTTGCCGATTGGAGTACGAGCGTGTATGCAACGAATTGTCCGCCGGTAGAACTCAAGGACGTGACCGTTGCCGAGGCGATGGCACCGATTGAAAAGGTGATGGAGGAGGAAAGGAATGAGCGTATTCGTTTCGATTCTCGTCTGAAATCCAAGGTTCGACGGTCGTTTTCGTTCAAAGGCAAGACGGTGCGTACGGCCCTTGCCGAGATTGAAAAGGCTTTTGGCCTTGTCTGGGATCGCGAGGGAGCGCACTTGTTCGACCCGCAGGAGGTTCCCGTGCTGAAGCCTGAAGCCCACCTCTTGAAGGCCGAACGGTCGGTTTGGACCGCCGAGCGGTCGATCCGCCGGTCGCTTCCGCTGTCCGTCGATCAGGTGAGCATGCTGAATGAGCTGATGAGCCAGACCGTTGCCGCCACTCGGGATTTCGTCTGCTGCGAGTATTATCTCCAGGACGGTGATTTGCCCAGGAGGAAACAGTCATACGGCCTTCTGGTGGATGATGCTCTGGGCGAGGTCCTGGGGTTCGATTTGGGGAGTCGTCCCGGGCGCTCGATGTTGACCGATTCGCGGCAGCGGCATTATGTTCGCCTGCTGAAGAACGAGGATGATCGCCGTAAGCTCTACTCCTTCTTGAAGGTGGAATTGCAGAAATGGTGGGAGTCGACCCAAACCCGGATCGAACTCGAAACCCAGGTCAAGACCATCAAACATCTGCACGAGGTCATACTCCCGGAGTTTGTCCTTGCACCCACGAACACGATTGATGACGTTGTCCAGGTGGCTCAGCGCGCGATGGAGAAGGACAACGAAAAGAACGGCGCCCATGTGAAAATCATCTGGAATGTCAATAAGCCTCGTAATTGGGAAGACTCGGTGCAGAATGGGGATTGCCGGGCAAGTGAAATTTCCGTTTACGATGCGGTGAAGCTGGCGTGCAAGGTGAGGGGATATCGGTTCGAGGTGAAGGGGGCCACCGTCGTCATTACGCCCAAGAGGGTCATTGTTGAGGACTACGGGATGCGCACCTATATGTTGCAGCCTAAAGAGCCGCATCGGGATTGGAACAAGTACCTTCGTGACTGCGGGGTCAAGCTGCCGCCCGATTCGAACATCACCTATGAGGAAAAGAAAGTCGGGGTGCTGCGCGTGGTCTCGACCCAGGAAGGATTTGTCCAATTCGAAAAAGTCCTGGACGAATTGATTCAGGCTTCCGAAGTCCAGATGCTGGACGACGGGGGCGATTGGTAGTTTGACGGTGGGGGCCGAGTTTGATAGAATGGTTCCATTCCATGGAAAGGAAGAGATGATGAACAAAATCTGTTTGGTGGGAATGCTCGCATTGGCGCTCTCGGCGAACGCGGGCGAAGCTTTTCGTTTTTATCGGTTCAAGGTTGACCGCACGCAAGGTGGGGCGGTGCAGATCAACGACGTGAAATTCTTCCAGGGTGCGCGGGAGATCACGAAGGCATTTACGAAGGTGGCCTGGGATACGACCACGAAGGCGCCGAACGGATTTGTCGTGCGTCCGACCTACGAACCGACGGCGGCCTTGGACGGCGATCCCAAGACGAAGTGGTACGACGACCGCGCGAGGAACGCAAAGACCGTCGGTGCCGCCTGGTTTATGCTGGAGGCGCCGCAACCCGTCGAGGTCACGCGCTACGAATGGTACACGGGCTGGGACACGGAGAAATACCCCGACCGCAATCCCGAAGCGTGGCGGTTGCAGGCTTCGTCCGACGGCGTGAACTGGCGCGATCTCGATGTGGTGGACAACGCCTTCCCGATCACCCGGAACAGCACGCGTGCCTATGTGTGGGAAAAGGGCAAGGCGCGCACGATTACGAAGGCCTACTCGCTGGTGACGCGTGACGGACGTCGTCTCGTGAGCTCCGATGTGGGCGGTGAACCGTTCTATCAGCTGGTACCGCTGGCCGAGCTGCCGGCGAATCTCCCGCCGGTGCGCGAATGGAAGATCTATTGTCTGACGGCCTCGCACACGGATATCGGACTCCACCACCCGCAGTATGTGCAGCGGCATGGTTCGGTCGTCCGCACGGATGCCGCGCGCAAGCTTGTGGCGGAGGATCCCTACGATGCCGATCCGGCGGCCTATCGCTATACGCTGGAAGGCTACTGGTTCTTCCACAACTACCCGCACGAGAAGGGCGTGGCAGAGACCCGCTCCCTCGTGGCGAACGAGATGATGCGCGACCGCCTCGGCGTGTCCGCCCTCTGCGCGGGCAACATCCTGCAGGCCTACGGGTTCGAACAGATGTGCCGCAGCGCCTATACGCGCAAGTATTTCGAAGAACGCTGGGGCCTTGCGCCCAAGACGATGATCATGGCGGACAATCCGGGCCTCTCGTGGAGCATCATCCAGCCCTATCGCGAAGCGGGCATCGAGAATCTCGTCTTCCTGCCGAACCAGTGGAATCCGCTGCCGTCGACCTGCATTCCCTACGACCGGACCAAGCGCGGACACGTCCACAATCCCGACGCCCAGGGCGGTGGCGCCCGAGTCGACGTGCGGTGGGATTCGCCGTTGCCGATGCTGTTCTGGTGGGAGGCGGCCGATCGCGACTCGAAACTGCTCGTCCTCGCGGGCAACCACTACACCATCACGGCCGGCGACTTCGGCATTCCGTCCTTCTGCGGGATGGAAAGCCTGATGCCGGCGCAACTCGCCAAACTGGAAAAGCGCTATCCGGTCGACGTGTGGCTCACTTCCTTCTACTGCGACGATGAATGGCCCAATCCGCGCGTCAGTAAGCTTTTCCGCCAATGGAATGCGAAGTGGCGCTGGCCCGAGATGCACACGGTGGCGAATCCGGACACGGCCTTCGCCGCGCTGCGCCAGTCGAAGGGCGTGGAACAGCTGCAGACGCTGCGCGGTGAAATGACGAGCGGCTGGGTGCAGTTCCTCCACTCGATGCCGGAATGCCTTGCCCGCAAGCTCGCGGCCGATCGCGGACTCGCCGCGACCGAGGCGGAGCGGTGTGTGGCGGCGACGAAGGGCGCTTCCTATCCGGCGGAGGATTTCCGTCGCGCCTGGTGGGGCCTCGTGATGAACGACGAACACAGCTATGCGACGCCGGCCGGCTATCAGGGACGGCGCGTGTTCGAAACCTGCATGCAGCATTTCGAATGGGTCGAGAAGGCGGAACAAACCGTTGCGCGGTTTGCGAATGTAAAATGTGAAACTGAAAACATGCCGATTGTAAAATGTAAAGTGGAAAATGGAAAATGCGAGGAGAACCGCTGGTATCGTGTGACCCAGAAGAACGGCGTGGTCACTTCGCTCTACGACAAGGAGCTGGGACGCGAGCTGCTGAACGGTGCGGTGGAATTCCGCTATACGAGCGACAACCACAAGACGTATGCCGCCGATCCGGCGAAGGCGCTCGACGCGGAAATCGTTCGTACGGTGCGGCTCGACCCGAACGCGAAGCGCGTGTGGGTGGAACTCGAGATCAAGCACGCGCGCAAGCTGCGGTGCAAGAGCAATGAACGCTATCAGCGCTACGGCTATATGGCCTTCCCGTTCGACGTGCCGGAGGGGACCTTCTACGCGCAGCTGAACGGACCGGTGATGCGTCCCTACCTCGACCTCACGGGACACAGCACCGACTCCTACGTGGGGGCGCGCGAATGGGTGGGCGTCGAGAACCGGGACTTCGGCGTCGCCGTGGTGCAGCTGGATTCGTCCCTGTGCGAATTCGGCGAAATCCATCCGGACAAGACCTGCTACACGGGTCGGGCGCCGAAGGGCAAGAGCGCGATCTATCCGTGCCTCTTCAACGACTGGCTGGTGGAACACAAGCCCGATGGCGACAGCTTCAACTTCCGCTTCCGCTATGCGATCACGAGCTACAAGGGTTCGTGGCAGGCGAACCATGTGCCCGCATTCGCGGCGCGGACGGTCAATCCGCGGTTGGCGTCCGTGTCCGATCAGTACGTGAAGACGGATGTGCCGGGCGTCATCCTCTGTGGACTCAAGGCCGCCGAAGACGGTACTGGTTTCATCGCGCGCTTCCGCGAAACGGAAGGCCGCACCGTGACGGCGAAGGTTCAGCAGCAGCTTGTGCCGGGTGCGAAGGTCGCGCGCTGCACGGTGCTGGAGAAACCCTGGAAGGGGAAAACGGACGTGCTGGAACTCAAACCCTACCAATATGCGACCGTGCGCATTTCGAACGGCAAGAAGATCGCATTCGCGAAGCCGACGGAAGACGGGTTCAAGTATACGGGACTCATCACGACGCCGCATGCGACGCACGGCGAACGGCTGGGACAGCTCTATCTCGAATGGGGACTCGATCCGTCGCCCGACTTCAAGCACTGGGAACTCTACCGCAGTGAAACACCGGACTTCCCGCGCGATGCGGCGCATCTCGTGCGCACGGTGACCCCCGAAGTCCACAAGGGCCTCGCGTTTGCGGTGAACCGCGTGGATGAACGCAATCTCAAAACCCATACGCGCTACTACTATGCAATCCGGTCCGTCCATAAAGATGGATCGAAGGGCCCGTTCTACACCTTCAGCGGCCTCACCCGCGACACCCCCGAGGGCGTCATCACGAAGGAAAAGCAATGATTCGTAACGTTAGCCCATTCGTGATTCGTTGTTTCTGAGATTGTCCTTACTTTTGACAAATAAAAACTGGCAACCCGCAGCGGTGAGAGCCCGTGCAAGCCGAAGTTTTGACGTCTTGTCATAGTTTGCCATTAGCGGGTTGGCGATGATTCGGTCGTCTACGAGAACGAGTAGATCTACCTCCACCAAAAGGGCGAGAAATTGTGTCCAATCTTTTGGCTCTTCGTGCATAAGTGTGGGTCGATTCCCGCCGCATAAGTTCATTTTGTCCGAGTGTTTTTCGCCGGTCTGGTCCGCGTTTGGACGGCATCCCTTTTCCTCACGCCGCGCCTACATCGCCCTTCGCCCCTCCACCAATTGTGTTCCGCATGAAAATCAAGCAATCCGTCGCCTGAATCGTCCGTCCGAAAAAGCGTTTCGCGGGAATTCACGCCGACCGTCGTCGTCGCAGCCAGCCGAGGAGCCGCCGCGGCGTCCTCTCCGTCCGCATGGCGGCGGGGTCCGCGAGCGCGGGGACGCAGTCGGGGTCGAGCCGCAGCGCGAGCACCGCCTCCAAGGCGACGACCGTCCCCGCGCCCTCCGCGAGGATCTCCGCCGCGCGCGCCCGAGCCGCCGGCTCGGCGCGACCA
>JAZUGW010000220.1:0-7588 GCA_045641465.1 Kiritimatiellia bacterium | reverse complement strand
GAGAAGACGCTCACGGTGACCTTCTCGAAGCCGATCGTGGCCGCGCCTGACGAGGCGGCGATCGAGGGCGGTCCGGCGCTGGCGGACCCGGTGCTGTCGGATGATGGACGAGCCGTGACTTGGACGCTCGCGAGCGAACTTACGCCGAAGACCGACTACACGCTGACGGTCGGCTCGGTGAGCGACGTCGCGGGCCTTGCGAGCGGTGGCGAGAGCGTCGTCTTCCAGCCGCGGTGCTACGGTGCGCTTAACAACGTGCCGGATGAATACACGACGGGCTTCACGCGCCTCGCCGTGATCGAGCCCAAGAAGGACACCTACTATGCGCAGGATACGGCCCAGCTGCCCTATGTGTGGCAGGCACCGCTGCCGCGCAAGGGCATCGAGAAGGCGGGCTACTACATCGAACTCGTCCGTGCCGACACCGGCGAGATGAAGACGATGTGGATGGACATGGTCGCACCGCGCAACGCGGGCACCGCATCGGACGCCGACATCGGCTTCGACGACATCACCTTCCCCGTCACCGAGGCCCAGTACAAGCAGCAGACGGTGAAAAAACTCCATGTCTACACCGACTTCGGCAACATCGCGAACGTGCCGCCGAGCGACGACACGGTCGAGGGCTACATCGAATGCAACCCGATCAACTACAGTGGCGGCGATGCGAATAAGGACAACGCGCTCCCCGAAATCTGGCCGGGCCAGTGCGGTTGGAACGACACGATGACGACCGGCAGCGCGACGGGCTATGGTACGTTCCAGTTCTTCCGCAAGTACCCGACGGAACCGAAACGCGAGGTGCCGGTGGACGGACTCTTCATGTTCAACTGCTTCGGCAACAAGTCGTCCGCCCGCAGCGACTACAACTACATCGGCTTCGGACTGCTGGCCGATACCGGCATTTTCAACGGTGGCAACAAGTCCATGGACGGCACCTGGGTGACGGGCACGGGCGATCCAGCGGCCCTCAACGCGGGCGCGTACAAGCTCATGCGCATCGAAATCTGGGCGAAGTACCAGCCGAGTGACGACCGCAGCGACTATGCGGACGGCGCGTGGACGGGCGGTGCGAACGACGGCAGCACATTCGTGACGCCGGGCAACTGGCAGGACGCGAACGGCCAGCCGCTCACGAGCGTGGCCTCGAAGGCGCTCATCGTGCCGCAGAATTCAGGCAACCCCGTGTTCAACTACATCGGCTGGGATCCCGTCGTGAACAAGGGCGCGATGTTCTTCGTCGACGGTCCCTGCACTTTCAACAAGGTGGGTGCGATCTACCTGAAGAAATTCGACCTCGCTGCGACGGGCCGCCTCGTCATCGATCCGACGAAGGCGACGCTTCGCTGTGTGACGGCGCCGACCTTTGCGGCTGGCGCGAAGATCGCGCTCGATACGCCGTTCGCGTCGCATACGCGCGGACGCTTCCTGCTGATGACATGGGACGTGGGCACGGTCGAGTGCGCGGGCGCGCTGACGGACCTCTTCGACACGACGAGCGCCAATGGCGCGAATCCGCGCGTGTGGGAAGAGAAGGTGGGCGATGGTGGCCGTCTCTGGCTCGACCTCGACGCGGACAACCTCGGTCCGCGTGTGCGCGTGCTGCCGGTGGGCGACTCGATCACGCATGGCAGCGACTCGAGCTACGGCAACTGGCGCATCCCGCTCATGAAGAAACTCTGCGCGGCGGGCTACCTGCCCAATTCGGTCGGCTACCGCAACGACCAGAGCCACGACGAGGCGGGCGCGACGATGCCCGAGAACTGGGTGTGGCATTCGGGCATCAGTGGCCGCTTCCTGATTTCCGACACGAACGCCAAGCAGGGCGGCGTGCAGGACATGATCGACGCCGAGCTCGACCAGGCGGGCAATGTGGACGTGCTCCTCATGAAGATCGGCACCAACGACATCAACAGCCGCAGCACCCCGGCGGAGACGCTCTTCGTCGCTTGGACGAACACGGTTCAGCGCATCCTCGCGCAGAGCGCGTGTAAGGTGATCGCGGGCGCGGTCGTCAACAACGCCACCGCCGCGAAGAACGAGATCGTCCTTGCGTTCAACGCGATGATGAAGAAGGCGATCGAGGTGGATGGCATCTTCCCGGCGGGTCGCGTCTACTACGCCGACCTCTACAACGCCTGCCCGCGCTACGCGCAGGACGGCACGACGCTTATCGAACATAACTTCCAGAACGCAACCGACTTGCATCCCGATTGGCCGGGCGAAGATCTGATGGCGGAGGAATACTGCCGGGTGATCAAACTCGCGCTGGCGGACGGCTTGCCCGTGCATCCGGCGCCGCACACGACGACGGGTTCGCTCAACAACGTGCCGGCGGAATACCGCCAGGGATTCAAGCTCGCGCGGTCCATCGACCTCACGACCGCAGGTAATCTCTGGGGCGCGGTGGCCGTGCCGTATGACGATTATTCGGCGAACGAAGGCGCGGTTGAGAACATCGCGCGCGTCGGCTACTACATCGAACTGCGGCGGAGGAACATCGACGGCGCGATCGACTACGGCGGGCATGTGCGCTGGCTGTGGGTCGACATGATGTCGTTCGGCGGCCGCGATATCGAGTCCGTCGGCATCCCGCTCTCGGGCCGCGGACAGGGCCGCGTGAGCGCGCTCCATGTGACCGGCAATGTGCCGTTCATCGAGACGATCCCCGTGACGGACGATTCGCAGGTCGGCTGGGTCGAGTTCTGGCCCACGAGCTACACCCACACCGACAGCGGCATCGCGGGCGCGGCGACGGGGTTGACCGGTACCTACGATTGGAACGACACGGCGACGACGGGCAACCACGGCTGCATGCAGGTGCACCATCTGCTCGGCGAGGGTTCGCGTCTTGCGGCGCAGACGCTCTTCTCCTATACGGGCCTCACCGCCTATGCCCATCCCGTCTGCCAGTTCGGCAACTATGCGCTGCATGGCAATACCTCGATGGACTGGACGTTCGTGAGCCGCGATTCGATGGCGGAAACGGCCACCTACGACCTCGGCGCCTATGAGGTGGCGCGGATGGAAATCTGGACGCGGAGCGACGCGGAAGAACTCGCGCAGCTCGGCGTGACCGGCTTCGATTGGCGTCCGGAAGATGCCGAAAGCGCGGTCTTCTCGCCCTCGGTTGCGTCCTGGCGCAACCATGGCAACGCGCAGGACACGACGCCGTATCCGTTCTACAACAAGCTTGCGCTCTACTTCGACGACCAGTCCGCCGTTGCGTTTGCGACGAACAACGAGGACGCGGTCGCCGCGTCGCTCACGTTCACCGGATCGCACGCGTTCGAAATCGGTGGCACGGGCCGCCTGACGGTGAGTGATGCGCTCACGTCGTCCGCCGGCACGGTGACGATTTCGACGCCGTTCTCGCTAGGACAGCCCGGCGGCACGTTGACGATGGCGAATGCGGGCGAGGTGGTGCTCACGGACATCAAGGACGGCGCGAATACGGTCGTCAAGCGCGGTACCGGATTGCTCGCGATGAACGATGCCGGTCTTTCGGCGGCGCATGACTTCCGTCTCGAGGAGGGTCGCGTGCGGCTTGACGGGCGCAACGGACTCCTGAGCCGCTTCGTCAACTGCGTGGCCGGTACGGGCAACACGCTCGTCTGGCGCAACACGAGGCTCGCGGATGTGGAGGGCGCGACGGCGGATATGTGCGGTAGCTATCTGAACGCGGCGGGTGGCGTCCCCTCGACGATGTACTATTGGCGTCCCAATGACAGGGAGAATCCGACGGTCGCGACCTGCCAGTTCCAGATTTGGGACGGCACTTACACGAAGACCGTGTGTGCGACCTTCCGCCAGCTCGGCGCCGACGTCTATTGCGCCAATACGCGCGCCTGCTACACCCAGGCCAACGTCCTCGGCCGGGACATGTCGAGCGGCTACAGTGGTCAGACTCAGGCGACCTCCCTGGGCGCAAGCGGCTACGGCATCCACAACATCCTGCCCGTCTTTAAGGAAGGGGCGGGGTCGGCGAGCGGAGACTCGGCGGCGACGCTCACGATCGCGGCGGGTGCGCAGCTCGACGTCAACCTCGATCACAACAACGCGAATGTCGCTCGGTGCGAATCGACGCATGGACGCGTGGTGTACGTCGCGGGGAACGGTCCGGACGGCACGGGCGCGGTCATCAACTCCATTGCCTCCAGCACCTGGGGCAGCACGTTCGGACACGTGGTGCTGACGGGCGACACTTCGTTCGGCCTTGGCTACCTGACGATCCGCGAGCAGGCCGGGTCGGCCCTGGCCTACGGCGTCGGGCAGGCGAAGCTCGAAGGCGGGTACACGCTCACGACGCTCCCGGACGCGAACACCGGCTTCGTCAACACGGACTTCGCGATTGATCGCATCCACGTGTTGGGCAAGGCCGAGTTCGCCTACAAGCTCACGGGTACGGTGACGAACGGCGTGTGGCTGGCCAACGGCGCGACGGTGGCGATCACGGGCAACGGTTCGACCTTCAGCGAAGGCATCAACTTCTACATCGAAGATGGGGCGACCGTCACGATCAACGTGGGCGGCGGCGCGGTTGAACTGCTCGGCGATCTTGTCGTCGGCGAAGGGGCGACGCTCAACCTGAACGCCGGCAAGCAGCTGGTGGTATCGGGTCAGCTCATCAACCACGGCACGATCAACAAGACGGGCGGCGACCAGCTGCTGACGAACGGCAAGGTGTCGGGCGAGGGCAACATCAGCGCGACGGCGGGGGCGATCCGCCTCGGCGGCGGTGCCGATTATACGGACTTCACGGGCAAGATCTCGTCGACGGCGGCGATCAGGATCGGCGATGGCGTGTACGGCACGCCGTCGGGCGCGCAGCTCGGCAGCGTGACGGCGTTCACGAGCGATCTCGAGTTCTACGCCTACGACGATCACGCGAACACGATGTGGGGCAACGGCGCGTACGACGCGCTCGTGCAGAAGTGTGCCGATGCGAAGAAGACGCTCTACATCTATTCGCGTACCGCCACGGCGACGAACCGCCTCGAGAACTCGACGTGGAACGCCTGCTACATCGACATGGGCAACAACACCGGTTATGGTGTGTTGGCGATCGGTCCGGGTGCGACCATCAACTTCAAGGATCGTTTCTGGACGGGTCGCAACGCGAACAATCCGCTTTCGACGGCGCTGATCGTCGAGGAAGGTGGCGTGCTCAATTCGACGACCGGCGAGGGGTCCAATCGGTCCATGCTCATCGGCACCTATCCGGGCGGCGACGCCTACACGCACGAGTTCGTCATCAACGGCGGCACGGTCTCGACTCCTTATGGCTTCATCGGCGTCGGCTGGCAGGCCACTCATGCGTCGATGACGCTCAATGCGGGTCTGGTCTCGGCCAAGGGCCTCATGATGCGCGCCACCACGGTGGGAGGCGACGGCAACATCTCGACGGCGCACACCGAGAAGATGACGCAGAACGGCGGTACGCTGGAGATCGGTTCGCTCGGCATTGGCGGATATGCGGCGACGAAGACACCGACGCTCGCGTTCAACGCGGGTACGCTCAAGGCGACGGCGGGCTTCACGAACGGTTACCCGGTGCAGACGACATTCGGCGAGACGCCGGAAACCGCGGGCGACTTCACGATCGACCTCAATGGCCAGACGGTGAACTGGACGACGGCGCTTCGCGGCTACGGCAATGTACTGCTGACGGGTGCGGGCTCGTTCGCGAGCGGTGTGGCGAAGGACGTTGAATTCCAGGACTTCGTCGCGGGCAACTGGACGGTCGGCACGAACGTGACGGCCAACCTCACGGGCGCGGCGGGCTTCACCGGCGACCTCACCGTTGAAGAAGGGGCGAACACGACGATCCGCATGGGCGAAGGCCTGGTCGAGTTCGGCGTCTTCGACAACCGTTCGCTCGTTTACGAGGAAGGGCTCACCACGAGCAAGGCGTACTTGGGTCCGTATCCGTTCCGCACGCGTTCGCTGGCAAAGCTGCACCGCACTTACACGAGCAACAGCGGTCCGATCAACAACAGCCACTTCTGCTGGCGCGGCCAGTTCTACGTCGATGCGGACCACGCGGACACGGTGTGGTACTTCGCGGGTACGTTCGACGATCGTCTGTTGCTGGAAATCGACGGCGCGGTGATCTTCACGACGACGAGCGCGGGCGAGATCAAGGCCGGCCAGACGGCCGCGGCATTGGCCGAAGGCTGGCATAGCTTCCGCATCCTCGCCTACGACGGTACGGGTTCGCAGGGTCCGACGGCCAGTGGTTGGAACGGAAAGATGGCGCTCGGCTGGTCCACGAATGCGGCGGCGGCTGGCTCGACGGCAGTGGCGGACTACACGAAGTTCGACGAAACCACGCTTCGGTTCCGCTTGCCCCTGGTTGCCCGCTGGGCGAGCAAGAGCGGCTATTCGACGCTCGACTCCGAGCCGTTTGGCGGCACGTCGAGCGGCGTGTACACGTCGCTCAAGTTCCTGCGCACGCAGAATAGTGCGGAGTTGACGGCGATCGCCAAGGGCAACAAGGCGGCGCAGTTGACGGGTTGGTTCTATGCCGAGACGGCTGGCGACTATGCGTTCACTGGCTGCTTCGACGACTGGATCGCCCTGTTCATCGATGGACAGAAGATCCTCAAGTCGCCCTCGGGATGCGGAACGGCCACGGGCACGGCGACGCTCACGGCGGGTTGGCACGCATTCGACATCCGCGTCTCGGACAACTCGGGTAACGTCGGTACCGCGAACTCGCTCGTGGTGAAGCGTCCGGGCGAGAGCACGGCGGTGAACTTCGACGAGGGGTATTTCCTCATGCAGGCGGAGATGCCGGGCCTTCTGGGTACGACGACGGTGGCGAAGGGCGCGACGCTCACGAACGCGGCTGCTGAGGCGTGCCCGATCTTCGGTACGCTCGCGGGCGCCGGCAACCTGGCCGGCAAGTTCGCGTTCGGCGAGCAGAGCACATGGGCGATCGGCATCCGGCGTGCGCGCCTGACGAGCTGCGTCGACACGACGGGCGTGACGAATACGGACTACCTGCAGCTCCTCCGCACGATCGACGTTACAGTGGAAGAACTGTCGACCAAGGCGAAGTATGAACTGGGTCCGGCAGGCGATCTGACGGCCGAGGATGCGGCGAAGATCGCCGTCACGGTGACGCTCGACGGAGCCGACGTGCCAGGCTGGACCGCGACGGTCGAGGACGGCGAGCTGAAGCTCGTCAATCCGAAGCCGGTCTTGGGTTCGACGATCCTCCTCCGCTAACGCGGTTCGAACGCGAGGAAGAGGCCCCTGGTCAGATGCGCAGGGGCCGCTTTTTTAATGTAGAATGGAGAATGTAAAACGTACTGCGTGAAGTCGCGGCGTTTTTTTGCTATACTATTTGGCGTTCTTTCGGGGGTTGGGCGAGAGTTCAACTCCAGAGGACAAGACATAGTTTGGAAAGGGAGGGGCGCGCTTGGAGCGCGTCCGCCACCCAATCCAAACGACCTAATCGATTTTGCGTTTACGCAAACACGACGTTCCACGGAAATACTTGGCGGTTTTTCACGGAAAGAACGGCATGGTTGCGGGAACGCGTCGGTGTGCAGCAATGCACTCGGCGCGTTCCTTCTTCCTG
>JAZUGW010000219.1:0-2818 GCA_045641465.1 Kiritimatiellia bacterium | reverse complement strand
CTCCGACTTACGCCCCTCGGCGAGCGTCGGGCGCGGGCGGTGCTGCCGCAGCTGATCGCGTTCGCGAAGACGACGCAGGACGTGCGTCGGCGGGAAGACGTCTTCAAGTGCCTGGCGTACTTGTGCTCGGCGAAGCAGGATCTGCCGGTGCTCCTCGACCTGCTCAACAGCTTCCCCGAAGAGGATCGTCTGGAAGGTTCGATCATCCGTCTGCTCGCGCAGGAATTCCTGCCCGAGAGCCAGTCGGTGAAGGTGGTCTCCGCGCGGTTCGGCAATTTCGAAAACGGCCGTGTGGCGGATGTGAAACCGATGGTCGATGCCCTGGTAGAGGCGGGTTCGCGCGAGATCATGGCCGGCTGTCGTCTGGTGGGACGCGGGGGATTCCCGTCCGACCCGGCACCGGGACAGCCGAAGCAGCTGCGTATCTCGTACACGGTGGGGGGTGGCCCGGTGCGTCAGGCGGTTGTGGCGGACGGCGAGATTCTCGCGTTCGGCGACACGGTGCTGCCGGGTCCGCTCGCGAAGACGCTGGTCGAGGCCTGGGCGAAGGCGCAGGGTGCCACGCGGGTGACGCTGCGGCGCATCATTGCCGCGCTTGAACGGCGTGGACGCGTACCGGGGTCCGATGCCGTGCTGTTCCGTCCGCTGGGGAACACGAAGGACCTCTCGGACTGGAAGCAGGACGGGACGTTCTTCAGCATGCGCGACGGCGTGCTGACGGCGGAGTCGACGCCTCAGAATCCCTGCAAGAAGAGCCGCTACCTCATCTATGCGAAGGAGCAGTTCACGGACTTCGAACTGCGCGGCGAATTCCGTTTGAGCGCGGGCGCCAACTCGGGCGTCCAGTTGCGCAGCACGGACGAACTGCTTGTCGACAGCGGCTATCAGGCGGATATGGATGGCGGCGGGAATATCGTGGGCTACATCTTCCACACGCGCCAGTACCTCGTGGGCGAACGCGGTGCGGATGTGGCGCTCGCGTCGAATGGAGCGAAGAACGTCGCGCCGTTTGCCGACGGCAAGGAACTTCAGAAGCTCTATCGCGTAAACGACTGGAACGATTTGCGCGTCATCGTGAAAGACCGCATGATCGCCGTGTGGATCAACGGCGTACGGACGGCGGCGGTGATCGATGCGCGGGAAGACTTCCTGCCGAAGAAGGGCTACATCTCGTTGCAGATGCATCAAGGCAAGCCGATGAAGATCGAGTTCCGCGGTCTGCGCGTGCGCACGGACGAAGTGGCGCTTGATTCGAACCTCGAGAAGGCGCTGGCCGATCAGCTCGAGCGGCTTGAGAAGGGCGAGGCGCCCAAGTTCGACGGTGCAACCTGGATCTGGCATGCGAAGGCGTTGAAGCCCGAGACCGCGGTGTCGTTCCGTGCGGAACTCGACCTGCCGGCGGGCGAACTTGAAAAGGCGGCGCTCATCTTCACGTGCGACGACAGCGCGGTGGTCTCGGTCAATGGTCGGGAAGTCGGCAGCCAGACGGGCAGCAAGCTCTGGTACACGCCCACGCCGGTGTGCGGTCTTGAACGGACGAACCTCAAGCCGGGGCGCAACGTGATTGAAGTCGCCGCCGTCAATCATGCCGGCACGGGTGCGGGCTTCCTCGCGATGGTCGAGGCAACCTACAAAGACGGCCGCATCGTGCGCTTCCCCTCGAATATACGCGGGTGGAAGGTGTCGAACGATGGCGGCAAGACCTTTGACGTGCCGGTGGCCGTGTGTCCATACGGCGGCCAAACCTACGGTTATTTCAAGTAAGACATGCTGCTTTACCTTTTTATCACATTGCCTTTCGTCCTCATTGCGGCGCTTGTATATTCCAGCCGCAATGGGGTGCTGGGCGTGAGCCGGTGGATGTTGCGCCGACGCTACGAGATTACGCTCACGGGACTCGAGACCCTCGATCCGCGTGAGACGTATCTCGTCATCCCCAACCATCCGGCGATCGTCGATCCGTTCCTTGTGGTGACGGAACTGCATGCGGCGCGCATCGATTTGCGTCCGCTTGTGGATGAGTCGTTCTTTTCGAACCGGATCGCGCGCCATATCCTCGCGTTGATGGACGCGGTGAAAGTGCCCGACTTCCAGCGGCTCAACTTTCGTCCGATCCTGAAGGCGCGTCCGAAGCTGCACGATGCGGCGCGGCGCGCCAAGGCGCTCGGCTATACGGTGCTGGCGACGCTCACAAGCGGCGGGAACGTGATCCTCTATCCGTCGGGACACATCACGGCCGACGGACGCGAGCTCATCAAGAACCGTCAGCTCGCCTACAACGTCATCAGCCAGCTGCCCGAAAAGGTGCGTGTGCTGGGAGTGCGGACGCGTGGCCTCTACGGCAGCATGTGGAGTCGCAAGGGAGGCCGTCCGGCACCGCCGTTCGCCTCGACGCTGGCAAAGGCGCTTGCGAAATGGTTCTTCTGCGGATTCTGGAAGAAGCGCCCTGTTTCGATCCACTTCGAAGACCTCACCGACGCTTGCGAAAAGTGGCTGGTGGACGGACGGATGGATTTCAATCGCCACCTGGAGAAATGGTACGACGCCGATTTGACCGCCCGGGGACTTACGTGCGAAGAGACGACGTAGGTGGCGACTGTTCGGATTGTTCGGATTGTTCGATTGTTCGGATTGTTCGATTGGTCGATTGGTTGATTGGTCGATTGGTCGGAATCCAGCGGGGATGGTTCCGCATGGCTGGATCTAATTCAAAGAATGCCGTTCCGACAAGCTTTTGGCCCATTATCCAAATCAATCCCATAAAACCAATTGGGCCTATCATCAATCAATCCTATCAAACCGATATGACCTATCACAG
>JAZUGW010000218.1:0-10011 GCA_045641465.1 Kiritimatiellia bacterium | reverse complement strand
GCCATGAACGACACGGCCGCTCCCGAGGAAGAGGCACCGATCTTGCGGCGAAGTAAATGCATTATGCAAAAGTAAATGCACTGCCCACTAGAGGGATGCATTTACTTTGCCGACAGTTGCATTTACTTTGTCTGGCGACCGGCTTTTCACGGGGGATGGATTATGGTATACTTGTGTTCGCACGCTTGGGGATCGTCCGCATCGAGGCGGACGCGAACCGGCACAACGAGAAAAGGAGAACGAAGATGTTGTTGGTGTTCTTGGCGGAGTTGATTGGAACGGCGCTGCTGATTCTGCTCGGCAACGGCGTGGTGGCGAACGTGCTGCTGGAAAAGTCGGGCATGAAGGGCGCTGGCCCCGTGCAGATCACCTTCGGCTGGGGACTCGCCGTGATGCTGCCGGCGTTCATCTTCGGCACCTCCAGCGGCGCGCACTTCAACCCGGCGCTCACGCTCGCCCTGGCGGCGGATGGTTCGGTTGCGTGGAATCTCGTGCCTGCCTACCTCGGTGGACAGATGATCGGCGGTTTCCTCGGGGCGGCGCTGGTGCTGCTGCTTTTCTATGACCAGTTCAAGGCGACCGAGAACGCCACGGTCAAGCGCGCCTGCTTCTGCACGGCACCGGCGGTGCCGCACAAGGTCCGCAATTTCCTGTCGGAATTCGTTGGCACGTTCGTGCTCGTGTTCGCGATCAAGGGCATTGCCCAGGTGACGGGCTGCGCGGGCGGACTCGGCAACTTCCTCGTCTTCGGCATCATCGTGTCGATCGGCATGTCCCTCGGCGGCCTCACGGGCTACGCGATCAATCCGGCGCGCGATCTCGCACCGCGTCTGGCGCATGCGCTGCTGCCCGTACCGGGGAAGGGACCCTCCAACTGGGGCTATGCGCTCATCCCCGTCGTGGCGCCTATCCTCGGCGCGCTCGCGGCCGTTGCGCTCTATGCCGCGATTCCGTGGAAAGTCGCGGTTGCCGCGTGATCTTTCTTGTGGCGGCGCGCAGAATGCGCTATAATATTCGCCCGATTTTCAAGCATAAAGGATACAAGTCAAATGAAGGATTTCGATTTCGGCGCGTTGCTGGACCAGCAGTTGCGCAACTACCGTAAGGGTTTCAATCCCGGTGATACGGTGAAGGCCCGTGTGGTCACCGTGGGCGAGGCGTTCGTCACGCTGGATGTGAACGCGAAGAGCGTGGGCCTGCTGCCGATCGAGGACGTGACCGACGACGAAGGCGATGTGACGGTCAAGCGCAACGACGAGGTCGAGGTGCAGTTCGTCGCGATGCAGAAGGACGCCTTCCTGTTCGCGAAGGCCGACGTGGCGGAGAGCGCCGCGGTCGTGTCGCTCGACCAGACGATCCAGCGCGCGTACGACAGCGGTCTCGCGCTCGAGGGCAAGGTCGAGAAGGAAGTGAAGGGTGGTTACGAAGTGACCGTGTGCGGCCAGCGCGGGTTCTGTCCGTATTCGCAGATCGAACGCTTCCGCAAGCAGATTCCCGAAGGCGCCGAGAATCCCTACGTGGGCAAGACCTTCCAGTTCCTCGTGCAGGAATACGGCAAGGACGATCGCGGGGCGAATCTCATCGTGAGCCGTCGGGCCGTGCAGGAAAAGGAACTGCAGGTCGCCAAGGACTATCTGCGCGACACGCTGGCGGTGGACCAGACGCGCAACGGCACGATTGTGAAGGTGCTGGACTTCGGCGCGTTTGTCGATCTCGGCGGCGTGGAGGGCCTCGTGCCCGTGCGTGAAATCTCGTGGGACAAGGTGGTCAAGCCGAGCGACTTCGTCAAGGAGGGCGACCTCGTGACGGTCAAGGTGCTGTCGATCGATTGGGAGCGCGAGCGCATTTCGCTCTCGATCCGTCAGACGCAGGCGAAGCCCCTCAAGCCCCGTACCCCCGAAGAGCTCGCGGCCGAAGCCGAGGCGCAGGACGTGCAGGACTGGATGAGCGCGAACGAGGGCAAGACCGATTCGTTCTCGAACATCGGCAGCGCCTTTGCCGGATTGAAGTTGTGACCGTAGTCGGCACACTCGCTTGGAACGACGGCGTGTTGACCACGTCGAGTCCCAACGGGCCCGTGCGGACCTGGCGGCGCGCGGCGGATCTCGCCGCGGCGCGGCTCGCTGTCGAGCCGCCGATGGCGTCGCTTGAACTGGCGGATGGTCGGGCTCTCCTGACCGCCGCCTTTGCTGTTTTCCCGTTTGTGCGCGCCCCAGGACCCGCGCCGGTTTTCGGTGCGGGCGTCACGAGGTCCGCCCGCGCGGCGTTTGCCGTGCTCGCGGACGATGCGGCGGGTGCTTTGCGCGTGCTGCGCGGCGAGCCGGACGAATTCATCCTCTTTGCCCGCGCGACACGCGAGGGTTGGTTGGTTGGCGCCGTGACGGCGGAACCGCTCGTGCTGACGGTGCGCGTGGAGGACCTCTGGCGCTCGCCCGAGCAGATGCGACCTCCGTGTTCGGCCTTTCGCGTGGAGGTCGTGCGCGACCCGAACGCAAAGGACGCGCCTGAAGCGCAGGCCGTCGGTGTCGTACAGGAGACGCTGGCGGATGTGGGACCTGATGCGCGCATCTTTCTGGAACTCGCGCGCGGGGGTGGATTCCTCTTGACGGTACGAATGGAAGGAATGTGAGTCCAATGATGATCGATGCCCATTTTCATCGCCAGACGTATGCGACGTTTCTGGCGGTCGACGAACGCGAGGTGCGCTTCTGGGGATTTCATCCGTGGCAGGCGCCTGAGATCCGCGATGGGGCGTCCGCGATTGCCGATGTGCGGAACCAGTTGACGGCGGATCCTTCGGCCGGCGTGGGCGAGATCGGACTCGACCGCCTGAAGACGAAAACGACGACGCCTGCCCAATATGCGCTTTTCACGGCCCAGCTGGCTCTCGCGGCCGAACTGCACCGTCCTGTCGTGTTGCACGGTGCGAAATGCTGGGGCGAGGTGTACAAGGCCTGTCTGCCTTTTGCGGACCGCATCCCCGCCTTTCTCTATCACGGATTCTCCCGTTCGACGGGACTTCTTCCCGACATTTTCGCGCACAACGGTTTTGTGTCGCTCGGGCCTGCATTGTTGAACGACCACGCCGTCAACTATCACGACATGGCCAGGACGCTGCCGCTTGATCGTCTTCTCCTGGAGACCGATCAGGACTACACATCGCCAGAGCGATCCGCCGAGGAACCGTCCCAGGCGGCGCTGGTGGCGCAGCTCGTGGCGAAACTGGCGGAATTGCGCGGCGTGACGCCGGACGCGATTGAAGCGGCTGTGGCGGCGAATGCCCGCCGCTTTGTGGAGACGTGCGCATGACACCGAAGGACTTCACGCCGCAGATGCTCATCGGCTGGGGTGGCGCCGACGTGTTCAATCAAGGTCTGCACATCGCCCAGCGGCGCGAGGTGACGTCTGCCGAGTGGGATCCGCAACGGTGCGAGGTCAAAGGCAGGATCGCCCGTTCGGACGGTTATGAGATGAAGACCGGGTTCACGCTCGATGCGAGCGGATACGTGCACTCGAAGTGTCCGTGCCGGCAGAATCAGGAATTCGGACAGATCTGTCCGCACGTGATTGCGCTGGCGATCATTCTGATGGACCGCATGAACGATCCGGCGAAGGAGGAGGCGCACCAGCTCGAACAGCGCGCGGCCCAGCGGCGCGCGGCGATCAATCCGGCGGACTACATCCAGCGTTCGCGTCAGGGCGTGCCGATGCGGCTCGACATCCAGTGGAACGAGCAGACGATGCGCGACGAATTCTACGCGGGCGGTGTGAAGGCCACGCTGGCACTCGTCGACAAGGCCGGCGTGCGCTATTCGCCCGAGGATCCGCGTCTGCGTCTGCCCGTACCCGGCGTGGCGCTTGCGGCGGCGGCGAACGATCTGCTCGAGGTCATCGAGGATATCTGCGAGGGACCCGCCAAGTCGTCGTTTATGCTCCAGCCGATCGACTTCCTCAATATCGTCGCGTTGAAGTCCCAGGCGGAGAAGGTGCCGTGCCATCTGCAGGCCGAGTTCTACGAAGAGGATGGACGCATGGCGCTCTTCCCCTCTGCGGAGCTGCCGTTCAATCATCTGGCGTCGAGCGACCGATTCTTGGTCCACGGACATCAGGGCTTCGTCTGGAGCCGTCCGATCCGCGAGGATGGTTCGGAGGCGCCGGGTGTCTATACGCCGCTGGCGAATGTGCTGCCCGAGGCCTTCCAATCGCTCTACGCGCACGACGAGATCATCACGCGCGAGGCGATGGCGACTTTCCTGCACAGCAACTTGCCGCTCTTGCGTCAGCAGTGCGAGGTGCGGCTGTCGCCTTCGGAAGATTTTTTCAAGTTCGTGCCGGACCATCCGACGTTCCGTCTCGTCGTCGAGGGAACGCGGGCGTCGCTCGGGGCCGAACTCTTTGCCGACTATGGCGGCAAGCAGATTCGATGCGGCGCGCCGGGATCCGTCTGCCGTCCCGATCCGGAGGACAAGCTTCTCTACTATACGCGCAATCTGTCGGCCGAACAGGCGGCGCTCAAGCGTTTGCGCGAATTTGGTTTTGTGTCCGACGACCGAGGCGGCACGCGGGTCTACATCACGAAACCGCGCGAGGTGCTGAACTTCTTTGCGAGCGGTGCGCCTGAATTGGAGCGCGGCGGCTGGAAGGTGAAGTTCTCGGAAATGCTCGATGATGTCATCGACGGAATGGGACAGATCCTCGCGACGGTCACCGTGGAGGATGTGCCGGGACGCGAACCGGGAACCGTCGAAGTCGGGTGCCAGTTCGAGGATGGCGGACGCAACATTCCGCCGTCCGAAATCCAGGCGGCGCTCAATCGCGGCGATGCGTTTCTCAAACATAACGGCGAGCTTCTTCTGCTCGATGCACACGCCATCAAGCAGATGCGTGATGTGTTCGCCGATTGTCCGAGCGGCCCGGGCGGCAAGCCGGGACACTTCCGCGTGCCGCCGATGTACGCACCCTACATCCGTTCGTCGCTGGGGGTGATCGGCAATTCGGTCGAGCTGGAAGAGGGAAAGGCCCCCACCTGGCGCGACCTCGCGATGAAGCGGAATCGCGATGAGGGCGCGAAATGGGAACCGGTCGATCTCGGTCGGTTGGAGGGGACGCTGCGTCCGTACCAGAAGGAAGGCGTCTATTGGATGCGCTTCCTCGAGAAGAGCGGCCTCTCGGGTCTTTTGGCGGATGAAATGGGTCTTGGAAAGACATTGCAGACATTGACCTGGCTCTCGCTGGCGCGCACGGATGCGGCGGCCCAGGGGAAGCCCGCGCTGATCGTGTGTCCGACTTCGCTCGTGCAGAACTGGGCGGCGGAAGCCGAGAAGTTCACCCCGTGGCAGAAGAAGCTCGTGGTGTCGGGTCCGAACCGTGCCGAAGTCTTCAGCCAGATCCCGAATTACGATCTTGTCATTACTTCGTACGCGCTCCTGCAGCGCGACTTGGACGAGGCCTATCTCGGGAAGACCTTCAGCGTCGTGGTACTGGACGAAGCGCAGCACATCAAGAACCGTCAGACGCGCAATGCCAAAGCCGCCAAGCAGCTCGAATCGGTCCAGAAGCTCGTCCTCACAGGTACGCCGGTCGAGAACTCGGTGGCGGACGTGTGGAGCATTTTCGACTTCCTGATGCCGAACTATCTCGGACATTATGATTCCTTCAAGGCCGCGACGCAGGATGTCATCGAGGCGGGTGGCGCGGAAGGGCGCTTCGAGCAGGAGAAGCTGCATCGGAAGCTGCATCCGTTCATTCTGCGCCGTCTCAAGAAGACCGTCGCGAAGGATCTGCCGGATAAGATCATCAAAGTCTCGTATTGTCCGATGACGCCCGAGCAGCAGCATTGGTACAACCGGCTCCTGGCCGAGACGCGTGGCAAGATCGGCGACATGGTCAAGGAGAAAGGATTCGCGCGCGCGCGCATGGAAATCCTCGCGCTCTTGATGAAACTGCGACAGGTCGCCTCCGACCTGGAACTTCTCAAGGAGTATCGCGAGAAATGTGGCGGGAAGGTCAAAGGCGACAACCTCTCGGGCAAGCTCGACGTCTTTTTCGAACTTCTGGACGAGGCGATCGACGGCGGCCATCGTGTGCTCGTCTTCAGCCAGTTTGTGACGATGCTCTCCATCCTCCGGCGCGAACTCGAGGCGCGTGGGATTCGCTATTGCTATCTGGATGGCGAGACGAAGGACCGGTTGGGCGAGTGCAAGAAGTTCAACACGGATGAATCGATTCCGCTTTTCCTTATTTCACTGCATGCGGGCGGTACGGGACTCAACCTCACGGGCGCGGATATGGTCATCCATTTCGATCCTTGGTGGAATCCGGCGGTCGAGGACCAGGCGACGGACCGTGCGCACCGCATTGGACAGAAACGCACGGTGTATGTGGTGAAGATGATCGCGGAGCATTCGGTGGAAGAGCGTGTCCTCGCGCTGCAGCAGAAGAAGCAGCTCGTCATCGACGCGACCGTCGGCACGACGGATGCCGATGCCGTGCAGAAACTCACCTACGACGACATCAAGTCCATTGTCGGACTCTGACGGAACTTCACGGGGATCCGCCATGCGACGCTTGAAAAGAGAGAAGCTCCGTCGTCTTGCGCCGATTGGCGTTCTTTGTCTGGGCGTTTTGTGGGCGACGTGGTGTCTCGTGCGGACGAAGGTCGAGGCCGAACCTGCGGCTTCGGCGATCAAAAGCCGCGAGAAGATTCTTGTGACGGGCTATTGCAATTGTGGCGCCTGCTGCGGTTGGCGGCGCAACTGGTGGCGACTCGGCCGCGCCGAATACGACTATGGTCCGCAGAAGGGCAAGCCTAAGCGCGTCGGAATCACGGCGCGTGGAACGAAGGCACGGCACGGAACGATCGCCGCGGATCCGACGGTGTTGCCGTTCGGTACGCGTCTCTGGGTGCCGGGCTATGGACTGGGCGTTGTCGAAGATGTCGGCGGCGCAATCAAAGGCCGTCACATCGACCTCTGGTTCCCGTCCCATCCCGCCGCACGCCAGTGGGGCCGCCAAGAACTCGTCGTCGACATCCTCAAGTGAAGATCGTTTGTTTAGGGGCGCATCTGAGTTTTTTTACCACCGAATACGCAGAAACCCGCTTCGCGGGACACGGAAGGCAGTTAGAAAAATCTCCCTACGGGTCTGGAACTGGCAATTCTCCCACGTCAAAAGAAAGAAGCGCCGACCGGTGTGCAGATTCCTGAGAATGTGGCATGATGCCGGACGTGGAAACGGATACAGACAGCCTCATCTTTGAAACTGAGACATACGCCATACGAGGGGCCATTTTTTCTAAAAGAGGTCGGGCACTGGGCCGATGGATGTGCGAAGCGTAGATTTCAAATCGCCTTCCGCGTCCGGCGGAGCTGGTTCCCGTGCTTTCCGTGGTGGAATTCCCCACCATTACTGAGTGCCAAGGTGTTGCCACGAACGCCGCGAGACCCTAGGCTCAAACAAGAGGTGATCGCGGTGAATTACTCAGATGCGCCCCATCCCACCACGAAATCGCCGCGTGAAATCGCGGCGTTTTTTTGATATACTATTCGGCGTTCCGTCGGGGAGGACTGCAAGGTCGCACCCGTCGGGGCATGACATAGTTCGGGAACTGATCCGGGGCGTCAATCGACTTCGTGTGCGATGACCTTCTTCTTCCACCCCCGAACGCCAAAACAATGTAGCATCTAAGCTACACGCTGTTCGTCCGAAATACTACCACTATTTCAATTCCTGAACGGCATGTAAGCGGAGATGCGCCCAGCTGGGCGCATTTTCTCTTCGTGTATTCAGGATAAGCCTGTGGTAGGGCTTCGGACGAGTGCATGGGAAGAAATGCGCTCTTTTTTCATGCATCAAACGGGTGTTTGCAGCTTTTCGATTTTGGGTAAAATCGGGAGTTCGTAATGGGCGCGGGATGGACGTGATCTGTCGCGTCTATGACGAATGAGGTCGAGAGGGAAGGATGCTGTCGGATTTATCGGTTCCCTTTCCGGTCGTTTGGGATGTTGAACCATGGGAAAGTCTGCTGATTTGACGCTGGCGAAGAAGCGGAAGAAGGATGAATTCTATACGCAGCTCGTTGACATCGAAAACGAATTGCGACATTACAGGGAGCATTTCAAGGACAAGGTCGTCCTCTGCAACTGCGACGACCCGCGCACGAGCAACTTCTTCAAGTACTTCGCCGACAATTTCGAGAGGCTGCAGCTGAAGCGTCTGATTGCGACGTGCTACAAGAGCCAGGACGTCGACCTCTTTTCGCAGGGGGACTGCGAGCGGGCGATCTACCAGGTGTATGAGGGGGACAAGAACGGGAACCTGGTCGTCGACGACGATGAGGTCGCCGTCAGAGAGCTGAAGGGCGATGGCGACTTCCGCAGCGCGGAGTGCATCGAGATATTGAAGGAGGCCGACATCGTCGTCACCAATCCACCGTTCTCGCTGTTCCGGGAGTATGTCGCGCAACTCGTGAGCCATGACAAGAAGTTCCTGATCATCGGACATCAGAACGCGATAAAGTACAAAGAGATATTCCCTTTGATTAAATCGGACAGGATCTGGCTTGGCTTTGGCTTTAGAGGAGGGGCAGGCCATTTCTATTCAAGGTACGAAGACGTTGCAAAGGCCGGTGACCATATCAAGGGGATGATTCGCGTGTCGGGTGTAACGTGGTTTACAAATCTTCCGGTCAGCAAGCGTAAGGAAATGTTACCGCTCTACAGGTCGTATAGCCCCGAAGAATATCCCCGCTATGTGAACTATGACGCGATCGAGGTGGGTAGGACCTCAGACATTCCGATGGACTATGAGGGAAAGATGGGTGTGCCGATAACCTTTATGGATAAATACAATCCCGACCAGTTTGAGATTGTCGGAATGAGTCTTGAACTGGCTGATATGAGCGTCATCCGTAGGCGTCTTGGACGGAACGACGGCGGACCGACGTTCTACTTGGAACGAAATGGAAGTCTCGTCAGGCTCTATGATCGCATCGTCATTCGCCACAGGAGGCCTACGAAATGAAAATCGAACTACAGAGAATACCGATCCGTAAGCTTGTGGAGGATTATGTCGACGACCCCGAACGCGGGGTCTCGGGCTACGGCGGCCGGCTCGACATTCGGCCTGCGTATCAGCGCGAGTTCGTGTACAAGGAAAAGGACCGTGACGCAGTTGTCCGCACTGTGATGCGTGGGTTCCCTTTGAATGTCATGTACTGGGTGAAACGCAAGGATGGAACTTACGAGGTGATGGACGGGCAGCAGCGCACGATTTCGATCTGCCGATATGTCGCGGGCGACTTCGCCTGGGGCGATTCGGAACACGGCGCGAAGTATTTCCACCGGCAGCCGGAAGACGTGCGCGAACGGTTCCTCGACTACGAGCTCATGGTCTACTTCTGCGAGGGCGAGGAGAGTGAGAAGATCGACTGGTTCAGGACGATCAACATCGCGGGGCTCGAACTGACCGACCAGGAGATGCGAAACGCCGTCTATTCGGGGCCTTGGGTGGCGGACGCGAAACGCTACTTCAGCAAGCCCGGCTGTGCGGCGTACAAGTTGGCCGGAAAGTATCTCAACGGAGAAGTGGACCGCCAGGAGTATCTCGAGATCGCCATCCGCTGGATCGTCAAGTCGGACAAGTCTGAAATCGTCGAGAAGTACATGGGACTCCACCAGGGCGACGAGGAGGCGACGGAACTGTGGCTCCACTTTCAGAAGGTCGTCAACTGGGTGACGACGCTCTTTCCCTCCTACCGTCGCGAGATGAAGGGGCTCGACTGGGGCCGCTTCTACGCGAAGTACGGCGTGCGCAAGTACAACCCGGCCGCGCTCGAGAAGGCCGTCGCCGAACTGATGGCCGACAGGGATGTGCAGTCCAAGAAGGGAATCTACGAGTTTCTTCTCTCGGACCGCACGCTCCCGGAGAAGCTCAACCTCCGCGTGTTCGACCCAGACGACATGCGCACCGCCTACGAGAACCAGCAGGGCGTCTGCCCGGTCTGCAAACGGC
>JAZUGW010000217.1:0-12119 GCA_045641465.1 Kiritimatiellia bacterium | reverse complement strand
GGTGACTGTATTCAAGAATGCACTCAAGGAATTCTACTCGGTCATCAAGACGCAGGAATAGTTTCAGCGCTTCACGTTCATTACGGGTGTCAGCAAGTTCTCGAAGGTGTCGATCTTTTCGGATCTCAACAATCTCACCGACCTAACATTGGATGCGCGAACGGCGACGATGTTCGGTTACACGCGCGAGGAGCTGAAGACGAATTTTACTGGCCACATCGCCGCGCTCGCCGCCGCGAACGGAATGACTCCGGATGAGGCGTTTGCGGAAATGGAGGCATTATATGACGGTTTTAAGTTCCATGCTGCCGCCGCGCGCGTGTTCAATCCGGTGTCCGTCGGTAAGTGTCTTTCCACAAAGGAATTTGGCAAGTATTGGTTCGAGACGGGTACGCCCTCGTTCCTGCTTGACATCCTGAAGCGCGAACCTATCGACGATTCGGATATGCAGGTCGAGCTGTCCGATCTTTCGTCGTCGTTTGAGCCGGAGCAGGTGAGGTTGCTGCCGCTCATGTACCAGACGGGCTATCTGACGATCAAGGAGGCAGAGCGGCAGGGCCGCACGACGGTACTCACGCTCGGGTACCCGAATCTCGAGGTGTCGGATGCGATGAGCGGGAACCTCGTGCGAACGTTGGGATGTGTCCCCGATTTGCAGTACAGTTCAATTTGCAACCAGATATATGGTGGACTCCGCGATGGCGATCCGGACGAAATGCTGGAGGGGGTGAAGTGCTTCTTCGAGAACATCCCCTACGATTTGCAGGTGAAATACGAGAAGTACTACCAGTCATTGTTCGTGTCGATCTTCCTGATGCTCAAGGCGCGCGTCGCGTGCGAGGTGAAGACTGCCCGTGGACGCATCGACGCCGTGATCGAGACACCGAAGTTTGTCTACGTGATGGAATTCAAGGTCCGCGGCACGTCGGAGGAGGCGCTCGCGCAGATCGATGAGAAGGGCTATGCTGACCGCTTTGCATCCGACCTGCGCAAACTTTTCAAGATCGGCTGCGCGTTCGACTGGGAAGCGCGCAACCTCGGTCGTTGGCTAATCGTGTAAAAGGGAAAAAACATGAAAACGCTGAATATGAAAACGATGTGCGGTTGGGCCGTCGCTGCGATGGCGTTGGTTTCGTGTGCCGATGTCGCTTCGACGCGGTATATCCGTGCGGGGCTGGTTGGCCAATACGACGGCATCGACAATGCCGGCGTGGGGGTCCACTCCTCTTCCGCGGCAACTTGGACGGACCTTTCCGGGAATGGCAACGACGGTACGTTCGATACCGCCAACATCTCCTGGACGGCGAAGGGCTGGACCTATTCGCGCGGTTCGACGTTGAACAACATCAAGCCCGTCACATTGACCTCGGCAATCGGGAGTGTCATCAACAGCAAAAAGTTCACGGTCGAAAGTACGGTGAACACCACGTACGTTACGGGGAAGAATCCGGGCACACGTTGCGGCCTCTTCGGCAACTATGCAGGTCAAAGTGGCTTCTCCTTCGAGTTGACCGCCAACAAGGAACTCCGCTACTATCTCGTCAGTGGTGCACCGGATGTGAAATCGACCTTGAAGCTTGCGGCCGGCGAGAACGCCACGGCGGCCGTGCAGACCGAGAATGGCAGCAACCCGATCTTCTGGAAGAACGGCACGAGCCACGCGGGGAGCGGCTCCACAACGTCAAATACGAAGACGTCCTCGGGCGCGCCGGTCATCGGCGGCGAGGTCAACACGGGTCGCGACATGACCTTCCGCGGCACCTACTATTCGTGCCGCATCTACAATCGCGTCCTCTCCGCCGACGAAATGAAGATCAATGCGGCGATCGACCAGGTGCGTTTCTTCGGTGCGTCGATTGCCACGGCCAATGCGTCGTTCATGCCGAGCGGCTGGTCGTTGACGGATGACGGCCTTCTGGCGCATGTCGATTCCTCGACGAGTTTCGCCTGGACTCCTTCGACGCTCATCGAGCCGGAAGCGCTGGAGATGAGCGCACCCGTCGTCGACCTGAACCTGAGCGGGTTTACGCTCGCCTCTCCCGCCCATACGTTCGAAGGTGCGCTCACGATCGACGGACAGGTGTGCGTGACGGTGCCGGCGATGCTTGAGGGCGGCACTTACACGCTCGTTGCCGCACGGTCCATCACGCTCGGTACGAACGGCCGGGTGGAACTGGCACCGGAATGCGTGACGGGTATCGGCGGAACGCGCAGGTTGGAGGTGACGAGCACGGGCATTCTCCTCCATGTCACCACGGAACTGTCCTCGCTTGGGAGCGACCTCTACATCAAGTACGGACTGGTGCTGCACTACGACGGCATCGACAATCAGGGCACGGGCACGCAGGATCCGACGGCCACCACCTGGAAGGACCTTTCGGGCCACGGACACGACGCCGAACTCACGGGCGGCCGCTGGGTGGCGACGGGTCGTTTCAACGACCAGCCCGGCCGGCTCGGCTGGATCGACCGCATTTGGGGCGATCTTGCTGCCTCGATGAACTACACCGTGGACATCGCGGCCGTGCCGTCCTCCGTTGCGGCGCGTTTCTGCTACGTGGGCAACTACAGCGTCTATTCGAATGAGATGACGATTGAGAACGTGGCCAGTACGGGTCAGCTGCGTTGGTGGAACTGCAACAATCCCAACTGGTATCCGAATGTCTACGTGGCGGCCGACGAGGCGGCCGTGCTCTCGCTCACGGTCGCCCGTGACCGCTACCGCATGTTCAAGGGCGGCGCGATGGGCAGTGAAGCGGTGCAGGAGGCCCCCGCGATTTCAACGAAGGGAGAGCGAGCGGCGCTCGGCGGCGACAACGTGCGCGACGAAATGGCGTTCCAGGGCACGTACCAGGCGCTCCGGCTCTACAATCGTCCGCTCTCCAAGGAAGAAGTGGCTGTGAACGCAGCGATCGACCGCGTGCGCTACGGCGGCGTGACTGTGACGCTAGAGGACCTGCTGCCGGCGGGGTGGACGCTTCAGGCCAATAACCGCTTCCTCCGTACCTATTCGGGCGAGGAGACGATCGAGCGCGCGAGCGTGGTGGATGGCGACGTGCTCATCGCCACGAACACCACGCTCACGCTCACGCCGATGCACATGTACTACAAGCAGCTCGTGGTGACGGGCCAGGTGTCGGTGGAAGGTCCGGTGACTCTGGCGCTGCCGGAAGCGGCGAAACTGCTTTCGGGTGACTATGTGCTCATCGAGGCCGGGGCGATGTCCTGCGCCGAGGGCGCTTCGTTCACTTTGGCTGCGGATACGCCGTGGGCCGACGGGACGACCGGCGAACTGCTCACGAGCGAGAAGGGTCTTGTGCTGCGCGTTTTCGCTTCGGAGGTGACGCTGTGGAACGGTACTACGCAACGTGCCCGCTATTGGCATCCCGAAACAGACGACCATGCCTGGTCGACCACGAACAACTGGGCGGACGGCACCTACAACGGTCCGCGCGATCTCATGCCGGGCTACGACACGAACGCGGCGTTGAGGGTGTACTGCACCTTCACGCGCCCCGATACCGTACGCTTCACGCAATTCGAAACGTGGACGCATACGGCGACCTATTTCTCTATTCAATCAGGTCTCTCGGCGCCGGTCGTCTTCGAAGCGGACGACCCTGCGTATGGTCTCGACATGCGGGTGCAGAAAACGACAGCATTTGCGATTTCCCGCGGTCCGGATTCGTCGGGTTGGTTGAAGATTCGCGGCGGAACGTTCGCCTGCACGAGCATCAATCTCCCGTCGGCGGCGAATGAGAGCCCGCGTGCGCGCGTGCGGTTCGATTTCGAAGGCGGAACGCTGATGAGCGACACCGATTTCCATGTCGGCTATTCCAACGACGTCTATTCCGATGTCACGATTTCAGGGGGCACGATCACCGTGGAAAATGATTTCAACTCGAACCTCAAGCAGGGCACCGTGACCTCTTTCACCCTCGCGAACGACGCGACGCTCGAGGTGAAGCGGAACTTCCAGCTGGCCAATGCGGCGATCTCCACGTTTGTCGGGCGGCAGACCGGTGGCACATGCCGTATCGGCGGGGTGGCCAACTTCGTGGGCACCCAGCCCGCGGAAGCCAGCTACACGCTCGAGGGTGGCAAGTTCGTCGTGAAGGACATCCAACGCCATTCGACGGTTGAGAAATTCGTCCTCGCCGGCGGGGCGCTCGTGCCGCCTGAAAATTCGGAGGCGTGGCTTGCCTCTGCGAACTTCCTTACGGTGGCCTCGGGCGCGGCGGCGCGGTTTGACACGGAGGACAAGACGGTCACGTTGAAGGCCCTCGTCACCGATGAGGCGGGCGGCACGAACTTCTCGTTCACGAAGGAAGGCGCGGGCACGCTCAAGCTCGGTACGGATACGCTCGCGAACGTAGGCGGTACGCTGACGGTGGCAAAGGGTTCGCTTAATCTCCAGGATGCCGAGGTGAAGGCGTACACGATGGGCGCGTTGAAGCTCGTGGGCGGGGCGCGTCTTGCGCTTGACGTGACGGATGCCGGGGCGGACTGCCTCACGCCGGGCGCGGTCGTCTTCGAGAACGCGACGACGCTCAATCCGTTCACGATCGAGATCGCCTATACGGGCATCTTCCAGCTGGGTGCGGGCGAGAGCCGTACGCTCATTGCTTCGGGCGTGACGGAGGCGGATCTCGCGAAGTTGATGTTGGCCGGTTCGGCGGACCAGCTGGTTGTGGAGAACGGTGCGCTCGTTTTGAAGCCGTCGTCGCGCCAGAAGGTGAATGTGGAATGGACGGGTGCGGCTGGCGACGGTGGCCGTTGGTCGACGGCGGGCAATTGGCAGGGCGACACGTTGCCGCAGGGTGGTGACACGGCGGTCATCAATCTGGCGACCGGTGGAACGACGCAGTTCGATCTCGGGGGCGTTCTCTTCGACGGTCTCGTGTTCGGTTCGGCGGCGGGCGCTTTCACCCAGCAGGGCGAGGACGTGTTGATGGTGGTGCGGGCGATCACGAACCTTTCCGAGAACGTGCAGACCTTTGAGATCCCCACGCGCCTCGGCGTGGCGGGGGCGCCGTTCGAGGCGAACGTGACGGGCGATGTCGTTTTCACGAACGACGTGTCGTTTACCGGTTCGGCGTTTACGAAGAAGGGCGCGGGTACCTTGGTCGTGCCGGAGAAGATTCTCGCGAGCCCCGAGACGGTGGTCGTTGAGGCCGGTACGCTCAAACTGACGGACGCGGGTGGTATTGCGGGAACGACCTCGACGGAAGGCGAGATTCGCCTGGCGTCCGGCGCGCGGCTTGATCTGAACCAGGGTGCGGAGAGCGTGGGTGCGCGGGGAACTGGCGGCAGTACGCAGAACAAGACGATCTACGTGGAGGGAACGGGTCCGGATGGCGAAGGCGCCATCTATAATTCCCAGACGACGCCGACGGGCGAGGCGGGCAGTTTCGTGAGCCGGATGGTACTCACGGGCGATACGACGATTGGCGGCGGCGCGGTTTCGTCCTGCGGTGCGGCGGGAACGGGCTCTTCGATTACGGGCGGCGACTTTACGCTCACGACGAAGAATCGGGCGTCGGATACGGAAGGGTATCGCTTCAAAGCGACGGCCTTCGATCTCGCGCGGTTGAACGTGGAGGGCGCTGCGGCGTGGTCGGGCGTTCAGATGGGAACGATCGTGGACGGCATTCATGCGTTCGACGGATCGACGCTCGTTTTCGATTCCGCGACGTTGCCTGGGACGATGCCGCTCTGCCTCGAACCCGGTGCGGCGGTCGGAGTGCAGCATAAGGGCACAGTGGTTGCGGATGGCGCGCTCACGATCGGCGAAGGGTCCGTCATGACGATTCGAGGATCGGGAGATCTCAAGTTCACGGGGGCCGTGACGAATGCGGGAACCGTTGTCTTGAGCGAGACGGGCGGACTGATATTCGCAGGTACTGAACTGCAAGGTGGCACCTATCAATCGGATGCGCACCATGTCTGGTTCTCCGGGACGATCGACTCGCCTGAGAGCGACATCACGCTGCGTGGTGGCGCATCGAGTTCGTTCGTGCTCGGCCTGGGAGATGTGGGCGTGGGATTGCCTGTCTTCCACAGTGTGACGGTGGAAAGCGCAAAGGACGTGTGGGTGCTTGCGGGCACCAACGTGGTGATGGACGGCGTGTGGACGTCGCTCATGGATGCTTCGGGACGGGGCGAAGGCGCGGTGCGATTGAACAACATGGTGGCGTCCTCGACGACGACCGTCGAGAACGTGACGTGGAATGTCAACGATCTCCTCGTGGGCTGGAAGAACGTGCGCTACGGCAATGTGGTCGTGGGCTCGAATGCCACGATCAACGTGGCGCGGGTGATGGAAACGGCGGCGGATGGCGAGAACGCGCTTGCGACGTCGGTGGTGCTCAAGGAAGGTGCCACGCTGAACTGTACCTCGTCGAACGCGGGCGACTTGCGTTTCGCGCGTTACCTCAGCGACCAGAATTCCGCCGGCGGGCTCGGCACGGGCCAGATCCATTCGTTCACGATCGACGGCGGCACCTATTCGGCGCCCAATGCCGCCACGCAGTTTGGCCGCGGCAGTGACTACTTCTACACGTTCCTGAAGGCGGGCTTGATGGACGTGAAGGGTCTGCAGGTGCGTACGCTTGATCCGTGGCGCGACAACCTCCACGGCGAAGGAGTCATCCAGACGGGTGGCGAGTTGCGCGTGGGTTCGGCTGGCATGACCTCCTGCTATCCCCAGTGGGAACATCCGCATGCCGACTTCGCGAATGGACGCCTCACGGCTACGGAGTCCTTCAGGACGGATTGGGGACGCTTCCTCGTTGCGTTCGGCGTTTCGCCGGTCGCCGCGGGCGCCTACACGATCGATCTGAACGGCAAGGACCTCGACTGGAATTCCCCGCTCATGGGCTCGAGCGACGTGACGCTCACGGGCGCGGGTTCGTTCACCGCCAATCGCCTCTTCCAGGGCATCCCCACGGGCAAGTGGACGCTCGAAGCCAATGCGGATCTCTCTGGCGCGGCCGGTTTCGCGGGCGGTCTTGAAATCAAGGACGGGGTCTCGGCGACGATTGATATGGGCGGAACGAATCTCGTGGAGTTCGGCACCTTCAACAAGCAGGATTTCGTGTACACCTCGGCCACCTACGATGCGGCGGCCATCACGAAGTTCATGGGCACGCTTCCGTACTACACCTCCACATTTGCCCAGTTGCACAAGACGTTCACTTCGGGGGAGCGTCCGATGGGCGATTACATGCTGCTTGTCTATCGCGGCGAATTCTACGTGCCGGCGGAGAAGGCGGGCATCTGGCACTTCGCCGGCACCTACGACGACCGTCTCTATCTTGTGGTGGACGGAACGACGGTGGTCTCGACAACTTCCCCCTCGGGTGTGGGGACCGGCAGTTGCACGCTTGCGGAAGGATGGCATACGTTCCTTCTGGCTGCGCATGACATGACGGGGTACCAGGGTCCGATGGCCGCTAATTGGAAGGACGCGCACATGGCGCTCGGATATGTGGTGAACGATTCCGAAGAGGTCGTTTCGGATCCGTCCGCGCTCACGCGCTTTGACGAAGAGACGATCGCGTTCCGCCCGCCGAGCGACCGCAAGTACCGTACGGGCGTTCGATTCCGCACGCTGGGGGCGGCCGGCAGTACGACCACCTATCAAGACGAAGATCTGATCTACCGCGGCTTCGACAGCGTGACAAATGTGGTTGCATTCAATTCGAAGAGTGTGGACAAGGCGTTGTATGCCACCAGCACGCGATTTGACGGCTACTTCTATGTGCCGAAGGAAAATGAGGGCGGTTGGTCGTTCACGGGCCAGTTCGACGATCGCATCGCGCTCACGATTGATGGCGAGAAGGTGTTTGAAACGTCCTCTTACACGGTTGCCGAGTCCCGTGCCGTTGTGCTGTCGGCCGGTTGGCATGCGTTTACGGTGTGGACGTTCGACGCTGGCGGCGGCTGGGGCGGTATGCTGACGGATGATAACAAGACGACGTGTGCACTGAAGGTGAATCCGGCAAACGCCGTGAAGACGCTGGCGTTCAGTGCGGACAACTTCCGGATTGCGTCCAGCCTGCTCGAAGCCCAGAAGTGGGAAGCGGCCGGCTTGAGCGGCGAAACGAAGCTTGGCACGGGCGCCACGCTCACGAACGCGGCAGCGACGGGGGCGTGTCCAATCAACGGAGCGCTCGCAGGAAACGGTGCGCTCGCGGGCGCGTTCCGGTTCGCGGGCACGAACAATGTCTGGCATGTGGAAGGCGACGCGGCTAAACTCACGGCGTGCGTGAAGACCGAAGGCGTGACGAACGACGACTTCCTCCGTGAACTGACGGCGGTCGAAGCCGTGTTCGCCACGAAGGCGACGGCGAAGAGCTATGTGTTGGCCGCAGCCGGCACGCTCACGGCGGAAGAGGCGGCTGCCGTGGTGGTTTCAGCGCGCGATGCCCAGGGTGTCCAGGAAGGATGGGTGGCCACGGTGGAGGGGGACAAGTTCGTCATCGTCAATCCCCACCCGAGCGGACTTGCCATCATTTTGCGGTAATCGTTTGAAATTTGACAGGATCAACAAGGAAAAAAGATGAGACATCTGATGATTGCGGCGGTTGCCGCAGGGTTGTGCGGTTTGGCGTGGGGCGCGGGATTGACGGCGCGTTCGTATGTACAGAAGGACCTCTTCGTTTCGTTTGACGGCATCGAGAATGCCGGTGTGGGCGCGCATAGCGCGTCGCCGCGCGTGTGGACCGATCTTTCGGGGCACGGCAACGACGGTGCGCTGGGAACAGGACTCGTGTGGGGTGCGGCGGGATGGTCGAATGCCGCCGACGGACAGCCGGTCACGCTGGGGCTTCCGGTCTCTCAGGTTCTTGCGTCCGGACGAACCTTCACGGTGGACTTCGCCTGCCGTCCTGCCCAGCAGACGGCGCGCGGTTGCTTCTTCAGCCAGTTCAACGGGTTGGACCCCAAGGGTACTTTCGCCATCGAGCACAACAGTAGCATCAACCGCAAGTGCGGAGGGTTCCGCTTCTATCAGGAGGGGTCGCGGATCAACGAGTATAGCGTCAATGCCTACGCGCTTGCGGAAGAGGAAGTGACGCTTGCGATGACGGTGGGGGCGAAGGAACGGAAGATGTTCAAGAACGGCCTTCTCGCGGATACGCCCGCGAAGCGGACGCTCAGCGCGATCCCCGCCACGATCCCCTGTGTGGTGGGCGGTGAACCCTGCCGTCCGCAGATGGCGTTTCGTGGAACGTTCCACGCGTTTCGTCTCTACACGCGGCAGCTCACCGAGGCGGAGCTGATGATCAACGCGGCGGTGGATGCTGTGCGCTACAAGCATCTTCCGCTCGAGGAGGTGCGCCTTCCCGAAGGCGCGTCCTTCGATGCCGAGACGAACATCGTTCTGCAGGTGGAAGTCGCCACGCGCGGTGCGGGCACGATCGCTGTGGATGCAGGCGCGAAGGCGGGCACCTATCAGGCTACGCGGCGGCTCAACGACACGGTGCGCATCACGACCGCGCCGCTTTCGGCGGGAGAGGCGTTTGTCGGTTGGGAAGGGGATGTCGACTTGATCCAGGAAGGAAGCACCCACCAGCCGTCGATCGTCGTTTCCGCGGCGCGTCCCTTCAAATTGACGGCCGTGTTCCGCCGTTCCGCCTCGAAGTGAGAAAAGGAGTTTCAAAGATGAATTGCACGAGAAGAACTTTTGTGAAGACGGTTGCGGCTGCTGCGGCGGCGAGAGGCGTGTGTGCGGAGGGGGCGCCGGCGGCGAAACGCTGGTACAAAGGCAACCTCCATACGCATTCGTTCTGGTCCGATGGACGCGCCTTCCCCGAGCAGGCGCTCAACTGGTATAAGTCCCGCGGCTACAATTTCTGCGCGTTGACGGACCACAACCTCTTCGCCGATGACAACGCCCGGTGGCTTCAGGCGAGGCGGGTGGCGAAGAATGTACTGGCCGACTACCTCGCGCAGTTCCCGAACGCCGAAAAGCGCACGGTCGGCGGCAAGGACGAGTATCGGCTCAAGACCTTTGCCGAATATTCCGCGCTTCTGAACGAGCGGGAGAAGTTCCTCGTGCTGCCGGCCATCGAGGATACGCGCAGCATCTGCTACCCGGCCACGGGCCAGGTGCGGAATCTGCACATGAACTGCATCAACCTGCCGGGCCTGCCGCCGGAGATGGCGAGAGGGATTCCGTATCGGGTTGAGAATGCGGTGATTACGGATTTCCTCAAGCGGGAGTGTGGCATCTTTGCGAACTATGCGAAGAAGCTCGCGCGTCCGCATCTCTTCATGCTCAACCATCCCATCTGGACCTGGTACGACATCAATCCCGAAGTGCTCATCGACAATCCCGAAGTGCGCTTCTTCGAGCAGTGCAACAATGGTTCGCCCCTCCCGCCGCCCGCGTCGCTTCTTGACGACGGTTTAGACACCGACCGTTTCTGGGACGTTGTCAACGCCTTCCGCGCGCGGCGGAACCAGCCGTTCCTCTACGGCCTCGGCAACGACGATACGCACTACTATCACGGCGAGGGCGGCAAGATGCTTATGCCGGGAAATGCTTGGAACTTGGTGCGTGCGCGCGCGCTTACGCCCGAGGCGATTCTCGCGGGATTCGAGGCGGGGGAGAGCGTGGTGTGTGAGGGCGTGGAGCCGAGCAAGGTCGAATTCGACCGTGCGACGGGAACGCTGACGATGCGTGCGGAAGCGAAACCGGGCGTGGCGCACACGATTCGCTTCATCGTTTCGAAGCGTGACTTCAAGGAAACGCCGGAATCTACCTTCAAGATTACGCCGCCCGGCGCACGCCCGGCGGAACAGAAGATGTATGTGCGCGAGATCAAGGTGTACGACCGTAAGAAGATCGGCGTCGTCGCGAAAATGGTCCAGGGGCGCGTAGGCGAGGCGCTGGAAGCGAGCTACACGCTCAAGGCCGACGATCTCTACGTACGCGCCCGCCTCGAAACGCCCGGCGCACCGCGCTGCACGGCCTATCTGCACCCGCATCTCTATGTCGCCTGGACGCAGCCCTACAGCAAGTGAAACTAGGTGATTGGAAACACCCATAGACAATGCGAGAGGACGTAGTTTGACAGTTAGTCAGTAGGAGCAGTTAGTCAGTTTGTCGGTAGGGTAAAGCGGTTCAACCGGAAAAGAACTTCATGGGGATCGCCTCTGAGTGATTCATTTTAATGAATGAATTGGTTCGTTTGGAGTTGCATCGTGCGATGAAAAATGATATTATTCATTCAAATGAATAAAGTAGAGATAGGACGGTATGTTGTCGAACGGCGACAGACCCTTGAAATTTCGCAGACGCGACTGGCTGCGTTATGCGGGGTTTCTGTCCATACGCTTTCGAATCTTGAGACGGGAAATGGAAATGTGACGATTGACATCTTGCTCAAGGTGGCAGATGTCCTCGGCCTGAAGGTGAGGATTGGCGTATGAAGAGTGGAAAGGTCTACTATCGCGATACATTTGCCGGAACGTTGACGAAGGATGTGGATGCGTGTTTTGGCGTTGGTATGGAGGGGCGCCGATGTCTATCAGACAACACCGGAGTTTCTTCTTAAGGTAAGTGGCCTGTTGCCTGTGGTTTCGCAGGATGGCTGGGGTAGGGTAGTGGGTGGCGCGCATGAAGAAGTATGCCGAGGCGCTTTTGAAGGGGTGGGAAGGGCCTCTGCGCTCTCGGCGTTCTCCGCGTGAGGCATCTTTCTCGCGCAGAGGGCGCGGAGGACGCAGAGACCGGTGGATGTCCCTTCGGTGGTAGGGCGCGTTCTCCGAACGCGCCGCAAGGCTGGACAAGTGCCTGTTTATGGTCTTGCCCCGAAGGCAATTTCTTTCATCTGGCATTACGGCGCGCTCGGAGAGCTTGTCTACCGTTGTACTACCCCAAACACGTCCAACCGCTCTCCGTGCAATCCGTGAAATCCGTGGACGAAAAGTCTCGGCACGCCGAGCCGATTCGGCCGTTAGACTCGGGCGGATCTTTGTGGTATAATAACCGCCATGAACACGAGGCGCAGGATACCCTACGGGGTGATGAACTACGAGAAGCTGGTCCGCGAATGCTATTTCGTGGACAACACGGCCTATATCCGCGAGTTGGAGAACGTGGAGACGCCGGT
>JAZUGW010000216.1:0-5890 GCA_045641465.1 Kiritimatiellia bacterium | reverse complement strand
GCCGGAAGCCCCCCCCAACCAACCTCCAGGTCTCCGGCGGCGGGCGGGGGGAGCCCGCCCTACCGCACTCAATTTTTCATTTTCAATTTTCAATTTTTCATTTGATCGTCGTCCAGTCGATCGCCCAATACTTGCGGTCGAGCTCGTAGGGGTCGACACGGTCCTTGGTCGGATCGAAGTCCTTCGGCAGAATGCCGTAGCGCCTCATTTCGCGGAGGTATTCGGCGTTCGGCTGGAAGTCCGGCCGATCGAAGCGCGACTCCTTGTCGAGCATCGCCTTGCCGTCCTGGATCGCCGCGAGCATCGTACGATAGTCGGGGTCGTCCTTCGTTGCGAAGACGGCCTTTCCGAGGCCGTTCGTACACAGACCGAGGCCGCCCGCCTCCTTCGCAAGAGCCGCCATCAGAAAGAGCGACTTCTCCGGACGGCTCAAGTTGAAGATGTAGTGGCGCTGCATCCGCGCGAGCCGCCCGTTCCGCGGATCCTTCTTGTTCGGGAACGCAATGCACTTACCGTCCGCGAGCGAGCAGGGCGTCGCATGGCACGCCGTACAGCGTTTCTTGACAACGGGCACAGCAGCCTGCGCGGCCGGACGACGGGACGTACCATTGTACCCCGGCGAACGGACGGTCACGTTGTTGAAGCCCTTGATACCGTCGAGGAATCCACATCCCAGCGCAGCGTATGTTCCCGCATAGGGCGCCGAACCGTCGAGCCACTGCATGACCGTCTGACGATCCTTCTCGTCGAGCTTCACCCCGTGGTGCGAACCGTCGATCTTCTTCATCAGCGGACTCCCGCCGCTCCCGCGCGCATAGGGCGGCCAGTCGCTGACACTGAGGTTGCGTCCGTCGAAGACCTGGTTCCACAGAAGAAGTCCCAGATAGCCCATCGAATACATCGGACCCGCATCGCCGCACAAATCAAGATGCGCCGCACGCTTGTCGGGATTGTGGCACTTCACGCAGTTGCGATCCAGAACCGGCTGCATGTGGCGCGGGAAGTCCGCGACGTCGAACATCAACTCCGAAGGATCGATGCGGGAGGGTCCGCGGGCGAGCGCCTTCGAAACGTTCTTCACGCGCCGCACGGTGTTGTGCGTCTTCTGCTCATGGCACCCCACGCACCCCTGCCGTTCGCCCGGCATCACCTGCGTGAAGCTCTGCATGCGCTTGACGGCACGCCCTTCCGCATCGAGCGCGACGAAGAAGAGCGAACGCAGGGCGGGCGCCGTGAAGTAGGCGCTGCCGTCATCTTCCACGGGCACCGTGCCGAGCTGGCGCGGCAGCGAGAAGGAACCGCCAAACGTGAGCGGCTCCATGCCGCCCGAGAAGTTGATCGGTTTCGGCAGAAGCTCGTAGATGCGCAGCTTCTTGACGACGCCCGGCTTCACACCCGCCATGCTGCGGCTTTCGAGGACGTTCTCGAGATAGAACTCGCCCGTCTTCTTCTTGGGGTCCGTACGGTCCGCAAGGATGCGCTCGCGCGCATGCGGCATGAGCGGACGCGGCTCGAAGAGCATCAGCTTCGGATGGAGCTTGCGGAATTCCGGCGGCAGCGAGAAGAGCACTTCGCGCGCGCCCGCACGGTTCGCCAGGTGAATCGACGTGCCGTCCGAGAACATGAAGGAATCCGCCGAGAACGCCCAGGGGTCGTAGAACGTGCCCTTGCACACCGTCTTCACGTTCGCGCGAATGTCGGGACCGTCCTTCGTCGAAACGACGCTCACGCTGCCGCCGTGGTCGCGGCGACCATGACCGGGGGAATCGATCAGCACCGCCATGTCGGTACCGGGAATCGGCTTCGCATCGAGGTAGACGCTGCCGGGATAGGTATTACCCTGGTAGATCTGGTGCTGCGTGCCGTCCGGATTCATCGTCCAGAGATGATGGTACGTCACCTGGCAGCGGTCCACGTATTCCCAGCGCATGTAGAGCACGCGTCCGTCAGGCAGGACCCACGGCGTGTTGTCCTGCTCGCTGTTCGCCGACAGCATGCGAATGTCCGTGCCATCCGCCTTCATGCGGAAGATCGTGCCCACTTGCACATGCCAGCAGTTCACCCACCGACGGCAGCGCGAGGAGATGAAGACGACGTTGCCGTCCGGCAGCCAGCACGGCTCGAGGTCGTCGTATTCGCCCGAGGTCAGCTGCTTGAGGTTCTTGCCGTCCGACCCGATCGTGTAGAGATGATAGTTGGCCGAATCGTGCGGACGGTACGCGAAGAGAATCGTCTTCCCGTCATAATGCACGCAGGGGTCGCGCATGCTGCCTTCCAGGTCTTCCAGCAGCACCCGCAATTTCTTCGTCTTGAAATTGTAGGCGCAGAGGCGTCCACCCTTTCCATAGGCCGGATCGTTCTCCGTGAGGCAATAGTAGGAGAAATTCGCATACCAGTGCCCATCCGGCATGAAGGTACGGGTCGTAAAGACGATCTCCTCGCAATTCCCTGCGCCACCGGAAACGAACCGGTCAACAAGGAACGGCTTGGGGGCGGGCTTCGGCGCGGGCTTGGCCGCAGGCTTCGGCGCAGGCTTGGCTGCGGCCTTAGCCGTCGGCACGGGTTTCACAGGACACGGCGCCGCAGTCTTAACCGCAGGTTTGCCGGCCGGTGCGGGGGCCGCTCCGGACGCGGCCGCGAATCCATTCGACACGCCAAGCATGACAGCACACGCCATCCCGGCAGAAAACGATAAAACACGCATAACACTTTCCTCGTCTAAACAATTGTCTCTTAGAACTCTTCCCCACGCGGATATCTTACCAAAGCTTCCCCAAACCGTCAACGGTTTAACGTGAGGTTGCATCCGGCTTCGGCGGGGTCGAAGGGCTTGAAACCGAGCTTCAGCGCGGGCGAGCCGGGACGCAAACGGAAATCACGCGCGGTCGGATTGACAAAACCCGGGTCGGCGACGAGACCTCCCGCGTCACGGCCACCGGTCTGCCACTCGGCATAGGACTTGCCGTTGAAGCGCGGTTCGCCGGCGCAACACCACCAAAGGTTCTTCGACCAGTCGAGTTTCGCACCGTTGGCGATGCCACGGTAGCGCGTACCGAACGCATCGCCCTTCTGCCAGTAGAGGATGTTCCGCTCGATCGTCATCGACCGATGCGGCTCCACGCGCGTCACCGCCACTTGGCACTCACGCGAGAAGCAAAGAATATTGTTGCGAAGGATGTTGTTGCGTCCATAATGCTGGTGCATCGAGGCGTCCTTCGTGTCGTAGACAAGGTTGTTCTCAAGTGTGATGCCCTCGCTGCCTTCATCGGGATAGAGTCCCCAGCCGCCATAGGTGTAGGCGTCGATATCGGAAATCACGTTGTTGTAGAGACGCGTGCCAAAGCTCGTGCCGAGCGTATAGATGCCCCCCATGTCGGACAGCGCACGCTGGCCGATCTTGCGGATGCGGTTGTAGCCGATCTGATTGCGCTGCGCATACGATCCCGAGTATCCCCACACCCAGCCGACGGAAATGCCGGTGTAGAAGAAGTCCTCGATCGTATTCTTGACGACCTGGTTGTCCGACGAATGGCCGATGATCACGCCGATGCCCGACTCGTAGAAGCGGCCGCCCGCACGAATGAGACAGTTCGAAACCACGTTGAAGGACGTCGGTGCGGGCGGACGCATGACGGCGCCCTTTGCAACGGGATTCTTCGGATCCTTCGCACCCGGCAGCGAGCGACCGTCGAACGGGCCGATCTTCACGCCGCCCGAGCCGAGGTCTTCGAACCGGCACGAGACGATCCGATTGCTCACGCAGTCGTTCTCAAGATGAATCGCGTAGGCGCCCGTGTGACGGAAGGCGCAACGTTCAAAGGCAAGGCCCGTTGCGCGATCGGCCTTCACCAAAGCCGGCGTGACAATCGCCGCCTGGTAGGCATTGTGGGTGGAGGGTCCCTTTTCGGCCGACGGCGTCGTGTGTGCAAAGGTCACGTTTTCAAAAGTGACATCGCGGACACCATCCATCTTCACGAGCGTCGTCATGCCCTGGCGCGGCGCAATCGCCTCGATCGTTGCGAGCGTCTCGCCCGGGAGCGGACGATACAGCACCTCGCCCGCCACGCCGTCGTAGAACCATTCGCCCGGTTCGTCGAACGCGCTCCGCAGATTCTCGATGAAGTACTGTTCGTTCGGATTAAGCTGATTCCACGACGCGTCCTTGATCTGCGGCAAGGTGACGGACACACCATTCGCCGTCTCTTCAGCCCCCGCGATCGGCCGTCGGAAGAGCGACCATTTGACATGCGCCACCATCTGGGCGAACGGCAGTTCCGCCGCCGGAACCGCCTTCACCTTCGCCGCCTGAGGCGCGTTCAGGACGAGCTGTCGTCCCTTTTCGGTCGTGGCAATGCTCTTCACGTGGAAGAATCCCTTGTTCGGTTCACGTGCACGCACCGCGCGCCGTCCGTTGACGAAGAGCGACTCGGAAAAGAACGGCGCCTTCGCCGCCCACACGCCGGGGGCGCGCTCGTGCCAGCCGGTAATGCGCGCACCGCCCGAAAGGACGGTCGACCCGTCGGCCGCGCCGACAAAACGCGTGTGCGAATCCTTTTCCGTCAGCGTCATCGGCTGGTCGAGAAACGTCATTCCAGGTGCCAGCTGAACCGTCTTCGCCATCGTCGTGCACGCGATCGTGCACAAAGCCAGAATCATTCCGTCTTTCATCTTCACTCTCCGTTCTTTCATGTAGATTCTTCTTAACGCGACGACCGCGCCGCAAGGGCCTCGCGGACCGCCATCAGATTCTCAGGCGGCGTCTCGCGCGGCACTTCGCAGCCGGCGGCGGAAATGTAGCGTCCCTCCGGGAAGAGGTCGCAACAGGCGTTCACACGTTCGCGAATGGACTCGGGCGTTCCCTGCAGCATGACGGAAACGGGATCGTAGTTGCCGCAGAGAATCGTCGGACGATCCCCCACAAGTTCCTTGCAGCGCTTGAGATCCACCATCCAGTCGACATCGATGATGTCCGTGCCCGTCTCGATCATCTGGTCGAAGACGCGCGTCGTGTCGCCGCAGATGTGTAGCTTCGTCTTCGCACCGGCCGCATGGACAGCATCCACGATGGCCTTCTGATAGGGGAAGGCGAATTCGCGGAACATCCGAGGGGAAATCTGCGAACTGGCCGCATCGCCGATGCCGATGATGTCCGCACCGGCCTCGACCTGTGCCCGCGCATAGTCCTTCGCCTGTTCGCAAATGGTCGAAAGCAAGGCATGAAGCAGGGAATGGTCCTCGCTGGCGAGATCGGTGAGAAAGTCGCCGAAGCCGCGCAAGTCGCAGCATTCGGCGACCGCGCCCTCGACCCAGCCGGCGATCAACCGTCCGTCGGACACGTGACGGCGATAGTATTCAACGGCCTTGATGTTCTCTTCGCAGCGATGGCCTTCGTGCGGATTGAAACGATGAACGACCTGCTCCCAGCGCGTGATGTCGCTGATGAGCGGCGTCGGCGAGTACGGGATGCCGTCTTCGGGGATCACGATCTTGGCACCATACCCTTCCGTCTCGCGCATCGGATCGGACATCACCGTAACGATGTCGAGCCCGAAACGCTCACTGCATTCGAGTCCGCAGTCGCAGAGGATGCGGTAGTCGGACACGAAGTCGCGATACTTCACACCGCACTGAACGGCCGAGAAGCCCATCAGAATATTGAAATTCAGGACCCGATCCGATTGCTCAAGTCTACTCATAAAAATCCTTTCGATTGTTTGGGGATTGCCCCTTTCAACGCCGACATCGTTCTTTCTCCGACAGCTTCCACTAGTATAGCAAATGTCCCCCACCCAATCAACACAGCCCAGACACAAAATCAGGGACGACGAATGAAATTCGTCGGGCCTGTCCTACACCCCTTCCCCGTCGCACCACACACCCACCAGCGCAC
>JAZUGW010000215.1:0-3404 GCA_045641465.1 Kiritimatiellia bacterium | reverse complement strand
CGACCTCGACCTTCAACCTTGACCTGCGCCGTCAGGCGCTTGCCCCCACCGTCTTCACCTCCTCGAAAGTGACGTAAACCCTCCGCTTGCCGTTGGAGTAAGTCGTCGCATGCCACCCATGCACCGCCTTCCCCGCGATCTCTCCCGCCAAGCGTTCGTCAACCTTCACCTCGATGCTCTGCGTCTTCGTCGCCATTTCCCGTTCCTTTCTCCGTCTTGATGCGCGGCCCTTCAAGCCGCGCGTTAAAAAACGCCCCGCCCGTCTGTCCTTCGCCGCTTATCGCTTACTTGCCGCGAAACATCGGGGCGGGGCTCCCGAAGGAACCTCTCGCTGAAGTACCTCACTTCAATCGCAGCCCCCTCATACGTATAGTCAATCCGAGAACGAAAAGTGTGCCACTCGCCTTTCCCCTCGGGAACGTCGATAGGCCTGATAACATTGGGCGAAGTCATCCCTGATTTTTTTGAGATTTCTCCAGAACGTCCTCTTCGGGATGGCAGATAACTGGGCTGCCACGGCGGGTCGCGAATCCTTCTTGAGCGCCGCGATGACCTTCTTCGCCTTGCCCTTCTGCCGTCCGAGCACACGCCGGAACAGCCGCAGCCACGGCGGTTCGATCGAACAATCCGAACATTCAGCCGATTGGACAATCCGCTCCGCCCCCGCGCCGCAGTCGGACGCGAAAAAGCCCTCCTCGTTCAGCTCGTCGTCGGCGTCCGTCTCGTCCCGATCCGGCATCGTGGGCGGCAGGGAATCGATCCACACGAGGTTTTCCCTGCTCTTGCGCCGACGGATCGCCTGGGCGACCGCCTTGTACGCCGTCACGCGCATGAACGCCGGGAGATTCCTCACGACCGGCGTCCCGCACACGCGCTCGTAGGCGTCGTCGGACGCCGCGCTGATCGTGTCCCCGAGTTCGTCCGTCGGCATCCCGTACCGGCGAAACCACGACGTCGCGTACCGGCGGCAGTTCTCGTAAAGTTCGTGCCATTCGGTCACGGACAGCTCGCGGAAATGGATCGCCGCCTTGCCGTCAACGACCTGTCCCGAGAACAGCGGTACGCGCTCCTGCGGCGGCAATGCGCTCGCGCTCATGAGCGCAATCGAGAACGACGCGCCCCGCAGCTTCCGCCCCGCGTCCTCGGCGGCATCCGCCCCGCCCTCGCCCTCGCGCGTGCGCGCGCGAACGTGCGTAGTTAGTCTAGTACCAAGATCATGTACAAGACCCTTGACTATACTGAACTTACTTGACTTGCTAACATGACTTATCTTGACCTTGAACATGCCATTGCCTCCTTCTCAATGAAACGGTAGAGCCACGCCGCGGGAACCCTGATCTTCTTCGATCGGACGAGTATGTCGAGCCCTTCGACCAGCGTGTCGAGAAACCTCTGGTCGTCCGCGAAGACCTGCCGCAGTTTCTTGAACGCCATCAGCTGCCGCATGTCGTTCTCCTTGTGGACGATCGTGCAGGCCATGTACTCCGGCGGGCCCCGCCACGTCCTGATGTCCTCGTTGCACCGCGGATATTCCGGGAATGTCATCTTGACCTCCGATTTGAGAATTCAGGTCCGACCTCCCGTCCCGTTTTTCGAGACAGGCGGCCGGACCTTCTTTCCCGTTTTCAGTCGTTCAGCTTTTCAAGCTCCGCCTCCACGAGCTTGAGTAGCTTGCCCGAATCGCGCCGCGAACACTGGAGCACCTTCGCAACCTGCGTCCGGAAGTCGAACTTCTTGAGCGCCTGATACTCCTTGCCCGACTCCACGAGAAGCGTGAGCCGCCACGGACACTTCTTGTCCGACTTCGCGTACCCGTACTTGAGAAGCATCCACCGCTTCGTCGTCTCGAGTCTCATCCACCCCGTCTTGAACCCCGTCGGGATCGCCACGACCCTCATCTTGTCATTCGCCATAGTTCTGTTCCTTCGTATGCCGTCGGGGATCGGGGAAGCGATCTCCTGATCGCTTCTGAAAACCCGACACCCTACGGTTCGCAAGAATTATCGCAGACGTGATAATTAAACAAGCCAAATCACACCGCCATTATCACGCGAAAACGAAAATGGCCCTTGAAAACAAAGGGTCAAGTCAATGTCCGTGACAATAACACCTATTGTAACGCCATTATCACGGATCGCCAAAGTGAAAACCTTTCCGACCGAAAACTCAAACGAGTTTCGCCCTGGCCAATGACCGGTAATTCGAATACCCGATGCCCTTCTCCGCGGCCGCGTCCCACTCCCGCCGGTGGATCGCCCAGCATTCCCGCGCCAATGTGACGCGCCGCAAACCCGATAACTCGTGCCGCTCCGCAAGAAAGCCGAGAAACACCTTCCGTTGCTTCTCCATGTACTCGGTCTGCCGCCCCTTCTTTCCAACGCGCCCCGTCCCGTGCCGCCGCGTTCGTCCGCTGGTGCTTCCCGTCTGTCCAGCGCCTTGGCCGCAAGGCCAAGGTTTCCCCCTCCGGCAAACTGTCCCTTCGATGTTCCCAAGTTTCGTGATGATCTGTTTCAGCAGTTCATTTGTTTCAGAGTACATGAGCCGATTGCTCCTTTCCGAAAAACCTAAAAGGTGTTTTCAAGGGCACCCCGGGTAAAAAAATCTGAAAAAGTTTTACCCGGGGTAGACACCAAAAGGCCTTTTAGTGATTTGAACAGGGGAACTGTCCCTTGTCCAAACTCAAAAAGGCAACGAAATGAACAAGAAACTACTCAAAAGGACAATCAGCGCGACATTTGCCGCGCTTGCCATAGCCGCCGTCGGTGCCGAACAAGCACTGCCGACTCCACCACCAAGCCCCTACCCCGACACCGAAAGTTCGGTTAACGTCGCCGTCACGAACTGGCCATCCCTCGGACGCCGCGTCAAGCTGACCCTCTCGGCCAACTTCTCGCCCTCGAACTGCGTCCAAGTCGCTCTCGGACAAGACACCGACTCCAACGGCGACCTCGCCCCCGAAGAAACGATGCTTTGCATTGGCGTTGACTGTGGCGAACCGTTCATGGTAGGGGCGGACGTCTTCGGCCGCCCGCAACCGCATTCCAACGGAATTTCGTTTGACGATGGTTGCGACGTGCCCGGAGGTCACGCCCTACCGACGAACGTCACGATCTACACCTTCGCCTTCAAACAGCCCTCGGCTGTTTCAAGGCGATACACCCACGCCAAAGTCACCACCTGCGGACGCGGCAATTCCGCCGCGGAAATCGCCGCGGAAATCACCCGTCCCGGAGCCGCCCTTATCTTGAGGTAATCGCCATGAAATACAAATTCAAGTTGAGCCACATCGTCCCCGCGTTCCTCTTCATCGTCGATGTCATCTATGGCGGCTCCAAGCCGCCCGCCACGACGAACACGCCGCCGGACGACATTTCGTCGCCAACAAATGCGCCGACGATGTTAGG
>JAZUGW010000214.1:0-14160 GCA_045641465.1 Kiritimatiellia bacterium | reverse complement strand
GGCGCGGGCTCGGGCGGCGGAGATCCTCGCGGAGGGCGCGGGGACAGTCGTCGCGCTCGAGGCGGCGCTCGCGCTGCGGCTCGACCCCGATTGCGTCCCCGCGCTCGCGGACCCCGCGGCGGAGCTGACGGCGCGGACGCCGCGGCGGCTCCTCGGCTGGCTGCGACGACGACGGTCGGCGTGAATTCTCCCAAGGCATTTTTCCGGGAGGGCGGTTCGGAGGGGGCTGGCTTGATTTCAATTCGGAAGAGAATCGGTCGGAGGGCGGCGGGGACGGACGACCCGCCTTCGCCTGCGGCGGTCGCGGAACTCATGGAGCCGAATCATGCCGTTCTGCCCGTCGATCGAAATTCGGCGCCCCGGGAGAAGACGGAACAGGCCCGCAAACACTGGGGGCAAATGAACTTATGCGGCACATATCGACCCACAGTTATGCCTGAAGAGCCTCTTTTTGTAGGAGTCGCAGTGATTGGGAAACGCGCCAGCATCTCCGTAATCCCCTCCTGTCTCCTGCCTCTTTCCTTCCTGCAAGATGCCCGCGGCAGCGAAACGAGGTTCCGTACGTACTCCCCGACTCGGCGCGCAACCTAATCAACCCGTGGACAAAACTACGTCACTCGCGTCACTGAAAGCAGCCTCACTCCGTCACCCTTGACTTTAGGTGACGGAGTAACACTTGACTCCAGGTGAAGCAAGAGACACTCAATGATTGCCCTTTTATCCGGCTCTGCGGCGCGTTCGGAGAACGCGCCCTACCAATTGCTAAACTGACTAACTGCCAAACTGCCTCGGCGCGCAATCAACGAGCGAATGTTCGAATGTAGGAATGTGACAGCACGAAACCGTCTTCAGTTCCAATCCCCGGTTCCTCGTTCATTTCGTAAACCAGCCACCCTTTCGAAGTGCTTCAAGAAGCGCTTTCCCGATTGGTGTCTTAATTGTCGATACGGATTTAAGAATCATCGGGCAACGTGCACTGGCGGCGGAATAGCCATGAGTATCCCCACCGAGAGAATACGCAAGAAAAACAATTTCCGAAACTTCTTCTGACGTAAGACGCAAAAGCGGATTGACCCTTCCGGGGGAATTCGTCCATCCTTCCTCGACGTCGGCATATTCACCCGGCTTAAGAACGGAAGCGTCGATTTCAAAGGCGGCCCCTTCGTTGAGTCGAAACACGCGGTTCGAAAATGACGTTTCCACTTTGAGTGCGTGCATCGTGTCTTCCGCCGTCATTTCGCGAATGTTCTTGCCGACAGTCGGCGCGACATCACAAAGCCGATCGGTATTCACCCGGTCAAGGTCCAGGCGATGCTCTGGCGTCAAGAAGAGAAGAAACACAGGATTATAAAGGTTGGGGCCAAACGGATCATAAGGCGGATAATAACGCCACTTTCCCCACTTCCCTTCTGCCGCAAGCAACTTGAAATGTCCAAAGCGATGGTCGTCGTTCTCGAAATAACCGGGTTTCCCATCTTCACGATAAGAGACCGGCGGAAGCTTTCGCGCGCGTCGCGCCGTCGGATAAAGACCACAAGTGCCCTTCCCCGTACCGGACACATCGCCTTTAAGGATCTCAATGCAACGCCAGGTCTCGAGTCCGAGGGCACCCGCGAACGCCGTCGACATGAAAGCATCCTCCGTACACGGTCCTTTGTTGCTCTGCCGTTGCATGACGGCAATGGTCGCCGTTCGCATACAGTTCGTCAACCCCGCGACAATGAATTCAAGTCTGTCCGGCTGCGTCCAGTACTTCCGCCAAGCCTTCGTGTCATCGGCATCCGCACATGACGACAAGGCCGCGAAAAGAATCAACGACATTCCGAACCATTTTCTTTTCATTCGACACCTCCGGCGCCATCGACGATTGTCTCGTCCGTACGCGCTCGGGCGAAGCGGTTCTTGGCGGGGATCATCCCCCCTGCCTCCAAAGCGGCGAGAAGTCGCCGGCCAATCACCGTCTGCACTCGTCCAACCGGTTTCAGAATTCTCGGGCAGCGCGCACATGCGGCGACATAGCCCCGCTCGTCCCCGTCAACAGCATACGCAAGACAAACGATTTCCGAAACTTCCGTCGGCGTAAGGCCCATGTAGATTTTTTCTTTCAATCGCGCGTTCATCAAACATGCATCCAGTTCTTCCTTAGACCCCATTCCCCTCCAGTCCAATTCGGGTACGGGATAGTCGACTTGAAACACGCATCCCGCATTCATGCGAAACACGCGATTTGAAAACACATGTTCAATGCCGAGCTTCCGCATCAATTCGTCTGCCGTCAAATTGCGAGGATCTTCGCCGACTTTCTTGTAAAGCGGCCCATGTCCATGAGGCCACAGTCTTCTCACATCAAGAACCGGTTCCGGCGTCAGGAACATCAACTGGACATATTCCCGACTGCCTGACCGTTGCGGATCGTAGGGCGGGAAAAACAACCATTCTCTATCCCCAACAATCGGGGTCACTTGACCTTCCGGACTTCCCCAATCTTCATAACAGCCGAGCGAGCCATAGTAAGTAATGGGGGGAAGACAGTATCCCGCTCTCGGCGGCCGATAGAGGTAGCAGACCGTATAGTCTGCAACGGTCGGATCGCCTTTGAGCATTTCAATACATCGATAGGCTTCAAGCCCTAACTCAGAACCCAGGAACCTATCCATATACCCATCTTCATCATGCAGATCTTCATCACTCCGAAGATGCATCACTGCGAGGCTCGCCCCGCGAATACAGTTCGTCATTCCGTAGACGACAAAATCCTGAATCTCCTTCGATGAAGATTCAAACGAGAACGGCTTCCCGCACAGCATGAACCCCGACAAGACGCAAAGTAAAAAGGACAACATCAATCTTCGACACATCATTGCTCATCCTCCTCGCAGGCTACCGAATGCGGCCGCGCACGAGGATGATCGAATGGCCGTTTTGGCAGGTGGCCATCACGTCGTCGCCGCCGAGCGGCGCCAAACCGCTCCAGAGCAACGACGAGATACGGCCAAGCGGATTCGCCACCGGCACAAATCCCTTCAGTTCGCCCGTCGGCCCCACCGCGCGCTTCGGCAGCACCCACACGCCGAGCTGCGTCGCCTTGAGCGGAGGCTCGCCCGCGCGCGGACGCGACGTCTGTGCAGAGAGGACAAAATAGTTCTCCGTCGCAACGAGATACGGCGCACCCCGATAGACGCCGTTCGGCGTCGACTCGGCAAAGGGTTCGTAGAACGGCGCGGCCGTGTCGTTCGGCTTGGCAAGGGACCACTGCGAAATGTACGGACGCGCACACCATTCGGGATGTCCTTTCGGGTGCGCCTCATGTGCGACGTAGAGGTTGTCGCGCCACACGAGGGCGCTGGGAATTCCCGCCCAGGTGCCAGGACGGCAGATCGACACGCGGGGACCCTTCCACGTGTCGCCGCCATCGGTCGAGACAAAGCACGACACCGTCCGTTCGTTCGGCTTCCCGGGCGTGGGCTTCACATCGCTGTAGTAGAGATGGAGCGTTCCATCCGGCAGTACCTGCACGAACGGCTCCCAGCACCGCCGCGCGGCCACGGCGTCCGACTCGCCCGCCACAGGCAGCAGCCGCTGCAGGGCGCGCCAGGTGCGCCCGCCGTCGTCGGAAACGGAAAATCCGATGGACGAAGGTCCCTTCGCCGGACGAAGATTGGCGGTGGCGACAAGCCGACCCGGATGGCGCGGATGATTCGCCGGCAGCTGGGTTAGTTCGGGATTGTGAATCATGTAGACGGTCTTTTCGCCGGTTGTCAACGGACGCTCAAAATGCCGAAAGACCGTCTGCACGGGCGACCACGTGCGCCCCTGGTCGGAACTGAACCGAAGCGCATAGTTGAAGTACGGCGCCGCCGCACTCTCCACGCGCGAATAGGTGAGGGCGTAGCGTCCATCGGCCAGCACGTGGAGACGCGGCCATTCGCCGTGATCGAGCGTGGGGGATGCCGTCCAGGCGATCGAAGGTCCCTTCGGCGACGGCGGCGGTGGCGTTTCAGCCGCCTCGCGCGCGGCGGCCAGGATGCCGGCGTGGAGCTTGCGCAGGAAGGCATAGTCGAATTTCACGACCGCACGGTCGAACGTGACGAATCCACCCAGTTCCCAGAACTGATCCTGCGCTTCCGTGAAGACGCTGCCGCCAAGGCCCTGACGCGCCAGCCCAAGGAGAGGACGCACAAGCGCCTCGTAACGCGCCGCCTGTTCACGACGCCAGGCGGGATCTTCCACCTCGCGCAGCGTGTAGGCGTGGCCTCGCGGATTCTGCACATGCCCGCGCAACGGCACGCCCAAGCCGCCGAACTCGCCCAGAATGGACACGCGCGTCGCATTCGCCGGGTGCATGCGCGCATCGGGATAGTGATGGAGGTCGATACAATCCGTGTAGACGTCCGGGTCGGACGCATCCGCATACGACCAGTGCGTATAATTCAATGTCGTACCGCCCTCATAGTCGTTCCAGCCCGACGGACCGTTCACAAGGCGCGACGGATCGTACCGCTTGAGCCACTTGTTGACGTGGCGCGTCTTGTCCGCCGACGGCTGCCCCCAGCCTTCGTTGAATGGATTCCACATCACGATGCACGGATGATTGCGCAGATGGTCCACACAGTCCTTGAGTTCCCGGCGGTAGAATCCGTAGCGCAGATTCGCATAGGCCAGATCGCCCTGACGCGCATCGGAACTGCCCGAGGGGATATCCTGTATCACCATCACGCCGAGGCGGTCGCAGTAGGCGTAGAACGCGCGCGGCTCGATTTTGATGTGCTTGCGGATGGCATTGAAACCCGCCTGCTTGTGGAAGTCCACATCGAAACGGCAGGCCGCTTCGGACGGCGGGGTGAGGAGTCCGTCCGGCCACCAGCCTTGGTCGAGCGTGGCGAGCAGGTAGGTGAAGACGCCATTGACGGCGACGCGCCGAATACCGCGTGCATCGAGTTTCGTCTCCACTTTACGCAGACCGAAGTAGCCGGTCGTGCGGTCGACCGTCCCGTCCGGCGCAATCACCTCGATCGCGAGGTCGTAGAGATGGGGCGTTTCACAGCACCAGAGGTGAAGCGGTGCGGGGAGTTCAAGCGTCGCCGCCTCGTCCGCCGGCACGGTCGTCGAGGCGAGGGACTGGCCCTTGAAGCTCACGCCCACTTTCACCCGGGCGCGACGCACGGCCCCCTTGACGTCCGGAACGATTGTCACCGTCCGGCGGTCGACATCTGTCCTCACCTGGTAGTCGGCGAGATAGGTCGTCGGCACCGTCTCCAGCCACACGCCGCCGCAGATGCCGCTGACAGGACCGAAGAAGCATGTCCGCAGCGTCAGAACCTGTTTGCCGATGCCGCCGACATGCGTGTCGGTAGGATCCCACACAAGCACCTTCAGCTCGTTCTCGCCCGAACGCACGAAGTCCGTCACATCGACGCTGAACGGCACGTTGCCGCCGGCATGCGGCACATCAAGAGCTTCGACGCCATTGACGAAGACGGACGCGCGAAAATCGACACGCTCGAAGTTGAGGATCGTACGCGTACCCGGCTGCGGCGAAGCCGTGAACGTCCGCCGATACCAGATCTGCTCTTCGGGCGAGACCTTGCGCGTCACGCCGGAAAGCGGCGACTCGATCGGAAACGGCACGAGGATCTGTCCGTCCCAACATTTGGGCTCGTCCGTTGTCACGGAAGTGACGGCATAGTCCCAGCGGCCGTTCAGCGAGGTCCAGTTCCCGCGCACCAGCTGCGGCCGCGGATATTCACGCCATGCATTTTCCGGCGTCACCGCGCGTCCCCAGACCGTTGTGAGCGCATTGGTGCAGACAGCCTTCACCGGTTCGCCGAAAAGCGGCAGCATCAACACCGTGCACGCCGCCAACCCAAACATTCGCATCGTCATTTCCGCAATCCTTTCTTTTACAATCGTACAAGACCGCCGACGAGGAGGGCAAAGATCAAGATCGGCACGCCCCAGGCCATCCAGGGATAGAGGCCGGCGGGCAAACGGAAACCACGGCCGGTCGAGACTTCCGTGCGGAAATTCTCCCAACCCCAGCCAAAGGTCCGACGCGTGACGAAAAGGCTGAGGGACAGTCCGCCGAGCGGCAGCCACAGCTGGCTGACGGCGAAATCTTCCCATCCCAAGACCGGCTCGAAAAGAACGCACGGCAGCGAACACGCCGCCACTCCTGCGCCTACAAGCAGAACGGCTCGGGCGCGCTTCAGTTTCCATTCGTCCATCACACCGCCGATGAGACACTCGAAAACGGCCACAATGGTCGTCAGCGCCGCAAACGAGAGGAAGAGGAAAAACGCGAATCCCCACATCCGTCCGCCCGGCATGGACGCAAACACCTTCGGCAGCGCGACGAAGATGAGTCCCGGTCCCGACGTATACGGTACCTTGTACGCCGCACACGCCGGGAAGATGATGAATCCCGCCAAGAGCGCCACGAACGTGTCGATGACGATGATCCACAGACTTTCCGACACGAGCGAATGCGTACGTTTCGTGTAGCTGCCGAAGATCGTCATGGCGCCGATGCCAAGCGAAAGCGTGAAGAAGGCCTGCCCCATCGCATCGAATACGGACTTCACCGGATGCGACATGAACTTCGTCCAGTCGGGGGCCAGGTAGAAGACAAGTCCCTCCTTCGCCCCCGGCAGCGAAACGGCCTTCACCGCCAACACAACGAGCAGCGCCAGCAGCGAGAGCATCATGAACTTCGTTGCGCGCTCCACACCCTTCACGACGCCCGCCAGACAGATGCCGGTCGCCACCGCAACCGCGAGGAGCATATACCCCGTGCAGGTTGTCGTGTCGGACACCAACGCCTTGAACGCCGCCGACGGATCTTCAGGCGACGGCACCCCGCGCAGATAGCCGCCCGTGTAGTTGAGCAGCCACCCCGACACATCCGTGTAGTAGATCATCAACAGGAAGTTGCCCGCGAAGAGGACGAGTCCAAGCGCGCCCCACGCCTTCGACCAACGTGAAGGCGCCAGCGCCGCCAAGGCGCCGGCGATCCCCTTCTGGGCGCCGCGTCCCACGGCGAGTTCGGCCATCAACAGCGGGAACCCGAGGATCGCCAGGAAGAAAAGGTACACCAGCACAAAGGCCGCACCGCCGTTCGCCCCCGTCACATAGGGGAACCGCCACACATTCCCCAATCCCACGGCACAACCCGCCGCCAGCATCAGAAACCCAAGTCGCGATGTCAACGTCGCCCGTGTACTTGTCTCACTTTTTTCCATGTTCGTTCCCTTTAGACCTCCGTACCGCGTTCTTCCCCGCGACCCACGCCACGATCCACATTACCATGCCACATCGACAAGACGCACAGGGCCCAAAAGGCCGGAGGGCGACAGGCTGTCGCCCTTGATGCGAATGTTCGTCTGCGACTGGCGGGTCGGCGCCTTCTCCAGCTGATCGCCGAGCACGCGGTTGTACCACGAGTTGATGACCGTGACGACGAGTTCGTTTTGCCCCGGCTTGAGTGCGCGCGTCGCATCCACACGGAACGGTTTCGTCCACACGCAGCCGAGATCGACGCCGTTCAGCGTGACTCGTGCGATGCCGACATCCTTGACGTCGCCGAGTTCAAGTTCGCGCCGCCCCGTCGTCGCCTTCGGCGAATAGGCGAAGGAGGTCCGATAGGTCGCCGCACCCGCATAGTGGCGAATGCGCAGATCCGTCTCGGACGTCCACTCGCGCAGCGTCGGCCATGTTACCGTAAAGGACTCGCCTGCGCGCGGCGAGAAGGCGACCTGCCACGGTCCCGTCACCTCCTGCAGCGCCGTACGCGCCGGGAAGTTCTCCGTCGGCCGCGTGGCCGGACGCTCGTCCGAGAAGACGACGAAATACGCCTCGCCCGGTTCGAACGCAAGCGGCACCGATGTCGTCTTTTCGCCCGGCGTGAAGACGCCGAGCGGACGCCGCGAACCGTCCAGCGGATTCCAGAGCCACGGCTGCTTGCCCGTCACACGGAAGGTCGCCGTGACGGTACGCGGCTCGAGGACGGTGGTTCGGACAAAGTAGAATTCCTTACCATCCAAACGGTAGTGGATGTAGTCGTAGTCCGCCGAAAGGCCATCGACGGCGAAGTCGGGCACAAGCCCGCACTTCCACGCCTCGCCCGCGCGTACGACGCACGCCCCCTTCTTCCGCAACGACGCCACGGCACGCGCGGCAGCCGGCGACAACACCCCCTCCTTGGGCAGGATCAGCGCGTGGTAGGTGAGGCCGGAAGGCGCCACCACCCGACCGCGCTTCACCGTGAGCTCCGCCAGCACGTTTTCATCCACGACATCGTAATCATACCCCGGCAAAACGCCCGGTGCATCAGTCTCCTTGAACGGATAGATGTTCGGCACATGGTCGCCATAGTAGTAGAGGACATCCGCGACGAACGTACCGCGCTGGACGATCGACTGGACGCGACGCATATAGGTGAAATACCCGTCGGACTCGTTCCACCAGGTTACATGGCGGTTCGAATGCGTGCCCGCGAAATACTCCTGCCCCGGTTCGCCCATCTCGTCCGGCGAGCAGGTGTAGGTGTGCAGATAGACGCGCATCAGGCCCGAGCAGACTTCATGGTCGAAAGACGGCTTCTGGGCCTGTCCCAGGCAGTCGTTCCATTGCGGACCGATCGTCGTGAACGATTCCGCGCCCACGATGCGATGGCCCTTGAGGACATGCGACGACGAGGCGGCCTGCTTGACGAAGAAGCGGTCCACGGGACGCGGCCGGTGCGGCGAAGGCGCCCAGAACTCGCTCATCACGATGTCGCTGTGGGCGTAGTTCTTGAGGCCGTCGAGCGGACCCGCATGTGGACCCGCCGACTCGGGCTGGATGCCGATGCCGACGGCGTGCGACCGTTCCGCGAAGCGGCGATAGTGGTTCTGTTCGACCGCGCGCGCAATCGACTTGCGGAAGTCCGCCAGGAACGCATGCGTACGCGCCATGTCGTCCACGACGATACCCGCCAGCGAAACGAGGCGCGGATCGGGGCGAGACGCGTCCGTCCAGTTCATACCGCCGCATTCCCAGCTGTCCGTCTCGAAGTAACGGAGCGTACGGCCCACATGGGGACCCGCCGCCTTCAAGAGCGGCACGACCACGCGGTCCCAGTAGTAGTCAAAAGCCCGTTCGCTCATGTAGTCGAGCACCTGTCCCGTCCAGGCGCCGCTGGACGTCGAAACGCGAGCCCCCGTGAGCGTCACGCCGAGGCGCACGACCATCCATGTGCGGCCGGCGGGAGCGGTCCAGGCGAGACGCCCTTCCTTGTCGAGTTTCGCCGTCACATCACGGATGTCCTTCATCGACACGAGATAGGGCTTGAGATGCTTCTTTGCACGGTCCTTCCGTTCATTCGAAAGGAGGTGTCGGCAATCCGGCGCGCTACCGCCGAGTTCGCGGGCGCCGAACTTCTCGCCCAAAAAGTAGATCGGCGCCGAAGCCACCTTCTTCTTGTCGATCGGGAAGGCATAGACCGCCACATCGCGGTACCAGCCGTCGCGTACGCGCGGATGCGGCAGCGTACCCGCCTCTGTTCCGCCGGCGAGCTCGACCTGCGAAAAGACGAGTCCCTTCGCGGCGTATTCAGGCGTCACCACGGGGCCGCCGAGGTTCCAGCCGCTTTGAATGTTGCAGCCGAGTTCGAGTCCGCGCTTCGCCGCCTCGTCAAGCGCATAGCGGAAGAGCGAGAGCCATTCGGGGGAACCGAAGAGCGGTCCCGTCGGCACAGCAGCATGGCCACCTTGCGTGGCGCCGCCGGCATCGAAGATCATCGCCCCCTGGAACTGTTTCGCCGCCAATGCATCGAGGTCCTTGACAATCGCGTCGCGCGTCACGTTGCCATTAAGCCACCACCACCAGCAGTTGATGCCATACGTGCGCGGCGGCTGTGCGAACTCCTCCTCGACAGTTGCACCAACCGCCGAGAAAGCCACAGACAGACCCAGTCCAAGCGCCAACATCACGCGCGCCATCACCCGACTCTTTTTCATCAGACCGTCTCCTTTCACATAATCCCGACTCCGCCTACCCGCACGGGCCAAGCTGAAGTAATTATACACCTTTTAGCACCCCCGCGTCAAATTCCCGTCCGCCTGGAGTTGGAACACTTGCGTTCGAGTTAATTCTGTGTTCTTGCGCAGAGCGGGTCCGGTGCGAGGGGCGAACCGTGGAACACTCGTGCTGCCTCTCGACAGCCCCCTAGGCACTTCGTGGCATCCAAACAACCCACGCAGTCCTCCGGCAAATAGTCGTGACACATGTAATGCCGCCACTCTTCGCAGTCGGGCAGACGCTTCCACTCATGCCACCGTACGAGTTCAATGGGACTGTGGTTGCAGACGCGAAGCCGTCCATTCGGGCCGACGGTGAAGAAGTCGGTCGCCGCAGAGCAGCCTGTCGTCACATTGAGATGTTCGTACTTCTTCGCATCGATCAGACAGAGCGGCATCTCCGTTCCGAAATGGCCCGTGCGATTCGTCCGCTTCAACACTGCCTCCGCTATATCCGCCGCCTCGACGACCTCGGCTGGCGTCAACAGGAGTTCGGGATGCCGAAGCCCGCGTCCACCCGGCAGAAACCGGTTGAGCAGAACCGAATCCGCACCCGCCAGCAGCGCCGCCGAGATTGTCTCATAGAGCTCGGGCAGGTTCAGTTTCGTCACGGCGATTCCAACCGTCGTCGCACAGCCGACCTCATGTGCGTAGCGGAAGTGCGACAAGATCTTTTCAACGGAGGTGTTGCTGTCCGTATTTTCGGGGAAGGTCCGAAGCCCCGGCAGACTCATCGAGAGCCGGATGTTGCGGTCGGAGCAGAAGCGGATGATTTCATCCGTCACCAGCCGTCCGTTGGAGAGAAGCCCGACCGCGCCGTACTTCGTGGCGAAGTCCAGCAGCTCGAGACACCCTTCCTTCATCAGCGCCTCGCCGCCGGTGAACGAGAATTGCGAAACGCCGATTCCGGCATAAGTTTCGATGAGCCGCTTCCATTCCGCGACCTCCATTTCCGCCTCGGGCGTCATCATCCCCCCGAACCACGGACACGAACAGAACCGACAGGCGTGGTTGCAGCGGTAGGTCAACTCCAGAACGGCGACAGATGGAAGAATGTCCGTCACTTCTTCGCCTCTCCCAAAAGCTCGCGCAGGCGGTCGATACGCCGCTTCAACGGCACCTGTTCATCACGAAACTCCTTCAGGACCAAGCGCCCCGAAAGGAATGTCCTCAACAGGTTGACATCCGACATCCAGGCGCGCGTGCGTCTGCCGTTGATGACCCAGGAGACCTTGTCGAATCGCTCTTCCAGAGCGAAGTCGCCATCACCGTAGGAAAGGTCCTTCAGATCGCCCAGCTGCATGAGAACGCCACGCTCCTCAAGGCCGTACGCCGCATGTTCGAGGCGGACCCAGCCGGCGGGATCATCCTTCTCGGCGGGCAGGAGCTTGACCTTGTGCCCACGATTCAAGAACGCGACGACTTTGCCATTCTTCCTCGGCTGCAGTCTGACGCGGACGGAATCCGCCGTAATGCACGCGTTCGCACGATCGACGTATTGAGCGGACACCCACAGGCCCTTCCGGCGCGGCACAACCCGCGCGCGCCGTCCTACCAGATCGAGAACGACCACCTCATCCCCTTCCGCGAAGGCCTCCGTCGACTTTGCCATGCGTGCAGCACGCGGCATTTTCGGTCCGGGTGAACACGCGCGGCACAACGACGATTCGTCAAGCGCGATATCGAGGCCCATACCCTTCAATGCCGCGGCGCCGTCGCGCAGGAACGCCAGGTTGTTCTTCATTCTGGCGCTCATAAAACGCGTGACCGTTCCACACTTCGGGCAGACGTACCGAACCTCCACCGGCACAGGCAAGGCCATCTTGTAGCACGTCGCCATCGGACCCCGCGTCACCTTCGGTTCGGGCGAAGCCGCCAATTTCTCGAGCATCGCATTCAGCGTCGCCCGATCAAAATCCCTGCCATGCGCAGCCAATGCCGCCAACGCCGCCAGACTCACGCCAAGTTCTGTTTTCATTGAAATCCTCCTACGACTCTTCGCTCTTCAGCGGAATATCCATTGGGCGTCCATCCAGACGAGAAATGTACCGACAATCGTGTTTCATGAGCCCGCCGTAACGCGCGCGCGGGTCGCGGATCTTGCCATTGAAGGCGCCCTCGACTCCGACCGTGTGCAACGTACCTTGTTCGGCGTTGTACCCCAGCGGCTTGGACGCGTCAAACGGATCGCGCGGCACGTCGACGAGAAACGCAGGGACCAGGGCTTCAAGCGTCGGCGGGTAGCATCCGTGTTGACGCCGATAACATGCGGCGGCAAGGGCCACCCGTTGCGATTCGGTCCGGAAGGCGTGCAACCCGAGATTTCGGCCATCCATCCACTGGAGATGCCCGTTCACATCCGCCGTGCCACAGCCATTTCGCCGACACCAACGCACGTCTGAGGGATGAGCCACCTCGAAAGCCCGGCAACGCGCCCGCGTCTCCACGGTGTAAGGAAGAGAACAGACATAGGGTTCCGTCTCTCGGACAATATCCGCCAACTCGCCGACCGAACGATTCGGCTGGAACAGATACCGCTCGTAACCGGGGAACGACAAGGCGACCTTGCTAGCCCCTCGGACCAACTCTTCAAGCCATTTCGGACTGTCCGCCGACAGCACACACTCGAACGGACCACCCCGAATCGCGATCACGGGATTCTTCTTCTGATGCCTCCAGCGCGGGAAGACATTCTTCGCGCGCAGAACAGACCAGCGATTCATCCGCAGGAAGGCCAGACGAAAGTCCTTCGTCCACCGCGTCAAGGCCGCATCAATCGCGCGAACCGTCTCCGGCGGCAACTCGCAGGCAAGCGCCGCCTGTACCAATTCGTCTGCCAGGGGCGAAACAGGCGAATGGAAGAGAACGACCAGACAGTCGTTTTCCAGCCGATACGAAAGGTGGGCAAACATCTCCCCGTCGTCAAGCAGCATCTTCACCGCCGCGGCCACCTGTCCGCATTCGCGCAGACGCCGCGCCTGTAGCGCCACCAGTTCGCCATACCGGTAAGAGGCCAGCTCGAAATTCCCGATCGTACGGAAACGAGGATCCTCACTGCCATGCCACCCATTCGTGAACGCGGCAACAAGATCGGCCGGGTACTGCGCACGGGGACGTTTCGCCGCCTCGTCAAACACGGCAAAAAGCGTCGCATTCGTTGCCAGGATGCGATCGGCCCAGGCGGCCGATTCTTCTGCCGTCAGCGGACGATTCCCCCTTTCACCGTTCCACAGACGATGATCCCAACCGTCCCTCCGATAACAATTGCTGATGAAATGCAGGTCCTCTTGAGTCAGCGCCAACTGGTTCGTGGCCGCCATCAAAATCGGCACCATGTTCTCCGCCTCGGCAATCGGCGACACCGGCGGCGGCAACACGTCGCTCACATCCGGCGGATCGATGTCCCGCCCCGCGACGAAGAAAAACGCGCTCAATCCGACCAGCCCCAAAACGAGAATAGTCGTAAAGACACATATGAGCTTTATGAGCTCTTTCATTTTCGTTCTGTCTCCTCGCAGAGATCCGTCTTAAGGAGAATGCTGCCGCGCTTGACATAGCGAAGCTTGAATCTCCCGCGCTCGTCCTCCAGTACGATCTTACCGTTCATCATCATGTTCCTTTCCTCGAGACCATTAAGATTCATACTCGTTTCCTCACAAGGTCCGCAACATTGTATCATTTTTCGTCGCAGACCTCAAAGGATATTCGTTCACATCCGCCGTGCCACAGCCATTTCGCCGATACCAACGCATGTCTGAGGGATGCTTTCGAAAATCATTTCCAGATCATCAAGACACCCATTCCGTTCAACAGCCAAAAACACAATGAAGACGCAAACAGGATTCGGGACAGCCGCGTCGGACGACGGAAATAAAACCCTGCAAAAACCACGACCAGTGCAACCGGAACAAAATCAGACAGTGGATAAAAAAAAACTCCGATTTCTCGGAGCTTGTCAATGAAGTGGTGGCCAAGGCCGGGATCGAACCGGCGACACACGGATTTTCAGTCCGTTGCTCTACCAACTGAGCTACCTAGCCACGCGTCTTGTTGTGAATGGTAGGAGCAGAGGGACTCGAACCCACGACCCAGTGATTAAGAGTCA
>JAZUGW010000213.1:0-15121 GCA_045641465.1 Kiritimatiellia bacterium | reverse complement strand
TAGGCGCCGGGGCCTGTTGCGCGGGTGTATTAGCACGACGGATAGGCGCCCGGGCCCTCTGCGCGGGGGGCTCTGGCGCCTATCCGTCGTGGTACTACCCCCCCCTCCTTTCGGGTTGATTATTCCCTGCCATTTTGCCATAATAGTAGCATTTCGAAGAAAGGTTTAAAATGCTAAAGAAAAGTATCGCCATTTTCGGGCTCGCCTGTGTCGTGAGTCTTTTCGGCTTTTCACAAGATGTGCGCGTGGTCGACCACGTGCCGCAGTTGGATGTCAAGGTCAATGGCTTTTGGCGCGGCGAGTTTCGTAAACTCGCCGTGGAATGGATTCCGCATTGCATTCGCCAGATGGAAAAGGGCGGTCGAGGCGAGGAGATGTTGAACCTTGTCGCGACGGCAGAGATCAATGCCGGCAAAAAACCTTCGGTGAAATTCAAAGGATGCCCTTGGAGCGACGCCTATCCTTATAATACGGTTGAATCGATTTGCCTGGCATTGGAAATCGATCCCGGTCAAGACGAACAGTGGCGCAAGACAAATCAATTTCTGAGAGCTAAACTCGAGGAATGGATTCCGATCTTTCTCGCAGCTCAGGAGAAGGATGGTTATATCCATTCTTTTCATGCGTTGAAGAGACTTCCTCATTTCAGTAACGCCGCCAATCACGAATTTTATGTGATGGGCTATTTCATCGAAATGGGTGTTGCCCATATTCGAATGACGCGTGGAAAGGATCGTCGTTTGTTTGATGCGGCGATTCGTTGCGCCGATCTGCTTGACGCGACATTCGGCCCGGCACCAAAGCGGACTTGGACGAATGGACACCCAGGAATCGAATATGCCTTCTTGCGTTTGGCCGATGCCTGCGAGAAATGGAATGGAAAGGGATCGGGACGGAAATATGCAAAGCTGGCTCAGTACTTCGTTCGTCACCAGCATTCGACGGGTAAGGGCGTTCATCATTTCAAACCGTCCTACAATCAGAGCGAGCGTCCTGCAGAGGAAATGTCCGAGGCGACGGGACATGCCGTTCGCGCGACTTATTTCTACACGGCCATGGCGGGAATCGCAAGTCGTTTGAACGATACGAAGCTTGGACTCGCGGCTGAACGGATTTTCGCGAATGCCATTGATAAAAAGGAATACATTACCGGCGGTGTTGGAGCGAGCGAATATGGCGAAGCTTTCGGTCCTGACTACGATCTGACGCTGAACGGTTATTGTGAAGCCTGCGCGTCGTGCGGAATGAGCTTTTGGTGCACGGAGCTGCGTACCGCCGGCGGCGGTGACAACCGTACGGAAGATGTGCGCGAACGCCTTCTTTACAATCTGGTTCTCGGTTCGATTTCGAATGACGGCCGAAACTTCCTCTATCGTAATCCGCCGAACGGACGCGAACGCCACTATCCGTGGCATGGTTGTCCGTGCTGCATCGGCAACATCCCTCGAACGCTCTTGGCGCTCAAGGACACGATGTACACCTTCTCGCGTGACGGGAAGACGCTTTTCGTCGACCATTTCATGAATTGCGAAAGTGACGTGGTCCTGAACGGTCGGACCTATCATGCAAAGATGGTGACCGATTATCCGAACGGCAATCGCTTCAATTTGACCGTGTCGCCTTCGCCGGACTTCGCGGTTAGCGTACGTTTCCCGAACCGCGCGGAATCCGCATTGTACCAGGTTTCGCCGGAGGTTCCGCATGGGTATCGCGTGCTGAAACCGATCGCGACGTCTTCCTCTTCGGCCGATTATACGTGGACATTGCAGATGCCGCTTCAAAAGGTCGTTGCCGATCCGCGCGTCAGTGCCTGCCGCGGACGCGTGGCCTACCAGCGTGGACCGACTGTCTACACGTGGGAGGGCGCTTATGGCGATATCAATGTGCCCTATCGTGATCGTTTGGAAAAAGGCGGGTATTCTGCCGTGTGGAAACGTGACGGCAAGCAGTATGGTTCGTATGCATTTCGTACATGGAATACGGAGGTTGAGTTCCGCGACTTGACGATCACGTCGTTGGAGGGGACTGTATTGTGGAAAGGATTGCCCGACCCGGCGCAATCGCTCTGTGGCCGCGAGGCGAAGTGGACGTTGAACGAGGGTGTTCTGAGACAGTCGAATGCGAAAGCCTGCGAGACCGAACTTGTCTTTGGCGGTCCGGCCTGGAGTGACTGCGTGATTCGCTATCAGACCCGTTGCTTGTCAGGGCTGGAGGGCAGTGTCTTCGAAGTTCGCCGCGAGAGCGAGAACCGTTTCATCATGGTGAACCTCGGTGGTTGGTCGAATACGAAACATGCGATCGACACGCGCGGATTCGGCGGTACGGCAGGTCAGCGGATCTGGGCCGAGCGCAAGGGACAGCTTACGCGCGATGTCTGGCATACGGTTGAAATCACCTGTCGTGGCGATACGATCGCGGTGAAACTCGACGGGCAGGAACTTTTTGCGCCCGTGACCGTGCCCGAGTCTGAATTTGAATGATAGGTGAGCAGGTCAACGCTTCGACGGGCACTTTGTAAATGAAAGCACTCAAACACGTTCTTCTGGCAGGGGTCGTCCTCTTCGGTGCGCAGATCGGTCGCACCGAAGAGTTCCCGTGGTTTGATGCCGGTGTAAAGGACTATGCTTCCTGGACGCGCGGAGTCGATGACTGGTGGATCCCCGGAGTGGGAACATGGCAGGGGGTTGCCGGTGTAACGCTCCAAGGAGAAGAAGGGGCCCGCTGGCTGAACCTTTTTGCGGATGCCACATGCCATACGTTTGAGCTTTCGCTGCCAAAGCCTGTTGAGGTGCAGCCCGTCGTCAGTACGACGATTGTGATGCCGCCGATGTATCAGATGCCTACGATCGATTCCGCTTTCAAGGGTGGACTGATTGCGCTTGTTGAAGCGGATGGAACAACGAACTACTACGGATGTGTGGCTGCAGCACGGGGAAGTACAAACGTCTGGCACCGTCTTTCCGGCTCAAAGCCCAAGGGGTCTGTCCCCGTGGCGATTTCAATCGCCTATCGATCCAACAATGGTGCGAACGAAGTTCGCTATCAGGTCGACGGCATTTCATTGACCGACCAGGGTACGGAATGGTGCCGTGTCGTTTTCCCTGCTGGACCTGCGACCGTACAGACGGTTGGATTCCAGGGCGGTGGCGAAATCCGTTCGCTGACCGGAACGACAACGGAATCACCCGGGAATGACATCCCTCTGACGATTCCGTCCCTCGAGAAGATGACGGTGGCAGCAGTCGCAGTCGGTGGTCGTTGTATACAGCCTCAAGCCGATGGAACCTATTGGGTGCCGAGTGGTTCGCTTGTGGCCGTTTCGTTCATTCCTGCCGAAGGTTACTTCCTCAGTTCGTCGGCGATGACGTTCCATGCGGGATCGGGTGCGATGACGTTGCCCGATGATGGGCGTCCCGTCGTTCACGCGATTGCCGATTTCATCCATGTGAATGAAATTATGGCGTCCAACAAAACAGGACTCAAGACATCGAATGGTATCAAGGGCCTCGACTGGATCGAGCTTGCCAACACGAGCGATAGTGCGCTTGATGTCGCGGGCTGGCTGCTTTCCGACAAGTCGCCGAAAAAGGACAAGTGGGTGACGATTGAAGGTCCCGCCCTCATCCCCGCGCACGGATTCCTCGTGGTCTTTCTTGATACCGAAGAGACGGACTGGGATGCGCGAGACGCACACGCACCTCTTGGACTCGCCGCCGATGGTGAAACGATTGCCCTTGCGACGCCCGAGAAGACGGTGGTCGACGTGATTGACTTTGATTTCCAGTTGGATGACTATTCGACCGGTCGTCTGCCTTCCGAGGATGCGCTCGCAGTCTTTTCCATTCCAACTCCTGGGGCCGCGAACACAACAGCATCTCGACATCTGCCGACGCCTTTGGTGAAATTCTCCGAGCCGCACGGCTGGAAGACCTCATCCTTCACGCTCGCTCTCAGTTGTGAATCGGCAACGAATGCGGCAATCTACTACACGACGGATGGCAGGTCGCCCACGACGGCCTCCACTCGCTACACGGCGCCCTTCACCGTTTCACGGACCACCGTCGTTCGCGCCGCCGTGATCGATGCGCAGTCGGTGTTGCAGCGCGATACGAGCGCGAGCTATCTTTTCGCGTCGGATGTTGTGACGCAAAGCGGAACGCCGGCGGGCTTCCCGGCGAGCAATTCCGTCAACGGACAGAAGATGGTCTATGGTATGCGGTCCTCGATTCTGAACAACGACGGCGCGCGCCTTTACCACGGTTTCACCAATTCAACATTGACGGTCTCTCTTGTGATCGATCCGCAGAATCTCTTCAATGCCTCCACGGGCATCTATGTGAATGCGAGTCAGGAAGGTCGTACCTGGGAACGTCATACGCTCATCGAACAGATCAACCCGCGCGACCCCGACGATGAGTTTTCGACGGCGTGCGGACTGCGCATTCGCGGCGCGGCAAGTCGTGGTTCGGGCTACCCCAAACATTCGTTCCGGATTTTCTTCCGCGATGTCTACGGTGCGCGCAAACTCGCCTTCCCGCTCTTCGGCGCGGAGGGTCCGGATGAAATCGACAAGATCGACTTGCGCACCGATCAGAACCAGTCCTACGCCAATGGCGACAAGTTCGAGACGATGGTACACGATGTGTTCTCGCGCGATTCGCAGCGGGCGATGGGACATCCCGGTCACCGTACGCGCTACTTCCACTTGTTCCTCAATGGCATCTACTGGGGCCTTTACATGTACGAGGAACGCTGTTCGCAGGAATATGCGGCATCCGTCAATGGCGGCAAGGCCTCTCACTACGATGTCATTCGTACCTCCCAGCCGGGTTACATCACCGGTGTCGTCGAAGGCGAGACGACGGCGACATCCGAATTCCTGCGCATTGTCAATTCCGAAGGATTCGGCGCGGCCTACCCCGCGAACTATAACCGTGTCCGCGGACTCAACGCCGATGGTTCGCGCAATCCGGACTATCCGGTCTATCTGAATGTGACGAATCTTGTCGACTACATGCTGCAAAGCCATTTCGTTTCGGACAGCGACTGTCCCTCCAGCGCCAAGTGTTTCATCAACCAGGAAAACAACATCATGGCATTTCGCAATCGTGTCGATGGCGAAGGCGCTGAGGACGGATTCCTCTACACCCGCCACGATGCGGAATGGGCCTTTGGTTTCACGGAGCGCTTCGCCTCCACCTCACGGAGTGCGCAGCTGGATGTGACCGATCTCGGCAGAGACTTTACGACCTTCTGCCCGGCGCGTTTCCACTGGCGGCTCTGCGACAACGCTGAGTACCGAATGGTTGTGGCGGATCGTTTCTACAAGCATTGCCTGCGTGCGGGCGGCGCTCTGACGTTCCCGATGAACGAGGCGCGTTTCCGTGCGCGCATGGCGGAGATCGACGAGGCGATTGTCGCCGAAGTCGCCCGCTGGGGTGCGGTGCCTTCCACGCATGCGAATCGGACGACCTGGTTGAACGATTGCGAACACTACGGCATTGAATTCCTGCGGCAGCGTCCAACTTATCACCTTGCCTACTATCGTGCGCGCGGATGGTATCCTTCCGTCGATGCACCGACGGCCATTGACGCTGCGAATGAAACGGTGGCCGACGGTACCGAATTCACGGAGAATGCGCGTCTCTATTTCCAGCAGGCCTCGACGGGAACCATCTACTATACGGCGGATGGGTCCGATCCGCGCCAAGAGGGTGGACGCGTCAATGCATCCGCGCAGGTGTATTCTGGCACCGGACTCGTGGTGCCGCCAGGTGAGACGCACTACAAGGCGCGCCTTCAGGCGGCGAACGGTGAATGGTCCGCGCTCGAGGAAGTGACGGTGAAGGGGACAGACCCCCGCGCCGAGGCGGTGCGTCGGTCGTTGCGTGTGTACGAAGTGATGAGCAGTACGCGAGAGGAAGGCGGCGACGGTGCCGAGTTCATCGTGTTCACGAATCTCAACGCTTCGGCTGCGCTTGATCTCACGGGGGTGCGTCTCACCTGTGCGAAGGCGGGTAAAGAACCGTCGCTCGATCTCACCTTGCCCGAAGGGTCGATGATTGCGGCCGGAGGCATCCTCACCCTTGCGCGGGCGGACTGGTGGCCGACGGCGAAGATCACGAACGGTCGTGTGGAGATGGCGGTCTTCGCGGGGACGGGCGCCCTTGTTCAAACGCTCACGGTCGATGCCAACTGGTGGGACAAGGCATGTGATGGCACGGGGGCGTTTTTCGTCGCGCGCGATTTCTCGTCGACCGTGACGGACGAGTCGCAGTGGCGTGCGTCGTATGTGGCCCCGGTCGACGAAGTCGCGGCACAGGCCGTCGCCGACTTGGCGTCCTCGACGGATGCTCGGCGCGAATGGCTTGTCGCACTCGGCGCGACACCGGCCGGAACCGAGGCAATTGCGACGTTCGTTTTGGATGCCGCGCAGTTGAATGCCTGCTATCTGCTCAACGTACCGCCGACGAACGAGACTCTGCAGTTGTGGATTCCGGCGTTTGGCTTCGATGCGAACGGCAAGGGACTGTTCATCGACGGCGCGCTCTCGATCGGCGGCACCTTGACGCCGTGTACGTTGAACGGACGACTGAAGTTGATCGGTCGTAATTCTCTTCAGGGTCCCGTTGTCGAAGAAGTGGAATTGGGAAAAGTCCTGCCGTTGCCGGTGGAGCGGCGCCGCATTCAACAGCCGGTGGAGCCGGCCCGGTTTTTCCGGCTGCGCGTCGATCAACAGGAAGAATGATTTTTTAAAACAAGGAGAGAAAAATGAATACAACACGAAAAGGGTTCCTTAACGGACTTTTGGCTGCTGGTGTCGCGCCCACACTTGTGCCGTCATCGGTATTGGGTGCAAATGCGCCGTCGAATAAATTTACTCTTGGTGCCATTGGCATCGGTGCGCGTGGACATGGCGATCTCGTGGGGTTCCTCGGCAACCCCAACGTGCGCGTCGTCGCGTTGGCGGACTGCAATCAGCAGCGCTTCAAACGCGCACTCAAGACAGTGAGCAACTTCTATGGACCGAAGCACGGTGTGCGTACGACGCCCGAGTTCCGTGACATCTGCACGGCGAAGGACATCGATGCGGTCATGGTGACGACGAATCTTCACTGGCACCCCTACATCACGCTTTGCGCCATCCAGAACGGCAAGCACGTGTTCCAGGAAAAGCCGGTGGCGCCGTCGGCGGAAGAAGGCCGGCTCATTGTCGAGGCCGCCAAGAAGAAAGGCGTGGTTCTGCAGATCGGTTTCAATCGCCGCGCCGAACAGAATTTCCGCTGGGCGGCCGAACTCGCGCTCAACGGTGAACTCGGCGAAATCAAGGAGGTCATCTGCTCGACCGTCGGCAATCGGCACTGGGCCCATCTGCCGGAGGAACCGGTTCCGGCGGATATCGACTGGAAGCGCTGGTGCGGTCCGTGCGCGATCACGCCGTATCACCGTAAGAAGCTGTCCATTTGGCCGACGGAGCTGATGAGCGCCTACTCGCCGAACGGCATGTTCCAATGCTGGGGCTGCCATTATCTCGACCTCGCGCAGTTCGGCCTTCGCCGCGAGGATGAAACGCCTGTCAGCGTGGAAGGTTTCGGCACGTTCCCGTATCCGGGGTCGGGTCTCACCGATACGGCAGTTTCGTGGGATGTCACCTACACCTACAAGGACGGTCTTCGTCTTCATTTCGTCGAGAACGATACGAACAAGTTCGGGTTGGTCCATGGATTCCGCTTCGTCGGTACGAAGGGCTGGAGCCAGGGCGAAGACCGCGGGTTCAAGACGTCCATTCCCAACATCGCCAAGACGGCGCTCAAGCCCGGCAAGATGCCGAAGCAGCTGCCGTATGTGAAGGGTGGCGTCATTGCCGACTTCGTGGAGACCGTGCGTGCCGGACGGCGCGAATGTGTGCTCACGCAGCCGGAGCGTGCGTGGCATTCGGATCTGGTCGCGCAGATCGGCATGCACGCCATCAAACGCGGACATCGCCTCGATTTCGATTGTACGACCTGCCGTTATACAAATGATCCCGACGCGAATGCGCTGCTCGCAACGCGTCCTTACCTCAACGGATGGAGCTTGAACGATGTTCGCGTGTAGTCTTTTGTTTGCCGCGCTTGCGGCGTTTCAGTTGCCGGATGGTTGGCGCATTCAGCGCACGGATGGTTCGGTGGTTCTTGAACAGCATGCCGGCCGCGCGTGCCGTCCCTACATCCATCCGCTGATGGGTCCGGGCGGGAAAGGCGTGTTCACCGAGTATGCGCCTGGCCATCACCTCTGGCAGCGCGGCCTCTACACGGGGCTGCATGTCGTGAACGGCGTCAACTTCTGGGAAGAGGAAAAGGACCGCTTCCACTGCGAGCCGATGGCGAAGCCTGTGGTGAATGGTTCGAAGGCGACCTGGGAAGTGAAGGCGCATTGGACGAAACCCGACGGCACGCCTGTCTTCACCGAAACGCAGGCCTGGGCGCTGGAAGATCTGGGTACGAACTACGTCATGAACGTCACCTGGACCCTCGCGGCCGAGAACGAGGCGACCATCGGCAAATGGGCGTATGGCGGACTTTTCCTGCGTATGCCCTATCGGCCGAAAAACCGCAAGCTCCAGGAGGCTCGCAACTCGCGCGGCAAGAAGAACCGCGCGGCGGAACAGCAGGTGGCGGAATGGGTTGAAGTGTCGATGCCGATCGAGGGCCTGACGCAGAACGGCGTTGTGCGGATTGAAGATCTGCCCGGCAACCCCGGCTATCCGAATCCCTGGCGCGTCGACACGCAGCTTGGCATTGCGCCGAGTTTCTGCATTCGCGGCGATACGAAAATCGCCAAGGGCGAAAAGCTCGTCAACCGCTATCGGGTGACGGTCGGTACGGAAAAGAAATAAGTTGGACGCGAAAGCGAAACTCTTTCTTGGGATCGCCTGGATGGTCTGTGCCGTTCAGGCGTATCCCGTACCGTCTTCTTCGGCCGTCGATATGACGGACCGAATGGAAACTCTAGGGTCGCCGTTGTCGACACGCTATCCGGATTCCTTTCGGAAAGGCAGCGGTGCGTATGCACGGAACATCTGGACGATGTGCGCCTTTGACGGACGCGTCTACATCGGCTGCGGTAACAGTTCGAATGGCGGTCCGGCTACGGGATGCGGTCCTGTGCCGATTTTCGCCTACGAACCGAAGTCGCAGAAGTTCATCCAGGAAGGGCGTGTGCCCGATGAACAGATCGATGTGTTTCGTGTGTTTTCAGATGGTGCGCTCTACATTCCCGGACACGACCCGACCGAGAATTGGAGGTGGGGCAACTTCTATCGGCGCCGTCCGGGTGCGGATGCGACTTGGGAAAAGGTGCGGACCCTGCCGATGGGGCTCCACTGTTACGACATGGTGGAGTTCGACGGACGCTTGATTGCCTGCGGGTACGGCCTCTACGAGTCACGTGATCGCGGTGCGACATTTGACTGGATGCAGGACGTGCGCTACTATTCGTTCCTTCGTTTCCCTGACACGCTGTATGTGGTGGCGACAGTCAGCGAGGCGAAATTGGCGGAACAAAGACAAGTGCGCACATTTCAATCTTTCCAATGGGATATCCCCGGTCAAACCGTGGTGGCGCGGCGCAAGGCCGGCGGAAGATTCAAGCGGGTCCCAACGGCGAAGCCTTTCAATGTATTCCCGGCGACCTTCGAGGTTGCGGATGAATGCCTGAAGCTCGGGCGAGTCAGTGCCCTCGGCCGGCGGCTTGTCTATCTCGGCGGCAGTACGCACAACGACCACCAGATGGCCCCGATTGGCGCCTATGTCGCCGAGGATGGTCCGGAGATGTTCCACGCGCGTCGCATCGTGCTGCCCCAAGGTGCCACGCCATGGTTTACGCTCGTGCAGAACGGAAAGGTCTATCTGCTCTACGCCCTCGCCGATGCTGGGACGAAGACGTTTCGAAACTATGTGAGCGTTTCCGACGACGGCGAGCATTTCAAAGACCTCTTCTGGTTCGCGGCTCCCACATTCGCACGTGCATTTGCCTATTTGGACGGTTGGTTCTACTTTGGCCTTGGCACGGAGATCAAAAGCCACGGCGAATACACCGGCAAGAACGCCTGGACGGTTCCTTTCTCGAAGACGGAACTTTCGTCCGCCGCCGGGACGGTTCTTCGTTGTCCCGCACCACCGTCTGTGGATTGATTCGAGTGTAAGTCTGTGAGCGGCAGATGGTTGAGTGCAGATTTCGATTGTACATAATTACCAAAGCGGAGCGTTCTCCATTTTGGTAATTACCAAAGCGGAGTGTCCTCCGTTTTGGTAATTGCAAAGTCTTACGGCTTTTGGTATAATGGAGTGCATGAAACCGCGTATTTACGACACGATCATCACTAAAAGCTTGAAAGACTTTCGGCAGATGGTTTTTTTGAGTGGACCCCGCCAAGTCGGGAAGACGACTTTGGCCAAAGGGCATGCGAATCATTATCTGAACTGGGATAATGAAGATGTGCGTCGGTTGATTCTTGAAGGGCAACAGACAATCGGTGTGCATTGCGATCTTGAGCGGGTTCGTGCACGTATGCCGGTGATTGCCTTCGATGAGATTCACAAGTACACGCGTTGGAAGCAGTTTCTCAAAGGTTTTTTTGACGAATATGAATCTCGCTGTCGTGTGATCGCAACAGGATCAGCGCGGATGGATGTCTACAAACGCGGGGGAGATAGCATGATGGGACGGTATTTTCCCTATCGTGTTCATCCGTTGAGTGTGGCTGAGTTGATAACGACGAAGCTCCCCGGCGAACGGATTGTCAGGCAACCATTGGAATTGTCTAAGGGAGATTGGAATGCGCTCTGTGAATTCGGGGGATTCCCTGAACCATTCACGAAACGGAGTTCTTCGTTTTCCACTCGATGGAACCGGCTTCGCCGTGAACAGCTTGTTCAAACGGACATTCGAGATTTGACGCGTATTACTGAGATTGACCGGTTGAGTGTCCTGACTGAAATTCTTTCTAATCGCTCGGGCGAACAATTGGCTTACGCGTCGTTGGCGTCTGAAATCAAGGTTGATGAGAAAACGGTCAAGAGCTGGGTTGTGACCTTGAAACATTTATTTTATGGATTTGAAGTTCGTCCTTGGTCGAAGAATATCGAGAACTCGATTCGAAAAATGCCGAAGTGGTTTTTGCGAGACTGGGCTTTAGTGAAAGATGCGGGAAAGCGTTTTGAGACGATGGTCGCCTGCCATCTGCTCAAGGCGACTGAAGGTTGGACCGATCTAGGGCTCGGCGAGTTTGATCTCTTTTATGTGCGTGACAAACAGAAGCATGAAGTCGATTTTCTGGTGACGCGGGATCGGTTCCCTTGGTTTCTTGTTGAAGCGAAATGTGGGCAAGAGCGCCTTTCCGATAATCTTCTCAGGTTCCAGAAACAGCTTCAGGTACCATTGGCGTTTCAAGTCGTTCAAGATCTACCGTTCGAAAAGATAGACTGTTTTAAGCAGGATCGACCAGTAATTGTCCCGGCTCTTACGTTTTTCTCGCAACTTCTCTAGGTCCTATTGAGCGCGCGTTTGAGGAGTCGCCAGTTTGGCAGGCGAAGGTCCATCAGCTGGTGGAAGCGCGCACTGTGGTCTGCGACCTTGAGGTGCGTCAGTTCGTGCACGACGACATACTCGACCTGTTCGGGGGCGGCGTGTGCGAGGCGCAGGTTGAAGGTGATGAGCCGTTTGCGGATATGGCAGGAACCCCAGAGGGTTTTCATCTCGCGTAGTTTCCACGTCACGCAGGCTTCGTGTGTACGGGCGGTCCAGATGGACATCAATTCCGTGAGCAAGGCGATGAGCCGACTGCGCTCTTCGGGCGTGACGGCGCGTACGACGGGCGCGGGGCGCGCGAGAATCTGCGCACGCGTCGCGATGACCCAGTCCCACTTCGAAAGCAGAAAAGCTTCGCCTTCGCGGAGCGTCGCCCAACGGTTCGGTACGGATAGATGAACGCGCCCGTCCGGTCGAACCCGCAGGTTGATCCGTCGAATGGATTTGCGTTCAACGTCCACAGGAACGCCGTTGACGAGATTTTCTCCAGCATGCAGCACGCGAGTATTATAGCACAGTTGAATCGTCGAAGAGTTGAAAAGTTGGATTGTGATTCACACGGGCATTTAGTATAATTGACCTATGAAAAACAATACTCGTTTCATCGTTCTCTGTTTGGTTGGATTGGCGGCTTGGTTCGTCCAGGCAATGACGTTCGTGGATCTTGTGCATCCCGACGAGGTGCTGCTCGACGATCGCCCTTCGGACCGTGTGGCCGTTGCGGCGGATGGCACGGTGACGCTCGCGGGTGGCGAGGCGAGTTTCATTCGCCTCAAATGGAAGACCGCATTTCCGAAGCAGACGAAGGTCTACGGCAGCCAATGGGAGCGGACCTACGGACAGAACGCGTGGTTCGGCATCAACGACCGTAAGAAACCCTACGGCGGTGCGCTCAACTGGTATCTGCTGTTGACAGATGGCACACGCACGGATGGCTACGGTGTAAAAGTGCAGCCGAATGCATTCGCGAGCTGGCGCGTGTCGGGAAATCAGCTGGAACTTCTTCTTGATGTACGGGCGGGTGCGCGCCCGGTGAAGCTTGGATCGCGCACGCTCGCGGCCGTCCAGCTCGTTTCACGGAAGGGCACGGGGAATGAAAATGCCTTCGCGGCGGCGCGTGCGTTCTGCCGCGCGATGTGTCCGAAACCGAACCTCGCGAAGGAGCCGATCTTCGGCTACAACGACTGGTACTGCGCCTATGGACGCAACTCGGCGACGAACTTCCTCGAAGACGTGCGCCATTTTGTGAAGGCGTTCGACAAGGTCGGTCCGTGTGCGAATCGTCCGTACGCGGTGATCGACGACGGCTGGCAGGTGTGCGAGTACCGCGGCTGGAAGCCCGGGGTGGACGGACAGTGGCTGCGCCACAACGAGCAGTGGGGGATGCCGATGGATCAGGTGGCGGCCGAACTCAAGAAAATGGGTGCGCGGGCCGGGTTGTGGTATCGTCCGCTCAACCACTGGTCGACCATGCCGGAAGCGTGGCAGCTCAAGAGCCGTCCGATGGAAAAGGGCTTTTCGATCGACCCGACGGCTCCCGGCCTGGCGGAGGCGATCGAAAGCGACCTTCGTCGTTTCCGCACATGGGGCTTTGGCCTGGTGAAGATCGACTTCCTGACGATCGACTGGGGCGGGCGTTCAAGTGGCGATCAGGTCCTCACCGATGCGCGTGCGCAGTGGCGTGACCAGAGCCGCACCTCGGCGGAAGTGATTCTCGGCCTCTATCGTCGGATGCGGACTGCGGCGGGTGAGATGATCATCATCGGCTGCAATGCGATCGACCATTTTGCGGCGGGCCTTTTCGAACTTCAGCGCACGGGCCAGGATGTGTGCGGTTTCGGCTGGAACATGACGCGCTTCGACGGCGTCAACACGCTCGGCCTTCGGGCGCACCACAACGGCATCTTCTACCAGGGCGATCCCGACTGCGTGTGCCTTGCGGGTACGGGGTACATCCCCTGGGGACTCAACCGCCAGTGGCTCGATGCCGTGGCGCAAAGCGGTACGGCGCTCTTCGTGAGCTGGCCGCGTGCGCTCGCGCCGACGGGGAGTCCGGCACTCGAGGCGATTGCAAAGGCCTGGCACACCGCCGCGCGCGCGACCGAAACGGCCGAACCGCTCGACTGGGAAAAGGGCTTTTGGCCGCGTCATTGGCGGCTTGCGAACGGCACGCAGCTCGACTACGACTGGCGCCTTCTCGAAGAGGCGGAAGTCGTGTGCGGTACGACGCCGTTTGCACCGCGCGAAGATCGTCGCACGCAGCGCCTGACGGCAGGCGAGTGGACGGCGGAGGTGGATTGGACGGGCGAGATCCGCCTCGCGCGCGCCGGACAGTCGCAGGGCACGGTAAAGCCGGTTGTCGTCGTGCGCGGCAAGACGCGGACCACGCCGATGGTGTGGGAGTTCCTGCGCGACGGCGAGACGGTCGTCTGCCGCAACGACTATGAAGGCGGCTTCAAGTTGATCTCCACGATTTCGCTCACGGCGAACGGCGAAGTGAAAGTGCGCCAGAACTGCGCGCTCTGCGTCGGCTGGGGCAATGTCTCGGCCCGTGTCGGCGTGGCGGGTGCAACCACGAAGTCCCAGAACGTGAAGGTCGCCCGCTTCGAACGTCCGCAACTCGACTGGACCTTGACGCCCGCCGATTTCGCGGCAAAATAAGTCGCAAATTTGCCTAGGCAAATTTACGAGATATCTTGCCGCAGAAGGAAAGTTATTTTGCCGCAGATTTTCAGGACTCGGTTATGAATGACCTTGTGATACGTGTCGTACGGGGCAGGACCGATTCGCGGAAATTCTGTCGAAGTATGGACACGGAACTTCGTTCGCCTACGGCGATTGACCTTTAATTTCATCCGCTCGTCAGGTGTTTGTGGTATACTATCAACCGCCATGGATGAGATACTCTCCTTTATAGTCCGTTTTGTTGACGCGGCGGTGTGGTGTTTCGCGGCGATGCTGGGCATTGCACTTGTTGTCGGAGCCGTTGCCTATTGCGGGGAACGGCTGCGACATGTTATGCGGCTGGGCCTTGTTTTCTGCGGTCTGGCGGTTTGCGTGACGCTGTTCTCGGTCAAGCCTCCGGCGGGCGAGACAAACGGCGTCAATCAGGTTCAGGCGCCGTTGCGTGTTCCGCGTCCGCCGTTGCCCGTCGAACCGGCCGCCGACGTCGTTCGCATCAGTGAGATCACCGTGATGACGAATGGCATCGATCTCGTCCTCCACCGCCCGCCGACGAATGATCTTGCAGCGGTCGAAGTCGTGCTCGTCGGTTCGACGAACCTCGTGACCGCGACGTGGGAGCCCTACACGAATCTTGTATTCGGCGCGGGCGAGACGAATGTCGCCGTCTGGGTGGACCGTGCGCAGCTCGATGCGCATGCCGTCTCGAACGCGTGCTTCTTCGCCTTCATCAACGCAGGCGACACCGACGAAGACGGCCTCGCGAATTGGCACGAACGGTTCAATCTCAAGACCGAACCCGATGACGCCGATTCTGACAAGGACGGACTGCGCGACGATTGGGAAGTGGCTCATGGATTCGATCCGC
>JAZUGW010000212.1:0-2904 GCA_045641465.1 Kiritimatiellia bacterium | reverse complement strand
GCTGCAGATGGGCTGCCGCCGCTTTACTATGACGGACGGGACAATCCTCCGCATCCGGAGGTCTGGATCAAGTACTTCCTGCGCATGATGGAACTCTACGCCAAGAAGGCGGTTGAGATTTCCATGAAGAGCGCGGCGGATTGCACGTCTGTGTCGTTGTCGCATCTCGGCATCAAGGAGCGCCGCTTTCACGAGTATTTGGCAAAGCGGAAGGTCTCGGCGTTTGCGCCGATTGAAATGGCCAAGGCGATGAAGGTCTCGAACCGCACGATCATCAACTGGTGCGCGGCGCTTTGCAAGGTCGGGCTTCTCGAACCCGAAGTTGCCGGCTCTCGTATCCGTTCCTACAAGGTTATAGGATAAAGTAATGGAAGCGAATTATACGATATCCGAAAAGTGCGTGGTGCCGGAGGAGTGGAAGGACGGCATCGGACATGACTTCCGCCATTACAAGGGGAAGCTGAAGCATGTCGAGGCGAATACGATGCCGCTCAGCTTGCGGAAAATAGTCCGCACCGGCACACCCCACTCTCGTTGGCTGACATGTAATTGTAGAACAGGTAGGTGAAACTTGGTATAATGTGTCCGCGCGGAGGAAACTAACATGGCAGTGAAAGCAAGTGTGAAGACACGGATGGCAATGGCGCTGGGGACGTCGGTTTTGATGGCGACGATGAACGTTCTCCTTGCAGTGCCGGTTTCGCTTGAATCGGCGCAGGCCTATGTGCGCGCGACAGCGGGTACGAATGCCTCAAACGTCGTTCTCTATTCGGCGGCGGAAGCGGCAAAGGTCATCGATACCGTCTTCAAGCCGAATCGACGGGACGCGTTGGATTATCCCGACTGGAAATTCGAGTGGATGAAGCGTCTGGTGGCGGATGGCCTGGCGGTGATGGTCGGTTATGATGACGTTGTGCATGAGCGATCGGATTGGCAGAAGACGTTTGCGACGCATGTCTATTGTCTCATCCGCCGATTTTATGATCGCGAACGGAACACGATATGGAGAAACGGCGAGCAATTTGTCTATTACAGGCCCCGTTCGGATTATCGTTATGACGAGGTTGAGTTTCGGAAGGCGACTGGTGAGAAGGTCTACGGCCTTTGGGAAATGAACGAAGCGCCTGAAAAGGTGGCGATTTTGTTCGGTGCTGATCGAAAGGTCGGTCTTGACCATCGCGTTGGAACGAATGTCGAGGCCTCGGTCATCGCCGACGTGGAGACGGTGACGCTCTCGTCCGTTTCGGGTCTCGAAAAGGTCATTGCGGCTGGCGGAACGGATGGCGATGCAAACGGGAGGGGCGTGTTTCCTATTGGCCATTATCGCGTTTCGTTGCTCGTGCGCACGGCTCTTGCTGGAGTCACGTCGGCGAACCGCCTTGTCTTCACCGCGAAGACGGGCGCGGCGAATGCGACGGTGGGCGGACATTGGCTCTTTTACCGCGGCATGACGCTCAAGGTCGGGCTTCGGAAGACGAAGGACGGCTTTTCAATCTGCCGCATCGAACCGGTCTTGCCTTATCCGCCTTACACGACGGACAATGTCGTTGTTTGTGAGAAGGAAATTCCCGCGGCGTCGCGTTTCTCGCTGATCGGCAGGTGGTTTGATGCGGTTGAGCGCGGCGGAGTGTCGATCCTTTACGGCGATCATACGCGGGCGGAGTATTTCTCGCGCCGCAACCTGATCGAAGGGTCTTGCGGCACGCTGCCTGATTTCGGCGCGCAGTCGTGGGTCTGTGCCTGGACGCATGGGAAAGGTGCCAATCTTGAATATTGGCGAAACGCCTGGTTCGCTGATGTTCAGAGTTTTCGGGTGTTCGCGGAAGATCCGGACTCGGTCGTGTCGTTGTTTCAGTCGGCGGTGGCGGCGCTGTCAGACCAGAACGCGGATCGGCTGCGGTTCAACTGGTGGAATCGGGTCTTCCCGACTGTCTCGTTCAAGTCATCCGCGACGATGAAGGATGTGGCGGACTTCTTTACGCTGGCGACGCGTCCCTGTTCCTGTGCGGACGATGTGGCGTATCACGTCATCGCCGATCCGGACGTCGCCGCGCGTTTGGTCCGTCCGTTGACCGCGTCGGACGTCGGCGCATGGGAGACCTTGCAGCGTGTTGCGTGCGAAAACGGCTGTACGATCAAGGTCGACGGCACGAATGTGACGTTGTCCGCCGAACTGACGGATGCGGAAGTCACGGCACCGCGCGTGGACGAGTTGGCGGCGACGCTTGAAAAGGAGGGCTTCGGCTCGGCGGCTGGCGCGCATTATGCGAATGTCTCGTTTTGGACGCGGGGAATTGAGTACGGGAGCAGCGATTCATCGGTCGAAGACGATGTCATTACAGCGGTCGATCCCTATGTGATGAACGATGACGAAGGTGGATTGGCGGGAAACGGCTGGTTGCGGACGACGGCGGACGGAATGGAACAGGTTCTGGCGTATGACGCTGCCTGGTGGGACGGGGCGAAAGGATGGCGTCCGAATGGCGAAAAAGACGATGTGGTTAACCTCAGTTCGAAACTGGTCCGAATGCGGCGCGATGTCCTCCGCTCGCTTGACGCGTTGAATCTCCTGGCGGACGGTGCGTTTGGCTGGGAACTGGGGGATAGGCAGGTGAAAATCGACATGCACTATCTCGCCTTTGCGCTTCATGCCGCCCAGGCCGGGTTCAAGTCCGAGGGTCAGCAGTTGATCGACGCCTTGTGGAGGCGTCCCGCTGCGGCGAAAAAGGCGCTCGCCAAGCTGCGCGAGCGAATCGGCCGACCGGATGCGAAGTGTCGCACGTCGCGTGAATGGTACTTGATGTTGCGGAAAGAGGCAGAAGAGCAGGCGAAGGCAAAGGACGAAGACCAAGACGAGGAGGATGAGGATGAAGGTGACGCCGATTAAGGAATACCGCGAGCCGA
>JAZUGW010000211.1:0-20507 GCA_045641465.1 Kiritimatiellia bacterium | reverse complement strand
CAACGACGGCATCGACATCGAATCGCGCAACGTGCTCATCGAGGACTGCGACATCGACGCGGACGACGATTCGCTCTGCTTCAAGGCGGAGAGCGACAAGAACTTCATCATCGACAACGTGACCGTGCGCAACTGCCGCCTTGCGACGACATGCAACTTCATCAAGTTCGGCACAGGCAGTTACAAGGAATGGCGGAACATCCTCATCGAGAACTGCACGCTCCATCGGGCTTCTGTGGCGCATCGTTTCCATTGGGACCAGCGGAAGATCCCTGGCGTGAAGGCGCCGATTTCGGGCCTCGCCGGTCTTGCCCTTGAACTCGTGGACGGCGGGCGCATGCAGAATGTGACGATCCGCAACATCACGATGGAGGATGGCGTGGGTACGCCGCTCTTCATCCGTCTCGCGCGGCGCCATCCGAATGTCGATGGCGGCGGCAGCTACTTCAAGAACGTGCTCGTGGAAAACGTGAAGATGCTCAAGCCCGCCGAAAGCCGCATCGCCTCGTCGATCACCGGCGTGCCGGGAATGCGCCTCTCGGGCGTGACCGTGCGCAACTGCGATTTCCTGTTCCCCGGCGGCGGCACGGCTGCCGAAGCGGCCGACCACAACATCCCTGAAGTCGAGAAGGGGTATCCCGAATACTTCGGGTTCGGCTTCAAGGCGCTTCCGGCGTATGGAATCTATCTGCGCCACGTGGATGGGGTGAAATTGGAGAACGTGAAACTCCGTCTCGCTTCGCCCGACCGCCGTCTGGCCACCGTGTATTCCGACCCCGTGAACCTGCCGCACATACAGGCGTATCTCGACGAGCTGGCATGTCCGCTTCTGCCGCCGGGCGCCCAGACGAATGACGAAAACGCCGTCCTTGCGCGCTTCGTGAAGGCGGATGAAGCGGCCGATGCTGCTTGGTGCGGACTTGCGGGACGCGCCGCCTATGATGCGTATCGTACGGCGATGCGCCAGACCTGGGGCCGGGCGATGGGCGGACTCGACGAGCTTGAGCGCACGCCCCTCCGTCCGCGCGTGGCGAAGACGACGGACGGCAAGGGCCATCGGGTTGAAAAGGTCCTCTTCGAGAGTCGTCCCGGATGCTATGTTTCGGCGCTCCTCTGGCTCCCGGATCCCGCACGCTTTGCGCCGCCCTATCATGCGATCGTGATTCCGTGCGGACACAGCCAGCCCGGGAAGGGCGAACTGCTCTACCAGCGGGGGGGACTCATGGCCGCCGAGGCGGGTTTTGCGGCCTTCTGCTATGACCCGATCGGGCAGGGTGAACGCTGTCAGGGTCCGCATGAAGGGTGCTGCCTGTCGCACGATCGCTACGGAACGCTTGCCGAGCTTCTGGGACAGAGCTGCGCGCGCCAGCGGATATGGGACGGCATGCGGGCGATCGACTATCTGATGACGCGCGACGACATTTGCAAGGACGGCGTCGGCTGCATGGGCAACTCGGGCGGCGGCACGATGACCGCGTTTCTCGCGGCGACGGATCGCCGGGTCGTGGCGGCGTGCCCCTCGTGCTACATCACCTCGCTTCGCGAACTCGCCAGGACGGTCGGTCCGCAGGATGCCGAGCAGTTTACATTCGGACAGCTCAAATTCGGCTTGAACCACACGGGGCTTGTGATGATGGGCAATAACGCCGTGCGCCTTCAGTGCACGTTTGCGGATTTCTTCTCCTACAAAGGATCATGCGAAACCTTCAAGACAGTTCAGGCGGTAGCGAAGGTGGCGGAACTTGACCCCGCCCGCTATGCCTTCTCGGACGCGGCGGGTCCGCATGGCTGGAAGGAGTCGGCGCGCGTTTCCTCGATTCGGTGGATGCAGCGTTGGCTGGCTGGCGACGCCTCCACCCCGTCCACCGATGTCGTTGCGGACCGCAAGCTCAATGAGGGGTTCGATCCGAAGAAGGCCGATTGCGGATTCCCGCCGAAGGGCGACTGGGTGACGCCCACGGGGAACGTACGGGACGTGCCGGGATTCCGAAGCATTTTCGATTTGCTGAAGGATGATTGGAAGACGGTCAAGAAGGCGCGTCCGAAACGGTCGCGTGAAGAGCTTGCCCAAGTCGTGGCCGCGCGCGCGGGGATTCGTCCTTTGGAGAAGATCGGCCACACGGTACGCGAGTCGGCGCGGACGTCTCTTGCGGGCGGTGTGACGGCAATTCGGGAAGTCTATCAGTTCGACAACGGGATGAGCGTACCGGCTGTCACGTTCCTGCCGCCCGCGAAACCGATCGGGGGCGTGCTCGTGGTGGACGATCGGAACCGCCGCATTCATCCCTATCGCGTCGATGCCGTACTCGCTTCGGGGCGCGCGATCACCGTTGCCGATCTCGCGGGGACGGGCGAAACGGGCGGCGGTCTCCACACGCGCAACGCCTGGATGGGGAGCAAGGCGGGGGACGAAGAAACGGCGACGCTTCTCCATTTCCTCGGCGAATCGCTCGTGGGCGTGCGGGCAGAGGAAACGCTTGTGCTCGCGGCCGCGCTGAAGGCGCGCGCGGGCGGTGTGACGCCGGACGTGGTGGCGCATGGCCGTCCGGTGGTGGCCGTTGCCCACGCCCGCGGTGTCAGGCCCGATCTCGTCGGAGAAATCGCACCCTACCTCGCACCGCCTTCCTGGGAGAAGGCGATTGAAACGAGTGCAAGCGTTCCCTATGCGGCGATCGTCCACGGGGCGCTTCTCGATTACGACTGGACCGACCTTTAACATCAGTCGTGTTCGTCGAATCGCACAGGCCGTTCGTCTTGTTGACAAGTCGGACGGCCTGGCTTATAATATGCGGCGGAATTCCGAATGGTGATGTTGTGGGAGTTTGCTTTTGAAAGGAAGAGAAAAATGCGTAAATTGATGTTGCTGCTGGGAGTATCTGCGGCGTTGATCGCCGCGGGTGCCGGAAAGACCGAAACGCGTCGGTTCATTCTGGCAGATGAATCCCGAGCCCGCCTCCACTACTATGACACGTCCGATCCGGCCCGGTGCTTTTCGATCCCCGCCGTGAAACCGGTGTGGGATCTCAAGCCGGTGGGCGGGAAGCGGTATCGTACGGTTGGCGGTGGCGGATTCCAGATCTTCGATTTGGAGCAGCGCAAGGTCGTCGATACCTTCAAGCATCCGCTGCTGAACGGCATTTCGGCGATGTGCGATCTGCCTGACGGCGGGTTCGTCGCGAGCGTCAACCACGGGAGATATCCGGGGAACTGCGCCGATTTTGTCCGCTTCAACGCCAAGCGCGAACACGTCGCGACCTACCACACCGACAAGGTCTTCAACGTGCGAACGGTCAATTGGGACCGCGACGGCAAGACGCTGCTCGTCTCGTGGAACCGGGGCCTGGCGCGCATGCGGCTCAACGACCAGAACAAGACCCTGGACCTGGTGGCGGACTATCGTCTGACAAAGGGCATGAACGCCTTCGACTACCTCCCCGCGCGTGACGGAAAGAACTACATCTGTTCCTGCGGATTCCACGGTGACGTGCTGCGCATCACCCCCGAGGGCAAAGAGCTGTGGCGTGCGGCGATGCCGCAGAACGATTCCAAGCGCAAGGAGCGTTTCTATGCGCAGGCTCAGGAGATGCCTGACGGCAGCCTGTACGTGGCGCATTGGACCGGACACGGCAGCAAGGATTCCTACACAGGCTGGCAGGTGATCCAGCTGGCGCCGGACGGCGGTCTGCGTTGGGGCCTTTACGATCCCCAGCGGCTGGGATCGTGCAGCGGCGTCATTGTCCTCGACGCGCCGGAGTTGAACGCGAAACCTTCCGCCGATTGAAAAATTATTAAGAAGGAAGCTTGACGGGCGGTGGGAAAATATGATAAGATAAACGCGTGCTTACGAAAAGAAGGAGATGCACGATGAGTAAAAATGAACCGAGTTTCCTGCCGCTCTATCTGACGAATTTCTTCGGCGTGGTGAACGACAACTTTCTGAAGACCCTCGCGGGGTTCGTGGTGATGAGCTGGCTGCCCGACGCGAAGATGCAGTCCGTCTATATGAACCTCACGGCGGCGGCCCTGGTGCTGCCGTATATCCTCTGTTCGCCGCTGGCGGACCGTTTGACGGTGCTGTTTGCCAAACGGCGGATCTTCCAGTTGGCGAAATGGGCCGAGCTGCCCATTATGGCCGTTGCGATTGCGGGTTTCCTGCTGAAGCTTCCGGCGGTGGTCGTGGGCGCGGTGCTACTGATGGGCCTTCAGAGCGCGCTCTACTCGCCCGCGAAATACGCCCTCGTGCGCGATGTCGGCGGGGAGGCGCGCATTTCGACCGGCATGGGCGGTATGGAAGGGGTGACGTTTCTCGCCGTTCTGGCGGGTACGATCGCCGCGTCGTTCGCGAGCGACGGGGTCGGGGCGGCGGTTCCGGCGGCGGTTCCCGCATTGCTGGCCAGACTGATGGGCCTCTGGGGCGGACTCTTCATCCCGTGCGCGTGTCTTGTCCTGTTCGCGGCGCTCGGCTTGCTCTTCAGCTATACGATCCGCGCGGACGAAACGCCGAATCGCGAGATTCAGACGATCAATCCGTTTGCGTACCTGGCGCAGGCCTATCGCCAGGCGAAGGCCTATACGGGACTCAATGCCGTGATTTTCACGTTGAGCGTCTTCTGGGGGGCAGCGGCGATGCTGCAGGTGGGTCTGCTCGTCTATGGCAAGCAGGTTCTCGAACTGGATGCCACCCATACGGGCCTGCTGTTGGCGGGTGCGGCGATTGGCATTGTCGCCGGCCAGGTGAGTGCGGGTTTCGTCGACAAGCGCCACTATCTGCTCGGTGCGTCGTTGTTGACGGGCGGACTCGCCGCCGTGCTGCTCGCGGTCCTCTTCTTCGTCCCGATGGGGACTGTCCCCTTTAGCATCGGCGTGGGTCTCTTGGCGTTCGACCTCGGCTTCTTCAAGCTGCCGTTCGACGCGGAGATCCAAAAGACCGTCAAAGGTCCGAAACTCAATACGATGCTGGCGTATTTCAACCAGATTTCGTTCATTTTCATGCTGGGTGGATCGGCCTTGAACCTCGCGATCAGCTGCACGTTCGGTCCGCGCGCCTTCCTTTTGTGCCTGGCGTTCGCGTTCGCGGTGGCACCTGTGCTGTTCATGTTCTGCTACCGTCCCGTGCTCTGCCGTACGGGCCGCTGGATCCTTCATCGACGCTATGCGGTGCGCGCGGAGGGTCTCGAGGCACTCGCGTCGGAGGCGACCTACCTCGTACTGCCGGATCATCCGGCAATGGTGGATCCGATGCTCGTCACCGCCGAACTCTGGCGGACGCCGGTGAAGCCGTTGAGCGACGAGCAGTTCCTTGATCGTGGCGGCATCTCCGGACTCGCCCTCCGCACGTTGGGCGCCGTCCGTGTGCCCGACCTGCGCCATCACCGCAGCGAAGCCGGTGCGAAGATCGCCCGTGGCTTGACTGGCGTTGTCACGGATGCTCTCAAGGCCGGCGAGAACATCATCTTCTATCCGTCGGGCCACATCTGGACCGAGCCGAAGGAGGAAATCGGTACGCGCCAGCTTGCCTACAATGTCTGTCGCGAACTTCCGCCGAACGTGCGCGTCATCGCCGTGCGCACCACGGGGCTTTGGGGCAGCATCTGGGGGCGTAAGGGACGCACGCGCTCACCGTCCTTCGGTCCGACGCTTCTCAAATCGGCTCTGCTGTGGCCGCTCGCGCTCGTCACAGGCCGTCGTCGCGCCGTGACGATCCACTACGAAGATCTCACGGACCGTGTCCGTACCTGGTCGCAGCTCACGCGTCTCGAATTCAACCATCAGCTCGAAGCCTGGTACAACGCCGTCCCCGAACCGAGTTGAAACAACCGATCGACCGATTTTCCTAAGACTTGCAGAGGAACTGAAAAATGTGCTATAATCACATCAACTGTTGAGAAGTGATTGTGGCACAGATGGGAAACGGCAACATCAGCGAGGACCGGGAATACCTTGAAAAGGGATTGCCCGGCTATTTGCAGCACGATCTTGACGCCTACAAGCGTGGGCTGGTCGAGGGGTCGTCGCTGATGGACTGTCTTTGGTGTGAACTCTACGGTTCCATCAATGGCGCCGAGATCGACGACCGCGCCATCACCCACGAACATGCCGAGTATCTGCGCGACAAGTATCTGCGGGGGGAGCTGTCATGGCGCGGGAAATAGATTTCACCGATTGTCCTCGCATCCATTGTTAAAGGAGATGGAAAATGAATAAGTTGCGAATTGGATTGCTGCTGGCCGCGTTGGTGCCGGTGCTTGAAGGCTGGGCGGGAACGCCCAAGGCGATCATGTTCATGTTGGACGGCATGCGCGCGGATGCGATTGAAGCCGTCGACATGCCGAATGTGACCAAATTGCGCTTCGGTACATGGCAGCCGGGCTACAAGGGCTGCTGGACCGTGACGGGTCAGAGCGTGCCCGACGCGGCGCCGAACTCCGCCCCCAACCACGTGTCGCTCGCAACGGGCGTGACGGCTTCCCGCCACCGGGTCACGGCGAACGGCCAGACCGCCAGCGGCGACTACGCGAGCTGTCCGACCTGGCTCAAGCGCGTCGCCGACACGGGCAAGACCGCCACCTTCGCCTACACCTGGAGCGAGGACGGTTCCCTTGGTCCGACCCCGAACGTCACCTTCCTCGGCGGCACCGATGCCGGTAACGGCGCCGCCCTCGCGACTGCGCTTGCCAGTGCGAACTGCCCCGACGCAATCATGTACTTCATCGACGGCCCCGACCATGGCGGCCACGGCTCCGGCTTCTACCCGCTTTCCGCCGGTTACCGCAGCGAACTCGTGACGGCCGATACCCTTGTGGGTGCCTGCCTCGATGCCATCGCCTCGCGCGCGACTTTCGCGGACGAGGACTGGATGATCGTCATCTGCGCGGACCATGGTGGCTATTCCACCGCCCACGGACAGACGACGGGACGTCAAGCCCACACCGTGCCGATGGTGGTCGCTTCGCCGACGGTTCAGAACGGTCGCCTTCCCGGCAGCCCGATGGTCTGCGACCTCCCGGTGACCTTGCTCAACCACTTCGGCCTCAACCCCACCGGACTCAACGGTTCCGTGCTGGGCACGACTGTTGCGGCCGACACATCTCGTGCACTCGCCGATGGTCTTGAGGTCTATCTGCCATTTGACACGACCGCCACCACCAACGTGGCACCGAACGCCAGCATCACGCCGACCGTCTCCGGTTCGCCGGCCATCACGGCCAGCGGTTTCCATCGTTCTTTCTTGAAGATTCCGTCGGGTGCCTACATCAACCTTCCAGGTACCGAATCGCTCGCCTACGAGAATGGCGACAAGAGTTTCGCGATCTGCTGCTGGGTACGCATGGGCGCTCAGAGTGGCGACCCTTGCATCTGGGCAAACAAGAATTGGAGTAGTGGTAAAAATAAGGGTATTCTCCTGTGTGCCGCGCGCGCGGAATCGGCTAGCACGGCAGGCGTGGTGGCGAGTGCAGGCAGCGGCAGCGGACGCCTGGAACTCGGTACGTTCAACTATGAGGCGACTGATCGTTGGACGTTCTACTGCGTGACGCGCTCGAACGAGGGTGTGATGACAGTCTATCAGGGGCGTAGCGATGGTACCCTTGACTGGGTGGCGGACAGTACATTCACGGCTTTCGCGCTCAAGAGCGGCTATTCATTCAAGATCGGCCAGGACGGAACGGGGGGGTATAAAAGCAAGTTCGTGGGCGATGTGGACGACTTCGCGCTGTGGACGCGCGGCCTCACCCATCAGGAAGTCAAGCGCATCTATGAGGCGGGTCGTTCGGGCGTCGATCTCGGCGATTTGATCAAGCACGACACCGACGCACCCGAGATGTCCGTTTCGAACTACGACGGTGCCACGGCCACGCTCACGTTCGGCGGCGTACGCACGCGCGCGTATGTGTTGTGTGTCGCTTCCGGTACGACCGAAGCGGGGAATGACAAGTACGCCTGGACCGACTTCGCCAAGGTGGCCGACATCGCCCCCGAGATGACCACCTACACCTTTGCCATCCCTGATGCGTTCGTCTCCGAACGGCGCTGGTTCCGCTTCTTCCTCCTGCAGACCACGGACCTGCCGTACGCAGGTGAAATCGAATATCTGCAGTCCAATGGCAACACCTGGCTTGATTCCGACGTGGCGCCGCGCCGCGACATCACGACGACGCTCGATCTCGTTTTCACCGGCCAGACCGGAGGGAGCAACAACTACTGGGACTGGATTTTCGGCGCGCGCGGCGGTGACAAGAAGACCTGCTATGCACTCGCGCGTAAAAATGGTAGCATCTGGCACTGGGAGCTGACCGGTTCCAATGCGACCGGCGGCCAGGCCGTGAACAACACGCCGTACCATGTGACCTTCGCGCCCGAGCGCTTCGAAGTCAACGGTACCTTCACCAATACCGGCGCGACGCGGGCCGGCTATGTGGAACATGGTTTCCCGATGCGCGTCTTCGCCGCGCAGTCTTCCGGGGCCGACTACGACCAGCGCCTCTACGGACGGATTTATTCCTTTACGTTCGCAACCGAGAAGTATGCCGCGCGCGACTTCGTGCCGGTGAAGGACGCGAACGGAAAGGGTGGTTTCTTCGACCGCGTGAGCGGACGCTTCTTCGGCAGCGCAACGGCCACGGCGTTCGTCTGCGGCCCTGACCGCGACACGGCCCGCCTCGGTTGGGAACGTGCGGTCTCTGAATCGTTCTCCGCCGACATCAATAAACCCGTCACCGCGACTTGGGCAGGCCTCGGCGTGGCCGGCGACGCGACCGATCCCGCGAACTGGCGCTGTCTCAACGCGCTCGGGAACGTGGTGAGCGGCGCGGTGCCGACGGCGGAAACCGATGTCACGATCGCCGGCAACACCACCTTCGGCGTCGCCGCAGGCGTGACCCTCATGGCGAAGTCCATCACCTACACCGATGTGCATCTCACGGCCGACCTCGATTGGCGCGGCCTCTCCGACGCGCAGCTTTCGGGATACGAGGAGATCGACCTCGGCGGACATGCGCTCACCATCAGCCCCACCCAGCTCGGCGGCAGCACCTACACCGATACATCCACCACCGCGCCGGGCGAACTCCATCTCGTCGTGGAAAGCGGCGAGTTCGCGAACAGTTTCTCCTTGCTCAGCGGCAACCTCAAACTCGTGAAGGAGGGCGCGGGCACGTTCGTGCCGGCGAAGCAGAACCAGACCTACTCCGGCGGCACCGAAGTGCGGGCCGGCACGCTCAAGCAGAACGCCTACCTCAAATACAACCAGCTTGGCGTGAATGGTACCACGCTTGCGCTTGCGGACGGCACCGTGCTTGACGTCAACGGCCAGTACGATGCCTCCAGCTACGCGTTGAAGTCGGATGGTGCCGTCCTCACCAACAGCGGTGCCGACCTCACGCAGACCGCCTGGGGCAGCATCGGTCGCCTCACGCTCACCGCCGATACCACGGTCAACGCCGGTCATTCGATGGTCTTCTATCCTGGCTTCACCGATCTCAACGGGAAGACGCTCGATTTCAACATCGGCGGTGGTAAGTATCTCTACTTCAACCACACGGCCGTCTCCAATGGCACGATGCGTCTTGTGAGTGGCGGATTCTTCAACATGATTTCGACCTGCGATGCACGTACGGCCGACCTCATCCAGGACGGAACGACGGCGCTCAAGGTCGACGGCACGTTCAACGTGCGCAACTACACCGTGGAACTTGGTTCCGGCAGTAACAGTGGCAATGGATCGCTGAACGTGTTCGGCACGTTCCTGCCGCGCCACACCGGTTTCTTCGGCTGCACGTTGCAGGATGGCGCCACGATCGATCTTTCGGAACAGACGGGCACGTGGAATGCCACCAACTCCGGCATGACGAGTGGCCGAGCGGCGGTCTCGTTCGCACGCGGGGCCACGGTCACGGTCGATCTCCACGGCCGCACGCCGGCCCTTGGCGAGCAGATCATCGACTGGCCGATAATGCCGGAAGACGTCGTCTTCGAGATGGACGCGGCGACTGCCGCGGCGAATCCGGGCCGTCAGTTCCGCTATTCGGTGCGGGGACTCTTCTTCGATGCCGATCCAGAGGACACCACGCCCGACTTCGCCGTGTGGACCGGCGGCGGCGACCGCACGAACCTGAGCGATCCCGCGAACTGGGAGTGCCGCAACCTGATGGGCGAGGTGATTGAAGGCGCGATTCCGTCCGCCGAGGCGACGCAGATCACCGTGAGCGGAGAGACGTCCTTCTCTTTGGCTACTGCGAATCCCCTTTGGAAGGCGATTCGCCTCAAAGGCGCGATTGCGCTCACGGCGGATGCCGATTGGCGGGGACTGACCAATTTCGACGTGGTCGATGTGACGATCGACCTCAAGGGCCATCGCCTCTTCCTGGGGCCGACGCAGCTCGCGCTGCTCGCGAACGCCACGATCACCGACTCGGGCGACGGGTCGTCCGCCGCCTACTCGCGCTATCGTTTCCGCGTGCGGAAGATCCTCGCGAACAACGAAACCGAATGCTGCCAGATTTCCGAACTTCGCCTGATGGCGGGCGATGTCAACTACGCGCTTGCGGAGAATCGCCTTGGATTTTCGGCGAGCCTTGGCATGACGGGCGGAAGTACGAACGAGCGCTACGAGAAGCTCGCGGATAACAACGTCACGACCAAGTGGTGCCAGACGAAAGTCACGGAGGCGATGGATTGCTATGTTGAATTCACCTACGATCACCCCGTGGCGCTCAGCGACTACGACTGGTGGAGCACCAATGACACCGGCACCAACACGGGGCGCAGTCCCGTCTCCTGGGCGCTTCAGGGATCGAACGACGGCACGACCTGGGTCGACCTCGACGTGCAGACGGACAACGACCACGCCCGTCGTACGAACCAGGTGCGGGGTTGGCGTCGGTCTTTCGTGACGCCCGGCGAACTGCATCTCGACATTCCGGCCGGACAGACCTCCACCATCTCGACCACCGTGATCAGCGGCAACCTTCAAGTGGTCAAGGAAGGGGCGGGTACGCTGGTGAACTCGCGGAACCAAGTCTATCGCGGAGGATTCCACGTCGTCGCGGGTACGGCGAAGAGCGGTATCACGCATGGCGGTTTTGTGGGCAACCCGGAAGGCATTGGCGATATCGAAGTCGACGCGGGCGCCGTGATGGATGCCTGGAGCCGTAACATGTCGTCCAATCGCATCATTCTGCATGGCGGTACGTTCGCCAACACCCGCAATTCCGCTGTGAGCGATATGAACGAGACGATTTCCGATATTTCCCTGACGGCGGATTCGGCGATGCCGTTCGACGCGCAGACGGCGGTCACGCAGGACAAATACGTCCAGAATGGCTCGATTTGGGATTTCGGGGGCCACACGCTCACCATCTTACTGCAAGGTAACGATCCTGATATCTATGCCTGTAGGGATAACAAGAACAGCACCGCCCCCACGGGGCCGCTCAAGCTCATCAATGGTACGGTCAAGATCGTTGGTGGAAAGGAGAGCTGCTGGTGGCAGGATTATGGTACCGACGGCACGCAGGGTGGCAGCCTGGTGCTTGACAATGCCATCCGCCTGCGCCAGAACGGCAGCGTCGTGAGCAATCTCACGGTCAATGCCAAAAGCAGTAATGTGGTCAGCGGTGCCGGAAGCACCCCGTACTTGTATTCTGTGTATGGTACGTTGAGTGTACTGTCGCAGTGGAGTCCGAACATCATCATGTTGGATGGTTCGCGGATCGACCTGCGAGACAAGACGGGGGCGTGGGAGTCGGACAACTTCCCCACGAGCAACGGCGAGAGTCCGGGCGTGAAGAAGGTCACCTACGCGGATGGCGCGACGGTGACGATCGATCTGCGCGGCCGCGACCTCGAGTCCGGCGAGAAGGTGATGGCCTGGACCGCGAAACCGGAGAACGTCGCCTCGCTCAAGTTCGTCGCGGACTGCGGCAGCGACCGTCCGGTGAAACTCAAGATCCAGGATGACGGTCTCTACTTCTATCCCGCAACCTTGACGATCTTCATCCGCTAGTGTTGATTTTGTTCCAATTCCGATTCGGTTTGTGATATAATACGCCTTATGAAAAAGCAGATTAAGTTTGTTGTTGCCGTTTTTGCGGCAGGGTTCATCTTCTGTGCCGGTGCGGCGGAAGCTGCACGGGAGTACATCTGGCCGACGGGCAAGATGCCGGATCGTCAGGCGCATCAGATTGCGGCGATGACGAACGAGTCGGGCCGCAAGGGGTTTGACCGCAGCAAGTTCCAGGAGCCGTACCTCGACTGGTACGAGGCGCCGGCGAACAGCGCAACGAACCGTCCGTGCATGATCCTCATCTCGGGTGGCAGCTATCAGTGCTGCTGCGACGTCGGGCTCATCAAGCAGTGGCGCGAGACGTTCACGAAGCTTGGCTGCCAGTGCGTGAACTTCGTCTATCGCACGCCGCGTCCGAAAGGCCTGCCCATCTATCAGACGGCATGGGAAGATGGCCAGCGCGCGGTGCGCGTGGTGCGCAGCCAGGCGGCGAAGCGCGGCTTCGACCCCGAGAAGATCGGCGTCATCGGCATGTCCGCCGGCGGCCACCTCACGGTGATGCTCGCCACAAGCGCGCTCACGCCTGCCTATCAGCCGGTGGACGATCTCGACAAGCTGCCGTGCCACATCAACTGGGCGATTGCGAACGCCCCGGCGTACAACACGCTGGGCGGCGCGACGGGCAATCCGACGCCGCAGGACGGCACCTCGGTGATCCCGTCGATCAATCCGTGCTTCAAGTTCGATGCGAAGACGTGTCCGATCAGCTTCCACCACGGCGGCCGCGATCCCTACACGCCGAACGGTTCGACGCTCTGCTACCGTGAACTGCGCAAGCGGAAAATCCCGACCGAGCTCCATCTCTATGCGGACCTCAAGCACGGGGCGCACGGACTCGAGCGCGGTGTTGAATTCATGCGCCAGATGGGCTTCCTCGGCAAGCTCGGACGTGAAGTCGATCTGATGAAGCGCTACCCGAACGACAACGCGCGTGCGGGCTATGAGAAGCAGCTCGTGTGGCCGGAAGGCAAGATGCCCAACCGCCAGCTCAAGGCGGACGGCAAGGACGCGCAGTGCACGCCTTATATCGAATGGCATCAGCCGAAGGAACTGAAGACGCGCGCGATCCAGATCATCTACTCGGGCGGCGGCTACGGCGGCAATAGTCCGGATGGCTTCGAAGTGGCGCCGATGCGCCGCTATTTGAACGAGAAGGGCATGACCGTGGTGACGATGCGCTATCGGACGCCGCGTCCGAAAGGCCTCGCGAAGCATGTGACGGCGTGGCAGGATCTGCAGCGCGCGATTCGTCTCGTGCGGTCCCAGGCGGCGGCGCGTGGACTCGACCCCGACCGGATCGGCATCATGGGTTCCTCGGCGGGCGGCCATCTCACGCTCATGGGCGCATTCAGCTCGAAGCAGGCGGCCTATCCGGCGATCGACGAGCTCGACAAGATCTCCTGCACCGTTCAGTGGGGCATTCCGATCTATCCGGCGTATGCGCTGACCGACGGTGCCGACTGCCACAACAAGACGGGCGGTAATGACGACGCGGCCGTGCCGGTGCCGGAATTCGCTTTCGACGCGGGGACGTGTCCGCTCTGCTTCATCCATGGCGATGCGGACGGCTGGGCGTCGATGAACTCCGTGAAGTGCTGGGAAAAGCTGCGCCTGATGGGCATCCAGTGCGATCTGCATACGCTGGCGCTGCGGCCGCACTGCTTCCAGCGCAAGGCCGCCCCGGGCACGGGCAGCTACACCTGGATGGACCGCGCGTGGGACTTCCTGAGCCGCAAGGGCTTCAACAAGTAATCGTCTCGTGAACGGAGTCCGGAACATGGAACTGAAATCATTGGGGATGGCCGCGTTGCTGCTGGCGGGTTGTACGTCGTTCGACGTGCGCGCCACGCGCCGCTATGTGGACGAGAACAACAACTACGTGTTCGTGGAAGAAGGACGCGACGAGGAGTTCCATGAATTCATGACGACGCTCGACAACGGACGCATCATTCCTGACAAGACCAAGTCGAAAGTCCGAGTGACGCTGCCGGACGGACAGCGCTTCGTCATGTACCAGCGCCTCTCGTCGATCGGCAACATGTTCAAGACCGACAACGAAGAGTGGGAATACTGGGTCATGGGCATGGAGTGCCGCATCGGGCATCGTCCCAAAGGCGAGAAGAAATATCTGCTCCACTATCGCGGTACGCTGTGCGCGACCGAGCGCAATCCGTTGAATGAAAAGGATCCGCGCGCGTCGCGCCGTTCGGCCCTGCCCAGTGGTTTCAAGTCGCCCAATGCCGCGCCGTCTTCGTCCGACAGCGGCCGGGCGAAATGGTAAGTAAATAGACTTGTAAGATTGTAGCATCATGGCTTCTGTACTCGATAACATCAAGATCGTGCTGGTGGGCACGCTCTACACCGGCAATGTCGGCAGCTCGTGCCGCGCGATGGCCAATATGGGATTCCACAACCTCGTGCTTGCGGCGCCCAACATCCAAAATAGCTGGGACGAGGCGGAGCGTCTGGCGGTGCATGCGACGGACATCCTGCACAACCGCAAGGAGTTCGACACGTTCGAAGAGGCCGTGGCTGACTGCGTGGCGGTGGTGGGTACGACCGCCCGCGGCGGGCCCTACCGCCAGCATGTGAAGGCGCCGCGCGACTGTGCGGCGGATATTCTCGCGCTCGCTGAGACGGGTCCGGTGGCGCTTGTGTTCGGGCGTGAGGACAAAGGACTTCTGAACGAGGAGATTGCTCAGTGTACGCACCTCATCCGCATCCCGGTGGATGAAGGCTATACGTCGATCAATCTCTCGCAGGCCGTGCTGATCACATGCTACGAGTTCTTCACGGCGACGGGCAGCTATGTGCCGCCGCACGAGAAGGCGCCGCCCGCCCCGCAGGCGCAGAAGATGCAGCTGATGAAAAACTGGCAGACGATGCTGCAGGATATCGGCTTCATGGACGAGATGCAGACCGAGCACATGATGCAAGGCGTGCATCGCATCTTCTCGCGTGGCGTACAGACGCGCGACGACGCCGCGATCATGCTCGGCGTCGCACGCCAGGCCCTCTGGGCCCACCACAACCCCGCCCTCGAAGGCCGCAAGCCCTCAATCGGCTAACCCGCCTCTTTCAATTTCTTCTCGCTTTCACATCGAAAAGTAAGTATAATACTTGTCATGAATTTGACAAGTAAAGATCAGGTGGCTTACTCGCGTTTGGTGGGGCGGCTGAAAAAGGTTCTGGACGCTGGTCCGGTGATGGACGGTTCGCTTTCGACTGTGAACTTGGGGACGACTGTCCGCTACCAGCTGACGCGGAAGGAAGAGGGCCGCACGAAGACGGTCTATGTACCGCGGTTGGCGGCCGAAACGGTCGTGGAATGGACGAACCGCTGGAAAGAGGTCCGTACGCTGCTGCGTGAATTGGGAGAATTCACACGGGCCATTCTACCGTCGATGGTGACGCCTCCTGTCGCGAAGAAAGCGAAACCGGTCAAGGTGAACAAACCGGTGAAGCCGCAACCGAAGGCTCCTGTTGTGAAGAAGCCTGCCGTGAAAAAGCCGGAACCGAAGACGGTACGGAAACCCGCGAAGGCCCCGGTGAAGAAGGTCCTCGCGAAGAAGTCCGTGAAAGCGGCCGCGGCGCCGAAACGCGGCGCGCAGAAGAAGGGGACGCATCGATGAGCGGTTGTTTCGAGATGGGACGTCGAAGCTTCCTCGCGGCCGCCGGCGCGGGGCTTGCGGTATGTGCGGTGGCGAACAGGCCCGCTTCGGCGGGTCCGAAGACGGACGCTTTCCGTTTTGCTCTCAATCCGGCGACCATTCGGGGCTACGGGTGTTCGCTGAAAGAGCAGATCCGCATTTGCCTTGCGGCCGGTTATCAGGGGATCGAGCCATGGCTCTCCGATCTGCAGGCGGCGAAGGCGGCGGGCGAACTGGGTGACATCCGCAAGATGTGCGCCGATGGCGGGCTGTCCATTGTGAACGGCATCGGGTTTGCTCCCTGGGCGGTGGGCGAAGCCGCCGCGCGGGCGAAGGGACTTGATGCGCTCAAGCGCGACATGGCGTTGATGGCCGAAGTCGGCGGACGTTTCATCGCGGCGCCGCCGAGCGGGATTTCCGGGACGAAGGATCCGGTCGTTTCGCTGGACGACTTGGTGGAACGCTATCAAGCCGCGCTCGCGCTGGGCGACCGGATGGGCGTGACGCCGATTCTTGAATTCTGGGGCGCCGCCAAGAATCTGACCCGCCTCGACCAGGCGCTTTATGTGGCGGGGGCGAGCGGACATCCCAAGGCCTGCGTGTTGGCGGATGTCTATCACATGTATCGGGGCGGGAGCTCCTACGAGGGGCTGCGCTTCCTGTCGCCGTCGACGTTGCCGGTGCTGCATGTCAACGATTTTCCGTCCACACCGGCGCGGACGCAGCTCAAGGATTCCGATCGCGTGTGGCCGGGTGAAGGCTGTGCGCCGTGGACGCGCATTCGCGAGCTGTTGGCGCAGGGACATCTCTGTCCTTGGCTGTCATTGGAACTTTTCAATGCGGCCTACTGGAAGACGACGCCCTTGGAAACGGCGCGGACGGGCCTTGCGAAGATGCGGCGTGTTTTCGGTTGAATTTAATTAGCAGGTTTACTAAACCAAAAGGAGACGAGAATGAAAAAGTTGAGTTGCTGTTTGACGATGATGTGTTTGGGAACGGTGATGATGGCGGCGACGGAGCGTCGGATTTCCGTGGCGGACTATCGTGACAAGATGAAGGGCGGCTGGGTCGGACAGATCGCCGGCGTGTGCTGGGGTGCGCCGACGGAGTTCAAGTGGAACAGCCGGCTGGTGCCGGAGGACAAGGTGCCGGTGTGGACGCCCGAGATGATCAACAACGCGTTCGGCCAGGACGACCTGTATGTTGAGATGACCTTCTTGAAGACCCTGCAGGACTACGGTCTTGACGTCGACATCCGCCAGGCGGGAATCGATTTCGCCAACAGCCGCTACAAGCTGTGGTGCGCGAATAAGGCGGGCCGTACGAACTTGCGCCGCGGGATTGCGCCGCCGGATTCGTCGCATCCGAAGTACAATAAATGTCCGAACGACATCGACTACCAGATCGAGGCCGACTATGCGGGTCTCGTCTCGCCCGGCCTGCCGCAGAGCGTCATCCGTCTCGGCAATGTGTTCGGCCGGCTGATGAACTACGGCGACGGCGTCTATGGCGGACAGTTCATGGGCGCGCTTTACGCCGAGGCGTTTTTCACGACGGACCGTTTCAAAATGATCGAGGCAGGTCTCGCCTGCATTCCGTCCGATTCGCAGTATGCCGAGATGGTGCGCGACATGGTTGCGTGGTACCGTGCGAATCCCAAGGACTGGCAGGGCGCCTGGGCGAAGGCCGTGGCGAAGTACCGCCACAATCCTGCGTATCAGAAGGCGTCCAACGGCAACATCGACGTGAAGATCAATGGCGCGATGGTGCTGCTGGGCTTCCTCTGGGGCGAGGGCGACTTCGACCAGACGATCAAGATTTCGCTTCGGGGCGGATTCGATTCGGACTGCAACCCGAGCTCGGCGGCGGGTCCGCTGTTCACCGCGGTCGGTTTCTCGAAGCTGCCGGCGCGTTTCAGCGAGAAGCTTGACAATGAAACGAAGTTCAGCTATACGGCCTACAACTTCCCGGCGCTCCTCGACGCCTGCGAAAAGATCGCACGCCAGGTGGTGGTGAAAGAAGGCGGCCGCATCGAGAAGGATGCCAAGGGCGCCGAGTGGTTCGTGATTCCGGTCAAGAAGCCGGTGCCGAACAAGCTGGAGCTCTCGTGGGCGCCGGGGCCGAGCGGCGATGCGCGCTTCACGGCGGCGGAGCTGGCGAAGATCGAACTGCGCGAGCAGAATCTGCCGTCGGGGGAGGAGTTCGCGGATCCTGATCCGACGAAGGCCGTGCAGAAGACGCTCGACCGTTTCTTCAAGGGCTGGAAGACCTCCACGAATGCGCCGGACGAGAAGCCGGGCTTCCGCGCCGGACTGAAGCGCGTGGACGGCGGAACCGAGACACCGTGTGTCATGACGCATCCGGCGGCGCGTGGCAGCCACGCGACGCTGAGCCGTACGCTCGTCGTGCCGGCGAAGAAGGCGAGCCTCCATTTCCGTGTGGCGAACGAGCCGCAGCTCGGCGATTTCCTGTTGCGCGTGCGCGTGGCGGGCGAGGAGGTCTTCTCCACGGTCGTGTCGGGCGGCGACAAGAAGAGCAGGGCGTTCCTGTTCCGCGACGTCGACGTGCCGCTCACGCGCTGGGCGGGTCAGAACGTGACGATCGAACTTGTCAATGAGGCTAACGGCTGGTCGTGGGAAGAGGCCTATTGGTCGAATCTCGAAGTGCGTGGTGAGTGAACGAGTAAGTTAAAAGACTTACTTTCAAATCAACCCAAGGAATGAAAATGAATAAACTATTTGCTTTGGCATGTGCCGTGGCGGGGGTGTGCGGAGCCGAACTCGCACCGGGCCGTTTCACGCATAATATGCCTGTAGACACCAACATGAAGCCGACGAATCCCGCCTATGCGGAGATGGCGGCGGACTTCAAGAATCCGTTCGGAAAGGTCCAGACGGGCTGCTACTGGTACTGGATCAACGGCAACATCTCGAGCGAGGGCGTGCGCAAGGACCTCCAGGCGATGAAGCGTGCGGGCATCGACCGCGCCTACATCGGCGACATCGGCAGCCAGGGCGGTCCGATCGGCACGGTGAAGACCTTCTCGCCCGAGTGGGAGAAGGCGCTCGCGACGGCCTTTGAGGTGGCGAGCGAACTCGGCATTGAAATCGGGCTTTTCAATTCGCCCGGGTGGAGCCAGTCGGGCGGTCCTTGGGTGAAGCCCGAGATGGCGATGCGCCGTCTCGTTGCAAGTTCCGTGGTGGTGACGGGTCCGAAGGCGGGCGTCGTGCTGCCGAAGCCGGCTTTCGAGGTTGTGCCGGCGGATGAATTCCAGGATGTGCTCGCGGTGGCCTATCCCGTGCCGGCCGGTTTCGCGGATCGTCTCGAGGTCAAGGACTCCCATGATTCGCTCCTGCAGCGGAAGGGGAAGAAGCTCGTCGTCGAACTCGTGTCGGACAAGCCGTTCACCGCGCAGAGCGCTGAGCTGGCGTTCATCGACGGCACGATCGAAGGCCGGGTGAAAATCGAGTGCAAGGGAGCTTCCGGGTGGAAGACGATCGTCCAGATGCCGTTCAGCCGCAAGAACGGCAACGCCAATGTCGGTTTCTCGCCGCATGCACCGGTCCTCGTCTCGCTTCCCGCGACGACGGCGACGAAGTTCCGTGTGACGATCACGCCCAAAGGCGGCCACCAGTCGCGTTTTGCACACATCGCGATGTGCGGGGCGCCGTTGATTGCGCGCGCCTACGAAAAGACGCTCGCGAAGATGTTTGAAACGCCGTTGCCGTACTGGCACGAATACCAGTGGCCGACCGAACCGGCGAATACGATGGGGTCCGCGCTGGATCCGTCGAAGGCGGTCGTGTTGAAGGGCAAGGTCGCGAAAGACGGCACGCTCGACTGGTCCGTGCCGGCGGGTTCGTGGATCATCTATCGTTTCGGTGCGGCGGCGACGGGCGTGAAGAACGCGCCGGCGAATCCCGAAGCGACGGGCTACGAGGTCGACAAGATGAGCCGCGCCCATGTGGCGACGCATTTCGACGCCTACCTCGGGAAGATCCTCGCGCGCACGCCGGCGGCGCATCGCAAGGCGATCAAGCACGCGGTGCTCGACAGCTACGAGATGGGCGGACAGAACTACACCGACGATTTCGCGGCGCGTTTCCAGGCGGCCTTCGGTTACGATCCGACGCTGTATCTGCCCGCGTTCTTCGGCATGCCCGCGGCGAGCCGCGACGTGTCCGACCGATTCCTCTGGGACGTGCGTCGCTTCGTTGCGGACGAAGTCGCGTACTCGTATGTGGGCGGTCTGCGCGCGGCGAGCAACCACCACGGACTCAGCACATGGCTTGAATGCTACGGCCACTGGGGATTCCCGGGCGAGTTCCTCCAATATGGCGGACAGTCGGATGGCATTGGCGGCGAGTTCTGGAGCGAAGGCGATCTCGGCAACATCGAGAATCGCGCGGCGTCGAGCTGCGGCCACATCTACGGCCGGCGTCAGGTGTGGGCGGAGTCCAACACCTGCGGCGGGCGTCCGTTCTCGCGTTCGCCGATGGACCTGAAGACCCGCACGGACCGCTTCTTCGCGGACGGCATCAACGCGACGATCCTGCATCTCTACATCCACCAGCATGACGAGCGCACGCCGGGTAACGTCGCGTGGTTCGGCAACGAGTTCAACCGCAAGAACACGTGGTTCGAACACTTCGACCTCTTCTCCGGCTATCTCAAGCGTGCGGGCTATATGCTGCAGCAGGGCCTGAACGTGGCGGATATCGCGTACTTCATCGGCGAAGACGCGCCGAAGATGACGGGCGTGACGGATCCGGGCGTGCCGCGCGGGCGTCAGTTCG
>JAZUGW010000210.1:0-6996 GCA_045641465.1 Kiritimatiellia bacterium | reverse complement strand
ACTGCTGGCGGTGAGAACGGTACCGACGGTCTCGGCGGCGGTGGTGGTGGCAGCAGCTCGGCTGGCCTCGCTGGCAAGGGCGGTGACGGCGTGGTCATTGTGCGCATTTCGTTTGTCGTCGATGGGCCGATTGAGAAGCCGAAGGATAATGAGAAGCGCCCGTATACGGGCAACGAGATTGTGGTCTGCGAATCGATCCCCGGCGTCTATGAGGTGACGGGTGAGAATCGGGGAACCGCTGTTCGTAATTACGAGTATACGGCGACGCTGGCCGCTGGGCTTAAGTGGAGCGATGGCGACGATCAGCCCTTTACCGCCCATTGGGAAATCGTGCCGGGCACGAATAACATTCCAGTGCCGGCGTTTACGGAGGTTGTCTACGATACGCACAACCATGTCGTCGTTCAATTGCCGCCAGATGCAAAGTTCAAGTTTGTCGAGGGAAGCGTAACTGCCGCGACGAACGCGAATTTGAATGGTGAAGAATACAGCTACACGGCTGAGTTGCTTGACAAGGTCAACTGGCGTTGGAGTGACGGATCGATTACGAACCAGACCTTTACCTGGAAGATTCTTCCGGGGACGGTGCAGATGCCGACGCCGCTATTCGAGAGTGTGGTGTACGACGGAGAGAACCATGTCGTCACGACGAACTCGACGCTCTTTGATTTTGCCGCGGGCAGCGTGACGAATGCCACGAATGCTGGTTTCTACAATTACACTGTCTCTCTGCACGATGGCGCAAACTGGCGGTGGGCTGATGGATCGGATACGAACCTCGTCTACAGCTGGTCAATCGCGCGGTTGCCGATTGCGCGGCCGCCGATTCCCGGCGATGGCGGCGTGTTTGTCTATGACGGACACGAGAAAATCGCCGCGACGAATTCGATCTACTATACGTTCACCGGCTCGACGCATGGCACAGATGTGGCGAACTACTCGTTCACCGCCCAGTTGAATAACAACTGGTGCTGGAATGATGGTGAGCCGTTGGAAGATTACACCGTTGATTGGCGGATCGAACAGGCCCCCAATGAAATCACCTACCTGAAACTTGACTCTTGGAAGCTCGGAACCTCACCCAAGAATCCAGTTTGCCAGGCGCTCTTCGGGCAGGCGACCGCCATTTTCTCCTATTGCGCGGCGACGGGCGGCGAGTGGTCGGCGGAGAAACCGACGACGAACGGCGTCTTCTTGGTGAAGGCGGTGATTCCCGAAACCACGAACTATAGCGCGGCAGAAAAAACGGCGCGATTCCTGGTTTACAAGAGCTTCGAAGATCTCTACTCCGACTGGGTCGAGATCACCTTCCCGAATTATCAGGGGGATGCGCTCTACGATTACCCGGTGCTGATTGCGATTTCGGAACAGGCCTACCCGGGCTTTTCTTACGCGCGCGCAGGTGATAAAGATTCGATTGCCTTCATGGATTTCACCCCTGATCTTCAGCAGCAACCGTTGTCGTTCGAAGTCGACACCTGGAACCCAGGTGGGACCTCGCTTATCTGGGTGAAGATCCCGCGGCTCTTTTCGAAGGAGGGCTATGCGAAGACGACGATTCGCATGTACTGGCATTTGAAGGAAGGCGCCGAGGCACCTGGGCCTGACCCGGCCGACGTCTGGCTCGGGTATAGCGGTGTCTGGCATTTTGGCGAAGCGGCCAATGCGGATAATGCCGCGACGGTGCGCGCCGCCGACTCGACGGGCAATCGGAACGAGGGCATTCCGGAGACGGGCTCGAAGGGCAACATCACGCAGATGATCTCGGTCGATGGTCAGATCGGCATTTCGCGGCAGATCTCGTCCTTCAGCGTCGCCTCCGCCGGCAACCGACTCGTGGTCTCGAACTTCGCGAACGTGGCGCTGGGCCCCGGGTTCATCTTCTCGGGCTGGGTGCGCTTCGGCAGTTACACGGGCGCGCCCGCGATCTTCTCGCGCAAGCTCCGCGGCAAGGAGGGTGGCTTTGAGATGGCGTCCGACTCGACGAACCGCCAGAAGCTCGATCTCTATGGACGCGGCGAGAGCGGCAAGGCGACGGGGAATATCGGCGGCGCGGCCATCGCGGGCCATTGGGAGTACATTACTTTCGCCGCGAGCGGCGACAAGTATTGGCTTTGGGTGAAGTCGCCGACGAACGGGAATTATGAAGAAGCGGACACGCTGCTTTCGCCCGTTGGCGACGACTTGGAGGTGTTGGCGTTTGGTGCTGACCCGACGGGTGCGGTGGCGTCGGTGTACGGTTCGATTGACGAATTCCGCATCAAGCCCTGGAACCTGACGACGGTCGGCGCGCCGACGGCGGCCGATCTCAAGAAAATCACGGGCGAGGGCGAGGCGAGTTATGCCAACGAAACTGCCGCGGGTAGTTTTGTGAGCCACGATTTTATCGTGGTGGAGGGCGTGAAACAGAATTACTGGGTTAGGGAGCCCTCTTTGAGTAAAACGGCGTGGGAGGCGACGGCCCCGCCGGAAGAGCGCGGTCAGGTAGATCTCGGCCAGCCGGCGATCGGCACCGTCAATTACGTGTGCCACGAGCTTTTCTGTGATCGCCTGACGCTGACCAATGAACTGCCGACTGTCGCCGGGCGGTACAAGATTACCTTCTCTGTGGAGGAGCCCGGCTTTAATGTTATTACCAAGGAAATCTATTTCTCGGTCCTCGACCATGCTGACTACCCGTCGACAGGAGCGACGGAAGATGGAAGAATACTTCTTGGTAACGACGACGGTATTGGTGATTGGAGCGCGATGTCGGTGACCAATCAGGCGTATTGGTTGATGCAGTATATTGATCGGACATGTAGTAGTAACACGGTGACGAGAGAGAGAAAAAGTGGTAAGTGGGTTTACATTACCAACTGGTTCTATTGGGTCGAAACCACCACCAACGCCACCTACTGGACCCATTCTGGCGTTCTCGATCGCGTCGCGTCCTACCCCTATCTGCTGCCGGGGTCGGTTCATACGCTGGAAACGACCAATAACACGGCAGGCACCTGCGGCAGCCCGCTCCTCTGGCGGCTCAATGACGTGCGCATCGGCAACTTGTGGAAGGAGAATTTGCTTGACACTACGTCGCATAACTATTTGCCGTGGTCATCGACCTCGTGCGCAAATTCGGAGAGCGGGATTGCATTTACCCAATCGGAAGTCGGTAACTTAGTGATTCGCAACTCGACTGAGACCGACGATGGGCTGGCGACGGGCATTTATTCGCCGTGCTATACGAACGGCATTGGCACCATCTATTTCGACGCGGTTAACTTTAACGCAAATTTTAAGAGTACGACAGACCCTGATGCCGCGGCGAATTACCATTTGGTGTTGGAAGTGGCGACGAATGTAATCGGGAGCGCGGCGATTCCGACGGATGAGAATGTCTTTCAGGTTTTGGTGGTTACGAATATCTTGGATGACGTGGGCGAGGTGGAGACCTATGTCACGAACCTTTATGGCAAGGCCAACTGGCAGCGCGTGCCGATCGAGTGGCAGAAGTGGGTGAATGGGGCGATTGCCGAGAGTTCCAAGGGCGAAGTGCTGGAGCTGGCGATGGAGAACGGCGGCACGCACCAGAACTTCTACCGCGCGCATGTTCAGCTCAACTGGTCGATGCCGATGCGCTTTAGGATTCGCCGCGTGACGAACAACCCGCGCCATGCTGGTGGCAGCGACTATGATAGCTTTGGCCAGATCCTGATGGATAACTTGATCGTGTCGGCGCCGCGGATGCGGGCGGACATGACGGCGTTCGGCGCGTATGACCGCGAGAAGGCGGGGCCGAACGTGCTCGGGTATGAGTGCGCGACCTCGGTGCCGTACCCGGCCATCACCGACAAGGAGGTGATCGGGCGGGCGCGGCCGATCTACTCGACGAACGGCGATGCGGGGGCGGACACGAATGCGTTCATCACGGGCGTGACGATGTACTACCGCTGGCGGTATTTGAACCAGCGGCCGGATAACCTGAACGCGTGGTCGAGCGTCGACATGCACAAGGTCGGCGACATGATCGAGGCGGTTTCGCCGCTCGTCTTCCCCGAGGCCGAGGGCGACGTCGAGTGGTGGTACGAGACGTACCTGCAGGCGCCGTACTACCAGTACGTCGACTACTCGGGCACGGGCCGCGGCGTGCCGGGCTTCACCGAAGAACTCGCGTGCGTGACGAACCGGCTGAGCGGGACGCAGGAGCTCGCGGCGGCGCAGGTCGGCGGGCGGCTGCCGTCCCTCGGCACGGACTGGTTCTTCCGGCTTCGCAACGGCAAGGACGAGTGCGCCCAGGCGGTGCTGGTCATCAACGAGGGTCCGCTGGCGGACGAGTACCCGATGTACGTCTCCGAGGACCACGCATGGCGGTGCATGGTGCCGGTGCCAAGGGACGTGGAGGGCAAATGCAAGTTCTACATCGAGCTGCGCGACCGGCAGACGCCGGGGGCGACGGCGCCCGAGAGCAACAAGGTGGAGTTCAGCCCCGACGGGCCGGTGCCGGACTTCCCGGCGAAGGGCAAGCTCATCGAGGGCGCGGTTCCGGCCGAGTTCACGATCGACCACGCGGCGACACATCTCGAGTTCCGCTTCAGCGACACGTACAGGACGTACGCGATCACCCGCGCCGAGTACCAGACCTTCAACGAATGGAACGACGCGCACTCGAAGGTGAACCCGTCGACGCAGACGGCCGAGTTCTTCGCGAACTACACCATGACGAACGGCGTCAACGTCGTCGACATGAATAAGTACACGGCGGAGATCCCGACGTGGAAGATCTACGAGCCGACGCTTCCGCCGTGGAACGAGACGTTCTACTACACCGACTACAGCAGCCGGCCGGAGTCGAAGTACCAGAAGGACGTCATCTATCCGACGCACGCGACGCCGAACAACTGGGGCGCCGACAACATCACGTTCGTGTCGGAGGTGCTCGGCGGGACGCTCGTGAAGACGAACAACGTGTACCTGCCGTATCCGAAGGACTCCGGCATGGCGGGCAAGCTGCTCGGCCAGGGCAAGGGCGCGCTCAACTTCATGATCAGCAACCGTCCCGACGGCCTGGAGCGCATCACCTACCGGGCGCGCGTCGGCCAGTCGCTGGAGCTGGACAACTTCGCCTGGTCGACGACGAAGCTCTTCGAGCGCAACTACATGTTCACGACGCTCGCGAACATGTCGCACATGATCGCGCTAAGCAACGGCAACGCCGACGACAACGTCGAGCACGACATGGCGGCGGGCGGCACGATGTCGATGATCGCGTACTACTTCCCGAACGTCGGGTTCTACGAGTTCCGCGTCGAGCGCGTCGAGCAGGGCGCGCGGGTGATGATGTCGCTCTGGAAGTGGCACAACGTGAACGGCGCGATGAAGGCCGACTGCCTCGTCAAGCGGCGCATGGAGGCCAACGTCAAGCTGTGGACGAACAACAACGTCTGGCGGCAGGGCGAGACGAGCAACACGGCCCGCACGGAGGACAACGCGACGCTCGGCGACCGCGGTCCGAAGAACCCGCAGTACCGGCTGATGTTCATCACCGTGAAGAACGAGGCGACGTGCACGAAGATCTACGGCGGCATCTCCTACGGCGTGAAGCTGCCCTACTCGGCGGCGACGACGGAGAACAACTTCAACAAGCTGAGCTACAGCGGCCTCTACTTCGAGGACGCCGAGCCGGACCGCCACACCTTCGGCAGCTACGGCGTCGCGGCGAAGGACTGCCCGGCCGAGTTCCTGAAGCCCAAGCACGGCTCGTGCGACAAGATGGCGGCGAACCTGCCCGTCAGCAGCTCCACCATCCTGCGGGCGCTGGACGGGGAGGTGCTGGAGACGCGCGACAAGTCGAAGGGCCGGTGGTTCCGGACGAACGAGACGAACGGCCGGGACATCGGCGCGGCGCTCGCTGACCTCACGAGCGACGAGCCGGACATCTTCGACGACGAGTTCGGGTCGAGGTGGGCGCTGCCGGTCAACCGCATCGAGCCGTACGTCAACGACAGCTGGACGCGGTGGCAGTCGATGAAGACGACGCACCGCGGGCTGCACATTCCGACGGACCTCAAGCAGAAGGTCATCGTGCAGCTGGCGCCGGTGGACCGTCCGAACGACTGGGAGACGATCGGCACGAACACGGTCTCGGGCTACGCCTTCACGCCCTACGAGCTGCCGCTCTACCGCAAGGGGCAGTACAACTTGCGCTTCACGACGGGCGAGCTGGCGATCGACGTGGTGGTCGACGACGTGATGCAGCGGAAGTGGATGGGCGAGGACATCGCGTCGATCGACTACACGAGCTCGAAGTTCGTGTACACGCAGGGGCACGTCGTGACGAACGCGGAGCGGCAGCGCGTCGAGATCGAGCTGGTGCCGTCCCGCGCGCACGCGAACAAGGCGCTGTCGGTGCGCTCGCCGCTCATGGATGGCCTCGGCAAGATCTCGTTCGACTACGCGGACGCGGTGGAGAACACCGAGATCTGGGTGCAGATGGCGACGAACGACGTGTCGAGCCACCTGTCGGGGCCCAACGGCTACAACAACTCGGTGCGGTCCGTCGAGGACGGCCAGCAGCAGGATCTCGGCGAGTGGATCACGCTTGCGAAGTACACGTACCTGAACGCCGACCCCGAGCTCGCGCTCTACGACGCGGCCACGGGGAAGGCGAAGGGCACGAAGACGGTGTACGTGGGGCTGCACGACCAGAAGGAGACGCGCCCGATCAGGGGCGTCTTCCGGCTGTTCGTGCCGACGAACGTGGTGGCGGCGACGGACGCGATGACGCGCGAGCGGCTGGACGCGGGCGGCAAGGACTACGGGCGGATCACGGTGACGGGCGTGACGGCGTGGGACGAGCCGGGGCTGGACGAGCGCTGCTGGCGCGGCTGGAACCTGAGGACGGTCGGCGACGACCGGGACAGCGAGAAGCGGATGTACCTCTGCGACATGACGGTACAGGGCGCGGCGGGCTACGGCCTCGTCTGCGCGCTCAACAACTCGATCAACGACGTGGTG
>JAZUGW010000209.1:0-29395 GCA_045641465.1 Kiritimatiellia bacterium | reverse complement strand
GAACAATCAGAACTTGGACAGGGTGGCGAACCGGATCGAACGATAGGGTCCCTGTTCGTAAAGGACGCCGATTCGGCCGCCGGGCAGTTCCACGATGTCCGAATAGGCGGAGGGTCCCGGTTCAACGACAACGGGCGCGCTCCAGCTTTGGCCGGCATCGGAACTCGTCCGCACACCTACCGCGCAACGCGCACGCGACGATGCGCAGTTCGAGAACGCAAGGCGTCCGTCCGACAGCTTCAGCAGCGCCGCATTGCACACCGGATCGATCAGTTTCGAGTCGATCCGCGTTTCCCAGGTGGCACCGCGATCGCGCGACAGATGCACCCCGCGGCCGCCGCCGCGCGCGAGACGGGTGTTCACCATCCAGGCGCCATCCGCCAGCTCCACCAGCTTGCATTCGTCGGCCGGACCCACCAGCGTCCCAAGCGGTTTCCACGTCTGGCCGTGGTCGCAGGACCCGAACAGCCCCATTTGATGCTTGTTCACCCAGACCAGCGTATGGACGAGCGTGCCATCGCGCAACTGGTCGGCATGGCCCGACGAGATGAAGAGATGGGGCTTGCCCTGCCATTCGGGCCGTGTGATGTCGGCGGTGATTTCCCGCGGAGCGCCCCAGGTCGCGCCCGCGTCGTCCGAACGCTGGACAAAATGCCGATAATGTCCTTTGTCCTTCACCCACTCCCACGAATTCCAGAAGCAGAACACGGCGCCGGTCTCCCGATCCACCAGCAGGCTGGGATCGGACGCACTCTGCTGCACCTGATCGTTCCACGCGAGTTCGTGCATCCGCCGAGGTTCCGTCCAGGTCTCGCCGTTGTCGAGGGAGCGCCGATAGACGATGCGGATGGGCTGGTAGCAGTTGAGATCGCCCCCCTTGTCGCACCGCTGGTCGCAAGCCGCGATGAGCGTACCGTTCTTGGCCCGGCAGATGGCAGGAATGCGATAGCTTGCGATGCGACGTCCGTTCCAGGACGTACCGCTGCGAAAGAGCTCGGTCGAGGGTCCGTCCTTGGGCCCCTGCCATGCGCGTTCGGCGGGTGCCCCGTGCAGACCGGCCCCGCCGCGAGGCGCTTCCGCCGCCCAGGCCCCCAGCCCGACCAGCGCCGTCCAGACGGCCATCCAATACACGAACCTTGAAAAACCACGATCAGTCATATTCATTGTTTTCATGATGAGCATTATACCACACCACGCTTTCCCAAGTCAAACCCAGACGAAAAATTGTCTTCATATTAGTAGACACGCGCGGGCGAGAATATGGTAAAATATCCGTTGTGCCTTCTTCAGTCAACATCCATTTGATCGTGGGCGAGGACGAATACCTTGCCGAAGCGGCCGCCCACAAGATTCTTGAGGCGGCCGTTGACCCCTCTTTGCGTGCGACAGCCGTCGAAACCGTCAACGGACACGCCGACAACATGGAAGAGCAGCTTCTTTCGCTGAAGGCCTGCGTCGCCTCCGTGCAGACCCCGCCCTTCCTCGACCCCGTGAAGCTCACCTGGTGGCGCGGGGTGACGTTCCTGCCGGGCGGCGGCCGCAACGGCGCCGTCGCAGCCGATGTCAAAGCCGCCCTCGAGAAGTTCGCGACGGACCTCGCGGCGCATCCGCTTCCGTCCAACCAGCATCTGATCATCACGGCCACAAAGCTGCTCAAGACGAGCCTCTTCGCCAAGGCGCTGATGAAAATCGCCCAGGTCGTCGAATTCGCCAGCAGTGCGAAGAGCAAAGACCGCGAAGAAATGGCAACCATGCGCCTGGCGGACCTCGCCGAAGCCGAAAAGCTGAAATTCGCCCCTGGGGTGGACCAGGCGTTCATCGCGAAAGTCGGCACCGACACGCGCACGATCGTTTCGGAACTCGCCAAGCTTCGAACCTACCTCGGCAAGGAGCGCAACGAGGTCACGGCGGACGACGTCTCCATCATCTCTTCGCCGAGCGGCGAATCTCCCGAATTCTGGGATGTCATCGACGCGCTCGCCCAACGCAACCCCGCGAAACTGCTGACCACGCTCGCCCGCCTCATGACGAAGAGAGGCACGGGCATCGCCATCGCCACCGTCGCGGAGAAATTCTTCCACGAGACGTACATCTATCGGGATGCCCTCGACCACAAGTGGCTCACGCCCTACGGCGGCTGGGCCAAGGACCTGCCCGCGGAAGTGGCCGAGGATCTTGACGCGATAGGAATCGGCCCCACGGTGTGCCGCAGTCCCTGGGCAGCCAAGAACGGCGCGAAGAACGCACGGCTTTACACATCCCTTCCCGAACTTCGCGCCGCGCGTTTCCGGATGATCCGCGTGCGCGAGCAGCTCGTCTCCGGCGCCGACGAGGGGATGCTCACGCAGGAGCTCCTGCGCGTCATCGCCCCGCCCGGTGCGAGGCGGCGGGCCTGAATTCGGCTTTCACTCCATTTTGACCACTTAAACAACAAACGAAAGAAATCACATGTTCAGCAGACTATTCAGCACCGAAACGAAACCCGGTGCCTTCTTCCGGCGAATCGACTGGACCGCCTTCTGGGGCGCAACCCTCATCGCCTTCCTTGTGTACTTCTTCACGCTGGGGCCGAGCGTGGGCCTTGAAGACTCCGGCGAACTCGCCACCGCCGCCGACCATCTCGGCGTGCCGCATCCTCCGGGGTATCCCTTCTGGTCGCTCTGCTGCTGGTTCTTCTGCCGTATTTTCTCATGGGTCACCTATATGGGCCAGCCGACCCCCGCCTGGGCGGTGTCCCTCTTCTCCGCCGTCGCCGGTGCCTTTGCCGCCGGCTGTACCGCGATGCTGATCTGCCGTTCGGGCAGCGACATGCTCGACTCCATCCCGACGACCAAAACCGAAAACGCCGAAACGCGGACGAAGAAGAACGCCCTGATGTCCCTCGCGGGCGGCTTGGGAGGTTCGCTCGTCTTCGCCTTCTCGCCCGTCGAATGGTCGCAGTCGACCATCGTTGAAATCTATTCGCTCAACGCCCTCTTCCTGATGGCGGTGTTTTTGCTGTCGTACCGCTGGATGCGTAAACCGTCCGACAAGATCCTCTGGCTCACGGCCTTCATCTTCGGCCTCGGCCTCACGAACTACCAGGTGCTGCTGCTGGCGGCGGTGCCGCTCGCGATCATCATCGCCCTGCGCGACATCCGTCTCTTCCGCGACTTCATGCTGATCCTCATCCCGATCGGCCTCACCGCGAAAGTCCTGCAGATCGGCTGCATGCTCCGCGCCTCGTCCCAGATGTCCTCGGAAGTCATCAACAAGTTCGAACCGATCGTCAAAGGACAGCTCTTCCCCGATCCCGTCAGCTGTCCGAACGAGGAGATGCTCTGGTTCGCGCTTGTGCTGTTGGTCCTCGCCCCGTTCGTGGGCGCGTTTCTCCGCAACCGCACGACGCTCGAGAACGCCCGCAAGGCGACGCTCGGTCTCGGCGGCGCCGCGGCGGCCATTCTGTTACTGTCCGCCCTCTTCGCCGGCAAGACGACGTGGGAGGGTCCGCTGGAGGCGGCCATCGCGCCGCTTCTGACGCCAACGAAGTACGCCATTCTGGGTGCCTTCCTTGCAGGGTCTTTCACGGCGGCCATTGGCACGTGCTTCTGCTCGGACGACACCGAAGGCAAGTCGCAGGCGAAGGTGTTGCTGATCGTTGCCGGCGCGCTTGCGCTCATCGCCATCGTCTACGCCGCGTCCGTGACGGGTTTTGAATACAGTCACGAGTATCGCCGTCTCATCGCGCCGACATACGCCGGCGACCAAGGGTTCCGCGGCGAGGCCTTCAACTGGACCAAGCCCACGCTGATCCTCCTCGCGGGCCTCATCGCCCTCTTCGCGCTCGCGCTCGGCACGCCCCACGGACTCGCCTTCGCGATTCCCGTCGCCGCCGTGCAGATCGCCGCATTCATCCTCCTGCGCAAGGGCGCGATGAACGGCCTCACGAATCCCCACAGCTGGTGGTTCTTCTGGCCGCTCGTGTGGAACTTCGCGATGCTCGCGCTTGCCTTCATCACCCTGCCGAACGGACGCGCCGCCTCCATCGCCACCGTGCTCGCGGAACTCGGCGTTTCGTTCTACGCCTACATGCCGATCGTCTCGGACCTGCGCAACCCGCCGATGAACTGGGGCTATCCGCGCACCTGGGAAGGCTTCAAGCACGCCATCATGCGTGGCCAGTACGAGCAGATCAAGATGCCGAACCTGCTCTCGATCGACGGCTTCGACCACTTCCTCAAGCAGATGGGCTTCTACTTCCAGGACCTCCGTATGCAGTTCACGATCGTCGCCGCCGCACTCGCGCTCGTGCCGTTTGCGCTCTGGACGTTCACGCTGCGCCTAAAGGACCGCGCCAAGCCGATCGTCGTCAAGGCGGTCTGGGGCGCCGCGGTTCTGTATGTGATCGTCGCCGTTCTCGTCACCATCTTCTCCGAACTCGTCGACGGCAACGGCGAAGTGCCGCTCCGTATCGACAAGCACCTGCTCGTGCTGCTGGCGCTGCTCGCCCTCACCGGCGTCTACCTCGCCTTGCGCCGCCAGATCGCGCTCATCATCGACCTCGTCGCGAAAGCGTCGCCCGTCCGTTCGCTGGTGGGCGTGGGTGCGTTCGGACTCGCCATGCTCGGTTCGCTCACGTTGTTGCTCCTGAGCCTCGCGGGACGCGGTTTCGCCGGCGGTGTGGGCATCTTCAGCCTCAAGTCGGTGATGAAGTCGCCCGAGCTCCTCCAGCAAGGACTCGCCTGCGTACCGTCGGCATCTGCCGTGCACGTGTTCGAGGCCCTCTGTTTCGCCGGATTCCTCCTCTTCGCGCTGGAGGTCGCACTCCACTTCCTCGCCTTCCGCAAGCAGTCCGTGCCCGCGCGCGCCGACTACAACGTGGACGACGTTTCCCAGCAATGGCTCATCGCCGTCGGCGCCTGCTTCGCGCTGATGTCCCTCTTCCTCGTCGCCCTCGCGGGCGTCAAGGGCGACATTCAGGACGGCTTCATCCAGAAGGTGAAGTTCATTTCGTCGCACGGCATGTTCTCGCTCTGGATCGGCTACGGTCTCGCGGTGGGTCTGCTCGTCGCAAACCGTCTGCTCAAGCTGATTCTCGCACGCAAAGCCAACGAGCAGGGAATCGAACCGTCAACCAATCAGACGATCGAAAAGGCCGTCTTCGGCGGTCTGTGCGTGGCGGCCGCCTGCGTGGCGCTGATCCCGATCTACGAAAACTACACGAACGGCAAGCTCGTGTTCGCGATGGGTTCGGCCGAACAGAACGGACACACCTTCGGCTGGCAGTTCGGCAACTACCAGCTGCGCGGCGCGAATGCGATCCGCGAGGAACTCTCGAAGGACGAAGAGCCGCTGCCGAACCCGCAATGGCCGGCCGAGATGGAACCGCATGCCATCTTCTTCGGCGGCACCGATCCGGGCCGTTTCGTGCCGACCTACATGATCTACTCGGCGAATGTGCGTCCTGACGTCTACCTCATCACGCAGAACGCCTTGGCGGACGACACCTACATGTCCGTCGAACGCGACCTCTACGGCGACGAGATCTGGATTCCGTCCAAGGAAGATTCCGCCGAATCGTTCAACATCTACGTCTCGGAAGTGCAGAGCGGCAAGCGCCAGGCCAATGCCGACCTCAAGATCGAGAACGGCCGCGTGCAGGTCACCGGCGCACTGGGCGTGATGGAAATCAACGGCGTGCTGACGAAGATGATGTTCGACCACGAACGCCTGCGCCACGCCTTCTACGTCGAGGAGTCGTATGTCATCCAGTGGATGTACCCCTACCTCACGCCGCACGGCCTGATCATGAAGATCAACAAGGATCCCAACGCCCTCAATGCCGACATCGTGAAGAACGACATGGAATTCTGGGATTGGTACCAGCGCCGCCTGCTGCGCGATCCGGCCTTCCGCCGCGACTTCCCGGCCCAGAAGAGCTTCTCGAAGCTCCGTGCCGCCATCGCGGGCCTCTACTCGCATAGCGGCATCTATTCGATGGCCGACCAGGCGTTCCGCGAAGCGGTGCTCCTCTACCCGGCCTCGCCCGAGGCGACCTTCCGCTACATCCAGGAAGTGCTGATGCCCCTGCGCCGCTGGGACGCCATCAACGACCTGCTGGACTACACCGACCGCGTGGACCCCAACAACACGCGTACGACCCAGTCGCGCCGCTACGTGAAGAAGCTGCAGGACGTCTCCGCGCAGATCGAAACCTTCAAGGCCAAAGCCGCCAAGGCGCCGCTCAACGCGCGTGACAGCATCACGCTCGCACAGTGCTATCACTCGATCGGACAGGACGGCCAGGCCCTTGCCAATGTGCGCAAGACGCTCGCCCTTCCCGATGCCGACGACTTTGACGTGCTCTTCCTCGCGGGCCACCTCTACTCGTCCTGCGGCCAGCGCGGCGATGCGGCGACGACCATGAAGCGCGCCTTGGCCCGCATGCCGGAGAACCTCGATCCGCGCTATCGCCTCGACCTCGTCTCCATCCTCATCGAGGGCGGCCTCAACGCCGAAGCCATTGACCCGCTCAACGGTTACCTGGCCATTCAGCCGCAGGACGCCCTTGCCTGGATCAAGATGGCCAAGGCGCAGGATGCTCTCGGCCACACGCAGGAAGCGCAGAGCGCCGTCTTCCGCGCGCTTCAGGCGAACCGCGAGATGATGATTCAGCAACTCGAAACCGACAAGGACCTCCTCCGCATCGCAACACCGGTCCTTCAGATGCTGCAGCGTCAGGCGCAGGAACGCCAGACGCTCCAGCAGAAGAGTCTGCTGCAATGACACACTTCATCTTTGACAGGACCTTCCATCCGGACGAGGCCAACCAGGCCTTTACGGTCGGCAAACTGCTGGAAACGGGCGTCTACACGTACAAGCCGACGGACCACCACGGCCCCACGCTCTACTACGCGGCGGCCCCGCTCCAGCAGGCCTTCGGCCACCACACGACCGCCCAGCTCGACGGTACGCTGCTGCGCTGTACGCCGCTCGTGTTCGCCGTCGCGGGACTCGTCTTTCTCTACCTCGCCGTTCTGCGCCTCGTGCGCCGGGCGACCGGGCTGATAGGCTGGAAGAGTTTTGCCCTGCCGCTCCTCCCGGTCGTTCTGCTCGGCACGGCGCCGCTCTTCGTCTTCTACGCGACGGATTTCATTCAGGAGATGCTGCTCGTCTGCTTCACCTTGATGATGTTCTGGGCGGGCACGGGCTACTTCCTTCCCGGCAAACGCCTGAAACGCGGCACTTGGGCCCTTCTGTTCGGCATTGCCGCCGGTCTCGCCTTCGCCACGAAGGAAACGTGCGTGTTGACGTTCGCCGCATTCTTCGGCGCGGCGCTGCCCTTCCTCGTCAGCCACTTCCGCCGCACGCGAACGCTCCCGTTTCGCACGAACGACATCGTGCTCGGCCTGATGGGCGGCCTTCTGACAGCCGTCATCCTCTTCTCGTCTTTTGCACAGGATTGGAACGGCGTCTACAACGCCTTTGTCGCGGCCCCGCTTTCCTATGTCCACCGCGCTGCGGGCGATGCCGCTTCGGATGGTGCCGCGTGGCATGTGCATCCCTGGTGGCAGCATCTGCAGTGGCTCTTCCTCGGCAACCCGCCGAAGAACGGACACTTCGACCTCACCTTTGCAAATCTGAAGGCGCTTTTCCACTTCCTCTGCCTGCTGCTGCCGGTCGGTCTCTGGTGCGCCTTCGGCAATCGGCGCGACGAGGCGCATCGTCCGCTCGTCATCGCGTTTCTTGGCACCTCGCTTTTCACGGCGCTTCTGCTCGTCTTCTACTCGGCGATTCCCTACAAGACGCCGTGGTGTACGCTGCAGATTCTCGTGCCGTTCCTGGTTGCGATTTCGCTCGGCTACTACTTGGCGCGCGAGGCATTCCTACAGCTCGGCCTTCGCCGCGGCAAATCGCCCACGGCCTGTGCATGGGTGACTTCGCTCATCTTCCTCGTGGCCTTTCCGGCCAGCATCATCGCCACGGAGCACCTGCCGGGTTTGACCAAGATCAATAAGACGCCCGATTCGCCCGAGATTCCCTACAACTACGCGCACAGTTCGCCCGAAGTCCGCGAACTCGCCGATTGTGTCGCGAACGCCATCGCGCAAACGCACAACAAGGCACGCACCGAATCGAGTTCGGAATCCGCCCAGCATCCGTTCATCGCAGTCGCCCTGCCCGCGACAGACACCTGGCCCTTCCCCTTCTACAATCGTACGCTGGAATCGATCACCGGCTATTGGACCCGCTTCGAAGATCTGATCGCCCTTGAGAAAAACGGCTGCAAACCAACCGTCGTCATCGTCCCGATGGCCGAAGGCCACCTCGCACAGGCGCTCTTCCCCTACCTGAAGAACACCCGCCGATTCTACATGCGCCCCGGCGTGCGCGTGCGCGTGTTCTGGTAATCAATAGAGCTTCTTGCCGTACACGAGGATCTTCCCGAAGTGGAAGAAGTCGTTCTTCGCGTCGGGTTCGCGCGCCACCTTCACATAGCGCGCCCGACGCGGCGAGTCGAGTTTGATGCGGTATTCGGCCGTGACAATCGCCGTCTGATAGACGCGCGTCCAGTCTTTGCCGTCCTCCGAAACGAACACCTCGAACGGCACCTGCCGCGGCGCGTTCTGTCCGAATTTATTCAACAGGTACACACCCGTCACCTGCGCATCGCCCGGCAGTTCCACAATCGCCCAGGGTGCCGTCTCCTTGCCGGTATGGAACGTGCCCAGATCATTCGGATGACGGGGATTCGGCTGCTTCGTCGCATCGGTCACGCGCCCGTGAAGCTCGGGCTTGTCCCACCCGCACGTGGAGGACGTCGTCAGCATCGCGCGCGCGGAAAGAAGCTTGCCGCCCAAATCGTTCTCCGGATAGCGCGAGGCTTTATTGTCGACCGGATTGAGACGGTCGAACAAATCAGCCACCGTACGGAAAACGGCAATGTCCTTTGTCTTCGCCGCCGACATCATCATGCCGCGACAGTCGATCGTCGCGCCTTTCCCGCGCGTCCCGACACTTTCCACGAGTCGAATGAATTCCTTCGCGTGCGCCGTATCCGAAAGCGCCCAGGACGCCCCCCAGCCGAGCACCTCGGCGAAGCACGGACGCCCCACCTGCGCCGCCAGCGCCGCCTTGAAGAGACGCATCCGCCGCGCCGGTTCATTGCCCACGATCTTCAACTGGCGCTCAAGGAGTCCCGTATAGTTCATCTCTTCGCGCGTCACCACATTCGTCGGCTGCGGCAGCAGCGGATAGAGCCGTTCAAGCGTTGTCACCGCGCGATCGACACCGCCTTGCTTGTCCTTCGCAATCCGCGCGAGGCAGGTATGGACGAGATCCCAGGTCGCCTGACGCCCCTCGGGCAACGCCTGCACGAGCGCCTTCAAGAAAGCCGCCGTCGCCGTCGCAGGAGCCGTTCCGCGGTCCAGCCAGTCGGAATACGCGCGCCAGGCGCCATAGTGCTTTGGACACGTCTTCACCGCGAGCCGGTACCAGGCTTCGATTCCGCGCGAATCATTTGCATCGGCGTCTTCCGCCAGCCGCGCCAGCCATGTGTAGCGATCCGCCGTGAGCGCGCGTGAACGATTCGCATAGGATCGCTCGAAGACATCAAAATAGGTGAAGGCATGTCCGCCCCAGAAGGTATTATGGACCGAGGTAAAACGCGACACGTAGTTGTGGATGTCCCAGCGTCCGTTCGCACGCCGACGCACATAGGCGCAATGTCCGGGCTGCCCGCCGGTCGACGCCATCAGGCCGTGCGCGTTCGCACTGAGCGCACCAAAAGTCGAGAGCGCCCCGCACACACCGCCCACCGTCGGACGCAACGCCTGCGTCGCCCAAGTACAGTCGCGCCAGGGACGATAGTACGTCGGGCGCTGTACGCTTTCGCCGAAGCAGTTGTGCAGCCGGTACGGGACGCACCAGCAGGCGCCGCCATAACTGTCGTTCGTGAAATTCAGGTAGTCATTGAGATACAGGAGGTCGCGGATGTTGAGTATCTTGCCGAGCGCAAAGCGCCATTCGCGCACATCCTGCGTGTAGGCCGCCTTATGGAGGCGTCCCGCACGCGCAAGGAACTGATAGCCCGCAAACGTGCGCACGAGGTCTTCCGTCGTATGCTTGCCCGTCGACTGCAAGGCCATCGCCGTGGCAATCGTACGGGCGAGACCACCCGCGAGGATCTCGCCTTTCGGATCGTTCCACACGAGCGCCGCGAGATTCGTGAATGCCGCCGGCACATCGACGATCGGACCCGACGCCAGAAAATCCTCCAGCCAGGCCTGGTCCTTGAGAAAGGCATTGACAAAGGCACGGCCTCCTTCTAGACGCAGAAGCTCCGTCAGCGTCTTGTTTCCGATTTCATGCAACACCCACGTGCGCGCAAGCGTCGTCGCCTGTCGGTCGTCCAGTATGCCGGGACGCGTCCAAACCGATTCAAGCTTGGCCCGCTGTGTCGCATACAGCCGTGCAACGGCCTCTGCCGTCGGAGGATTCTCGACAAATCCGCGCGCGCGCAACCTGAGATCGACAAGCCCCTTGCCGAATTTCACGTCTTTCGCGAAATCCGTCGACGGAGGTTCGATCGTCTCGCCGAATTCCTTGTCGGTCAGGTAGCCGTAGGCCGCCCACCCCCAGAATGTCTCGGGACCCTCAGCGAAGACTTTTTTCAGTAATTGACGCGCCTTTGCCTTCTGCGATTCATCGCGTCGAATGAACGCGAATTCCGCCATGTCGACCGACTGCCGCTGCACCACCGTCCAATGCATCTGCGGCCGGGCGCGCAGTTCGGCGATGAACGCCTTGCCTTCTTCGGGCTTTTCGTGCAGGCCATTGGCCTTCGTCACGTCGTCGATGCCGTCACCCATCGTGAAATGCGACACCCAGCTTTTCGCCTCGTCCGACGTGTCGGCCACGAGCTTTTCCCACATCGCGGGATAGGCGCGGGCGAGCCAGCCTTTTTTGCGGTCGCGATAAAAGAGGCTCGGCCGCTCGGTGGCCGGGAGCTGGAAGTACGCCAGCCGCTGAAAACCGGAACCGATCGCCCCCTTCGCGAAATCGGCCTCGGCAGCCTGGCGCTCGCGATCACCCGCCTGTACCATCTGCGCCATCTGCGAGGCCGTGATTTCCTGCGGCAGATTCTCGAATCGCACTACCGGTTCACCGGCGGCGTTGTAGACCAGCAACGCCGGAAAGCGACGCGTGTCGGGCGCGAGCGATTTCACCCGGGCGTTCTCATTCGAAACGACGGCGGACATCGTCCCCTCCCGCACGTCGTTGACGCCGAAGAGCCATTTGCCGCCCACCTGCGCGCGGAAGGCGCTTGAACGGTAGACTTTCTCAACCCGTGTACCCGAAACGCACCAGTCGCTGCCGACGCACAGCACGAGCGCCCCGCGCGATTCCCGCGCCATCTGCGCCTTCAGGTCTTCCGCCCCGACCGCCAGAGAACAGGCGAGGACGCCAACGGCCACAAGTACACGGTTGAGTTTCATCGTCATTGTCCCTTCAGACCGATCGCCTTCAGAGTCACAGGACCGAGCAGGCCCGAGGGCACATCCTTGATCGGCTTCTTGTAACGCGAAGGAATCGTCCGATAGTGGTTGTTGAGCGTGTTGTACACCGTCACTTCCACCGTGTTCTCGCCCGGCTTCAGATCGCGCGTCACGTCAACCGCCCACGGTGGACACATCACCGCGTGCGCCGGCCGGCCGTTCACGCTCACCGACGCCGCACAGCCCACGCGGCCAAGATCGAGTTCGAACCCGTCGGCCGCCTTCGGCGAGAAGTTGAACGTCGTACGGTAGACCGCCGCGCCCGAATAGCACGCAAGGCCGTCCGTCACCGCCCAGTCGCCCAACGCCATCTTCGCCGGACGCATCTTGAGCTTGATCGGTCCCTTGAAGGCGTTGCCGCCCACAAAACCGGGCTGATAGGCCACTTCGACCGTCAGCACGCCGTTCTTGATTTCCTTGCGCAGCAACCGGCCCCGCACGTCGACTTCAGCGTCATACGCACCGGACGGCACCGTGGCCGTGAAGGTGCCGCGCGTCATCTTGCCGCCGAACGGATCGAACGGCAGCACGGCAGGATCGTCCAGCCAACACATCGCAAGCGGCGTCTGGCATCGAGGCTTCGCGCTGATATCCAAGCGCCGGAACACAAGCGACGCACGCCCATAGCCCGTGTACACGGCCTTCACCGGCGTATAGCCCGCCTTCAACGAGAGCCGTTCGCCCGGCTTCACGGGCTTTCCGTCGACCCAAAGCCCCTTCAACGCCGGCTTCGCGGACCGTTGATGCGGATCGGCCGTGCCGCGAACCGCCTCGAAGGACACAACCGCCTCGGCGCTCACCGCACACGGCGCAGAAACGAACGTCTCGAACGTGTTCTCCTGCGGCTTGTTCCCCGCCTTCTTGGGGTTCACATCGTAGAGCGCATCCCACCCCTGCGAGTAGGGACCCAGCACGAGGAACTCGTCACCCACGCGATTGTTGAGCCCGTGATGCTTGTTCTGGTAGGCCGGCATGTTCCAGGGACCGTACCGCCAGCTGAACGCATAGACACCGGCGCCATTCTTCGTGAACTGCGGGCCATACTCAAGGAGCGTGCGTTCCTTGCGGTCGACCCATGTCATCTCGCGCACTTCCGCCCCGATCATTTCCTTCGAAGGCGGCTGACGGAAATCACCCCACTGGTTGTCCATCGTCGGCTTGAATTCGACCTCCCACTCGGTCGGCAGGGTCGCCACCGTCGTACGCGAACGCGCACCGCCCTTGAGGACCACCGCGCCTTCGCCGCGTGTGATGACGGCCAGAACGGGCTGACCCGGAATCGGGTACGGGGTCTGCTCGCCCGTCCACAGATTGTAGAGCGCCAACGTACCCGTCGCCCGGAGGCGAATGTCGGTTTCGCCATCCCAGTCGACGATGTAGTAGATGTCTTCCGTCGCCGTACGACGATGGTGGACTTTGAGCCCGGGATTGCCTACGACATCCGGGTTGTCGAAGAGCGGCAGCTTCACATCCTCGAGCTTGTTCGCACGAATGACCTTGCCGCCCGCCTGGGCGAAGGCCTTGAGCTTCGCTTCGCTCGTCGCACGCAGCTTGCGCATGCGCGGCACGATCACGACGCGATAGTTCTCGCCCGCCACCGACAGAACCGGCCCCACGTCCGTACGTGCAATCGTCGCGGCGGCGATGGAATCGGAGTCGAGGAAGTCGCAATCCGTCGTTCCTTCCACGGCGAGTTTCTTGACGAACTGATGCGAGAGCGCCGTCGCGGCGCCACCGGACGTGCGGTCGAGCACCATTTCCTCCTGCGGCATCACGATCGCCACGTCGCACACATGCACGCCGCGCGTGAGCGCCCATGAAAGACGCTCGAAATATTTGAGCGTGTACGGCAGCAGCGCCCAATAGGGCTGGCGGAAATGATAGCACGGCGAAGCCCACTCCCACCAACCGCCATAGGTCGTGTAGTAGAGGCCGTGGAGATTGAGCAGGTTTGCACCATACACGTAGTTGCGCGCCGTGGCGGCGAAGATCGTTTCGGTGGACGCCTGCCAGCCGAGCGAGTGATAGCCTTCCAGCCACACACGCGGCCGATGGTAGAGGTGCGAGATCGAAGACCCCACCTTGCACTTCACGGGATCGGGACCGCTTCCAGGCGTGTCGAATCCGGGCGCCGTGTACCAGCGCATGCACCGCATGTAGTCGCCGAATTCCATCGGATTCTTGCCGCGCGAAGCCGGATCGCAGCCGTAGATCATCCCGCGCGAAGCGTGCCAGTTGTAGATGGGTTTGAAGAAGCGCTCCTCCGTGAGCGCCACCTGCACGTCGTTGAAGTCGAGACGCACCTGATGCGTGTCGGGGCCGAAATCTCCAAAGAGCGCGGGCAGCTTGGGCACGATGTCGTAGCCCTTGCGTTTCTTGAATTCATCGGCGAAATCGTCCGACCACACGCGCAGATCGGCGAGCAGGCGCAACTCGTCCTGGAAGAAGTAGTTGAGCGCCTTGTGCGCCTCTTTCGGCACGCGTTCGAGGAAGGGATTGAGGAAACGTTCGATGAGGCGCTTGGCCGTTTCGGGGTTGAGCGGATCAAGCGTCGCCGGCTTGACCTTCGCCACCACCTTGCCACCGACCATCTCAAGCACCTTGCCGCATGTTTCCGGCGCGGAAATGCCGAGCTGCCGGTAGAGGTTGTCACGTCCCGGCCAATCAAGCGTATAGCCCGAGAGGCCGATGCCCATGTTGCGTTTCGCGCACTCGACGGCTACGAAGGAGAAACAGTCCCACCATTCATCGGTGAAGATCTCGGGCGTATTCGGATCCGTCTTCCAGCCTTCGGATGCAACATGGCTGTAGTTCACCTGCATGCCCGAGACACCCGCCTTGTGGAGTTCTTCGATCTGCCACAAGAGCCGCGCCTTGTCGAGCTTCTCGCCCGACCACCACCAGAACGGCACTTCGCCATAGCCGGGCGGCGGCGTCTTCAGATTTTCGGCGAAAGTCGATTCACCCCAAGCGCCCGCGCCAACGGCGAGCGCACACACGAGAAGGAGTCGTTTCATTTTTACCGTCCTTACTTATTCGTAGATAAAGACCAATTCTCCGCCGGCGACGATTTCCTTGTGGCGGAGGAAGAGAGGATCGTGCGGACGACCATTCAGCGTCACCGCCTTGATCTTCGTGCCGGTCGCCAGATTCTGCGCGCGGATCGTGAACGTCTTGCCATCGGCGAGGTTGATCGTGATCTTCGGATACGCGCTGCCGTGCAACACGTAGAGGTCTTGTCCCGCCAGCGGATAGAATCCGAGCTTGATGAAAATGTAATAGGCGCTCATCGCTCCCGAATCGTTGTCGCCCGGCAGGTCTTCGCCGTCGAAGAGGTGGCCGACCTCGCGCGCCCACTTCGTCACGAGATCGCCGCGTCCCACGTAGGCGAAAAGCCAGGGCGTCTGGAAGCTCGGTTCGTTGCCGAAGTCGATGAGCTTGTGCTCAAGGGCATAGGAAAGACGCCGCTCGAAGGCCGCCTTGCCGCCGCAGCGGGCAATCAGCTCGTCCATCATGTGCGGCACGAAGAAGGAAGCCTCCCAGCAGGTCGCTTCATAGAAGTCGCTGTTGAAGCCGCGGCGCGGATCCGTCCGTCCGAAGGCCCCGTCCCTCTTGCGCGCACGAATGAACCCCTTCACGCCGCTCGGCTTGTCGACACAGGCCGCGTCCCACACGTTCGTCCAGTTGCCGGACCGCGCGCGGAACTTCTCCGAGCCCAGCACTTGGGCGCAGCACCAGTCCTGGTAGGCGAAGCTGATCGTCGCCGAACCGCCCTTCATCCGCCCGCAGTAGTCTTCTCGCTCGCCGATTGGCGTATAGCCCTTCTCGCGGTAGCCGCGCGTGCGGCCGGTCCAGCGCGATTCGAGGAGCGGACGCACCCGCGCCCAGTCGATGCCGGGAATCTTCTTCGCAAAGGCATCGCCGATCACGTAGTCCACCTCGTCGCCGCCCTGGCCCGTCTTGAATTCCTTGCCGGATGTATAGCAGGCCTCGCAGCGGCCCGTACGCGCGAAACGGTCGGCGAAGGAATTGACATTGCCCGCCAGCGCCGCGGGATCGAGAATCGCCATCAGCGGGAAGAGCGTTTTCCACGTATCCCACATCGTGTAGTGGTCGTCCCAGCCGATGCCGTCCGCCGTACGGTTGCGCGGCTGGACAAAGGTCTGCATCAGGTGCGAATAGAACTTCCGGCGCTCGGCGGGGGACAGTCCCTCGACCACCACGCGGTTGAGCATCTGGTCCCAGGCGGTCTGCGCAGCCTTCGCGATGTCGTCGAGGGAACGTCCGGCAAGTTCGGCCTCATAGTACGCCTTGGCCTGTGCCTCGCTCTTGAACGAAATGGCGATGCGATGGATTCCCGTTGCGGGATCGACCTGCGAGTAGGCGTAGCAGTTGAACGGAGCGGGATTCCAGTTGCCCGTGAACTCGCCCTTCTTGTTGACGCAGTCGGGCTTCGACAGCTTGCAGCGGCGGTTGAGGTCGAAGGCGAGCGGCCGACCGTCAAAGCTCCGCGCACAGTAGATCGCGCCGTGCGCCGTTGCCGAAACATCCACCGTGGCCTTGAGATCCGTCAGGCGAACACGCAGGCGATACGGATGCGTCTCGACGAGTTCCATTGCCGAGGCGGGAAACACATAGCGGAAAATGCCGTAGCTGGGCGTACCACCCGTGCCCTGGCTGTGAAGCTGCGAAAAACCGACGACGGGATCGCCCGGCCACCAGCCGCTCGTCGGCGGACCAAACCCGTGCTTCGCACCGTTCGGCCGCACATGCGGAACCGGCCACGCCGAATCCGGCGAGGGATGAACCGAACCATGCGGCACACTCGGCCCCACGATGTTGCTGCCATGGGAACGATCCGTACCGATACGTGTATCCGCCCATTCAGACGGAGAAACGGCAAACGCCGCCATCGCACCGACGACAACGGAAAGGGAAGTCACAACTCTCAAGTTTTTCATGAGAGTATTATATCACAATCTCGTGCGCTTGGGAGAGAAGATTGACACGACGCGCGGCGAAAACCGAAGGTAGATGAGCATATAGGCCGGCACAAGCACAAGGTAGGCGGAATCAGTCAACCGATGCGGCGAAACAAGCATGAACACTTCCCAGGCCAGCAGAACCAACACGAATCCCAATGCCCACTTCGCACGCCACTTCCAGAAAATCAACGGCAGCAGATTGAACGGAACAATCAACCAGTTCCAATGCGTACAAGGCAAACGCGAGAAACAGACAAGGTAGGTCATAAAAGCACTCAATCCCAACTGCAAAATCAACAAGGGACCGGCAACATACATTTTACCGATAGTAAAATAGAACAGCGCCACTACGAAAAGTACGCAGGCAAGTCCGACTGGACTTATTGGGATGTCACGCTCCTCGCTACAGGTTCGTGGCAGCAGTTCCGAACCTTCCCCCGTGATGATCGGTGTTCCATAGACACGGGCCCGCTTAAGAAATTCTGTCAAATCGACCGGCATCACAACTTTTTCGAGCGAACTCTTAAGAGAATCAAGTTCACTTCCAATGAACGTCTGAAGAAAAAGCCGCGTCCAAGGATAGTCTTTGAGCGCAATTTCCGCAATTTCACGGCGAGACTTCTCGAACTTCTCAGGCCACGGGCCAACTTCCATTTGGACAGGTTTCAATGCCTCCTGAAGACTATTCACAACAGACCAGGCACATCCACGAGCGACATAATCATAAGGCAGATTAGCCCCCTCCGCCGCCTTCTGATCCATCAAACGCCAAAGGCGCTGTTTCACATCTGGCAGCAAATTCAATTTGTATTGACGGACGCCACGACCCGATGCTGTATAGGTTTTTAAAAACTCTGTTGTCGGAATCGCAAAGAGCCCCATCTTCAACTTGCCTGAAAAAAAAGTGAGCAATCTATTTTGGACAGACTCACTCTCATAGGAAAAACAAAAATCGAGTTTGAATTCAGGACATTCAAGTCGAATAAATGCATGACCTGCACGGGAAAAGAGTTCATCTCCCGGGCCCGCCAACAAAAGCGATGCCGTCACGAAATTCGGGTCCGCACGATTGACGTTGTCGTTAAAGCCGTCATTGACAGCTCCGCGCACACCGAGAGTGAGGGAAATCGACAGGCTCAAGACCACCGCCATTCGAAACAAACGGCGGAGAGGCACGAAACAGTCTCGACGTTCATCCATTCTTTTCATCCCCCAGCATACGCGACTCTGCAGAAACGGCCTCCGGATCAGTACAGGCGGATTTCGAAAATGCGCGCCGAAGGATCGCCCCAGGTCTCGGAGACCGTCACGCGCAACGCCGTCAGTTCAGTCTCGGGGAACGTATGGATGCGATGACGCAGTTCATTATCCGTCACCGTGACAAGCGTCTGCCACCGATCGGCCACCCGGGCCTCGACCTTGTAGGCCTTCACCAACCGGGGAGGACGCACCGCCGCATGACGCGCGCTGAGTTCGGGATCGAACGTGAGGCGCACTTCTTTCGCCGTCACCGGCTGTGCAAAGTCAAGCTGCACGGACTGCGGCAGCTTCTGCAGCGGGTCGGAACACCAGCCATGGTAATTTCCCCCTTCGGGACGCGACACGCCGTCGGTGACGGCAGCCGCATGGCTGTCGCTCACATAGACAAGCGCAGGCTCCGTCACAAACGCATACTGTTCGCATTCCCGCGGGTACCACGCATTGCCGCCATTCCAGGCGCGCCCGCCGTTCGGCCCCGTTGTTCCGTCACGCAACGCCCACGCGAGATCCTGCGTTGGCGGCACTTCAATCCACACAAACGGTTTCGTGAGGGCAATCGGTTTCGCCGGCACGAAACGGACGAAATCACGTCCGCCCGCCGGCACCGTGCCCTTGATCGTCGCCAACGGTTTCTTGCCGGGGAATTCATTCGGCGATGCGACTTCGTACACTTTGATTTCAAGTTCACGATCCTTTGTCAGCGCGTTGACGAGGCGCAGATTCACAGCCTCCAGCGCCTTCAAGTCGCCACGCGCAAAACGTACGGCACGGCGGAATCCCCTGCACTCATGCTTGAGGCCGTCTGCACGCCGCAGCTGCGGATCTTTCAGATCGAACACCTGACGATTCCCGTCGCTCGTGGACGACACCTTCGCTCCGCGCGCGAGGTCGGCCGTATCCTCATTCGCCAGATGCGGAATGTACTGATCGTCCTTCAGCAGGCGCTGCTGCAGTTCCGCGATATAGGACTGCCCATACTCGCGCGGCATCAGATTCTTTTCGCACATCAACGCCGCCGCCGTGCCGGCCGCCTGACCGAGCTGGAACAATGTGCCCTGTACGCGCACGGACCCCAAGGCGATGTGCGTCACGCTCACGGAGCGTCCGCCGAGAAGCAGGTTCGGCACGTTCTTCGAATAGAGACAGCGATACGGAATCGAATAGGCCGGCACCGACGGGTGGCGCTTCCAGTAGCCATTGCCGTTCGGATTCTCCATCCCAAGCGGATCATGCGTATCGAGCGGCCAGCCACCGTAGGAAATGCGGTCGGGGAAAAGCCGGCCCGCAAGTGCGTCGTTCGCGGTCAGCACATAGTCGCCCACCAGGCGGAAACCTTCACGACGCGCATTCTTGTAGGGCATCTGCGTGAGCACGGCATCGGACGCCTTGTTCTTCAGACGCGACCCGTTCTTGATCCAGCCCCAGTAGGCAAAATTGATGCGCACAAGTTCATCACGGGCGCGTTCGGGATCCGCCAGCTCGTCAAAGCGTCCGCCATGTTCAATCCACCATTCGGATTCAAGACGGTGGATCCGCCGCGTGAATCCGGGCGGCAGCACCCGCGCCCATACGGGCGTCGTATACGGCTGCGGCTTGCCCGTGTGCGTGTAGCGATAGCCAAGACAATTATCCATAATGCAGCCGCTCATCAGCAAATCGTCACGAGCCTCGGGCGCCGCGGCTTCGTTGAACTCGCTCTGCGCCTCGCGTCCATGCATGTACTCGGCCCCCGCGAAATACCCCAGCCAGCCATCACCCGTGCCGTCCATGAAAAGGCGACCGCGGAAACGCGTCGAAGCACCCGTGAGCGTACTGCGGCCCACGACGGCGGCAATTTTGTCGCCCGCCTTCTCGACCGCCAGCACACGCGTGTTCGGAATCTCGACGAGACGGTCCTTCAGCTCCTCCGCCATTTCGCGGAAGGCGTCGCTGTAGGTCCACCCCTTGTGCTGGTTACGCCGCATCGTCGCTTCGCAGACGAGTCCGGACTCTCGCAAGTTGCCGTGTCCGTAGACACCGGCGCCTTCCATCCACACGCCCATTTCACAACCGGCATTGCCGCCCATCACAGGACGGTCATGCACAAGCAGCACGCGCGCGCCATTACGCGCCGCGGCGAATGCGGTACCGAGTCCACCGGGACCCGCCCCCACGACGACGAGATCATACGATCCACCGTCCGCGATCTTCTCAACCGTCCCCGTATAGGTCAGACGCGCCGCGCGAAGAGCCTTCTCGTCTTCCGGCGGGACGAATGTAAGATCGGTCGTGAAAAGCAGCGCATCGCAACGCGCAAAAGCGCCCGAGAGGTCCTCGAGGGAGACGGAAACCTTCCCCGCCGCGAGCGTGAAGTCGCCCGCCTTCTCCCAGCACCAGCCGTCCTTGCGCGAAGCACCAAGGGTGGGACCGCGCGTCCCCGCCACGGAGACGGCGAAAGTTCCGGGCGAGAAATCGGGCAGCCAGTCCTTCGTACGCGCCCAGACGCGCCATGTACCGGCCCGCGGAATCCTGACCGAAGTCGTTGCCGGCGCGAGCGGTTTCAACACGCCCGCCGCGAGCAGATAGGCACTGCCCATCTTGTGGGTGAACTGCGTATCGAGCGACCAACCGCCATAGTTCGCAAACGCCTCGGCTTCCAGCCAGAGGAATCCCGGCACATGTTCCTGCACATCCACGACCGGCGCGCGGAAGCTTTTCAATTCGGCAAAGGTCGTCGCACTGGGATCGTTCGCCTCCGCCCAAACCAACCCCACGCCCAAACCCACACAGACAGCGACGACTGATTTTTTCATGCCCTTCCAGCTCCTCACGTATTGATCTTGATTGACAGCCGGGCGATTGCAACTACGCACAGATCGCCCGGCCCTTTCATTTTACATTCTGCCTTTTCATTTGTGCCGCAGCGAGGGGCATTCGGCGCACGGCGGCTTCACCGGGGCCGAGTAGCCCGGCTTGTCAACCGGACGCTTCGCGGCATAGATGCTGTAGACGGCATTGTCGCGAATGTCGTTCAGGCCCTTACGCAATCCCGCGTCCTGCTCGGGGAAGAGACGCACGAGCTGCGTCGCATGCGCGAACACTTCCGCGCTGTAGTGGTCACTGAACGTACCGAGATCCTTCTGCGACCAGAGGTCGCGCACGCGCCAACGTCCCTCGAGGCCGAGCGAGTTGAAGTCGATCGAGATCTGCGTGGTGATGCCGTAGGTATTGAAGAGCGCGAACACAAGCGATCCATCGCTCATGGGCTTCGCCCACACTTCGGCACGCGGACCCTTCGCGACACAGGCAGCCTGGGCGCCAAGTTCGTCCTGGCTCGTCTCGATCACTTCGTCATTCGTCAGCAGCGAACGCGTAAAGTCGTCCATCTGCGTGAGGTCGCAGCCGATCAAAAGCGGCGAGCAGCAGATGGCCCACAGGGACATGTGCGTGTACTGTTCATTGTGCGTCAGGCGCGTCGGGCGCAGATGGCCCCAGCCGAGACGGCCGACGACGAGCATATCCGGATCGTTCCAGGCACCCGGACGCGCATACGGCCACGAATCCATCTGCTGATGGATGATGCCGTTCATCGACCCCCACGTATCCGTGATATCGCCCGTCGTACGCCAGCAATGGCCGCCAAGCGATTCGCCCCAGGTGGAGACGTAGCCCATGCCGTACTGGCAGAGCGAATAGACGATGTCGCGCTTCTGCGCCTTGAGCGCTTCGCCCATCAGGCGGTACGGCAGCATGAGGCGACCATGCCCCGAGCCCACCGCCACGCCGCCGTAGCTGCACCAGTCGTACTTGAGGTAGTCGTAGCCCCAGTCGGCATACGTCTGGGCGTCGAGCCACTCGTGTCCCCAGCTGCCCACGCAGCCGCCGCACGTGTACGGACCCGGCGACGAATAGAGGCCGATCTTAAGGCCGAAGGAGTGCGCGTAGTCCGCAAGATCCTTCATACCGAGTCCCTTTTCCGGCGAGAAACGCTTGTTGACGACGATCGAACCGTCGGGATTGCGTTCCGGACCCTGCAAGGTGGGATCGTTCTTGGCTGACGGCTTGTTCTGCCAGTAGTCGTCGATGTTGACATAGCTCCAGCCATGATCCGCGAGGCCGCTCTTCATGAACACGTCGATCGTGTCCTTGATGTTCTGTCCCGTCACGGCGCCGGCGAAGCAGTTCCAGCTGTTCCAGCCCATCGGCGGCGTGAGGGCGATCTTGTCGCCCACCACCAGCTTGAGGACGCGCGAAGTCGAACCCTTCGCGTTCGCCGCCTTGAACGTGATGCGATAGGTACCCGCCTTCGCCACCGAACCCGCGAGGATGCCCTTCGCGGCGTCAAACGTCACACCCTGCGGCAGGCCTTCCGCCGTCAGCGTCATCGGACGATCGCCCGTGACCGGCAGACGCCATACGATGGGACGCCCCGGGCGCACGCCAAAGACCTTCGCACCGTTGATGCGCGGCGCCGGACCCGCCTTCGGCGTCAGGATGCCGAGCTGTTCCTTGCCGATCTTGTACGGCGAGGGACGCGCACCATCCTGCATCGTGAAGAACGCATTCGCCCAGTCGGCGTGGTCGTAGGTGTCGCCATCGCCACCGTCCGTGACGACCAGCTCGACCGTCTTCGCACCCGTGAGATCCGCATGCAGATGAATCGCTTCGCGCTTGCCCTTCAGCACTTTCGTCTCGGCCACCGTACGGCCATCCGCGATCACGCGGAAGCGGATGCTCGACACCGAACCGACCGGAAACACTTCCGCATCGGCACCCACGTCCGCATCGAACGCCAGCGCCTTGCCGGCCATATCATAGATCGCCACCGACTCGGCATGCGTTCCCACGCCGCGCGCGAACGTCTGATCGCCAATGCGCAGCGGGTTTCCATCCACGGACCGCTTGGCATGCACCTGTCCCCAGCCGCATATCATACCATCCAACGGAAGTTCATCCAGCCAGACCTTCTGGTCGGCTACAAGTGTACCTGCGGCACAAACAGCCGCGATCGCCAGCCACATCTCTTTTCTCATTTCATTCTCCTTATTAAAAATGACACGATTATTCTAACATACTTTCACAAACAACTCAAACACTAGAAACGCGGTAATTTCGCGGCGGAGTCTTCCATACCGCCGGGGCGGTTGCGGAGCTTCCACACCTCGTCGTGTTCTTCGCGCAGGAAGCGCAGACGGCGCTCGTCGCGACGGTTGCAGGCGGCATCGATGAGATTCGCCATGTGGACGATCTCCTGCGCCCACGGGTTGGGGAACGCGCCGCTGGCGTAGGCCGAGGCCGCATGGCGGCAGCCTTCGGCGATGGACGAGATCTCGGACAGAACCGAATCCGTCAATCCCGGATGACGCGAATAGCCGTGGTCGTTTGCGAGAATGCGGAAGAGCTCGCTCGCATTCGCCCGCAACGCGCCGCCGCGCAGATAGAGCGTACCCAGCCGCAGCAGTGTTCCGCCCAGCGGCACTCCCATCACGGCATTGAGCGCCTCTTCAAGATTCATCTTCCCGGCGCTCGCCCCCGTAAAGGCGAGATTGCCGCCGAGGATAAGCCCCGGCAGCGAGGCCGCCAGCGGCTGCCAGTGTCCGCCATCGCCCCAGTCCGTGACAAGAAAGCCCTTGGCCCCGAAGCGATGTCCCGCCTGCTCGGCGGCCTGCATATTCTCGCGCATGTTCTCCACGCGCCCCCCGAGCGAATTCCAGGAACTCGTTCCCGGGCACACATAGAAATCAAGCCCCGCCTGGCGGAACTTCTCCGCCTCCGCGAGGAACGGATGGTTGCCCTCGTAGCCCCAGTCGAGCGCGATCAGGTCTTTCGGCAATTCAGGCACAAGCTCGGGGTGTTTCAGAATCACGTCACCCCAGAACATCGGGCGCTTCCCGTGCTGACGCGCGAGCGCGGCGACTTTCTTGAGGAATTCGAGATAGACGCGTCCCTCGCCCTGTTCCTTCACCGCCGCCGCGCTACGGCCTTCGCCCAAGAGGTCGAACGTCTCATCGCAGCCGATGTTGAAGAGCTTGGAGGAGAAGTTCGGCAGCAGTTCGGAGTAGAGTCCCTCAAGGAACTCGAGCGAGGCGGGGTCGGTCGGGCACAATGTCGTCGGGAATTTCTTGAATCCGCCCCACGGCAACGGCGCGCCGCCTTTCGGCAGTTCCGCCAGATGATTGTATTCAGGACGCACCAGCCACCGCTCGAGGTGTCCGAATGAATTCTGATTCGGAACGAGTTCAATGCCGTTCATCGCACAGTAGGCGTCCAGCGCGCGAATCTCGCTCGCCGTCAGCGGAGAGGCCTTCTCCCAAACGCCCTTGTGCTGCGAGTAGGCAAACGTATGTTCCGTATAGAGCTGCAGCTGGTTGTAGTCGAACTTGGCAAGCAAGTCGACGAGAAGCTTGAGCGTGCCCATCGTCGGAACTTTGTCCCGACTGATGTCGAGCATGTAGCCGCGAACCGCGAACATGTCTACTTATCCCCCTTCGCGGGTGCCGCGTTGCGTTCGCGGCTGTAGAAGGCTTCGGCCTCTTCCTTGAGGCCCTTCTCCTCCATCAGCACGCCGAGATTATGAAACGCCGTCTCGCATCCATCGCGTGCGGCACGACGCAACAGCGACTCCACATAGTCGCGCAGATAGTTGAAACGGTTCGCCTCGCGCGCGTGGATGAGCACCGCAAGATTGTTGACGGCCGTCGCGGAAGTGAGGATGCGCTTGACGAGCGCCACCCGTGCCGCATCGGGGAAGCTCACGAATCCGACAATCGGCCAATCCTTCTTGCCGTCCCACATCACAAACTGGTAGTCACGCGGATTTCCTTCTTTACCAAGTTCATTCGTCATCACGAGGAACAACGCATCCGTCACCTTCCACGCGGTGATCCAGCCGCCGGTCCGCATCGAACCGCCACCGACCACGCCCTTCTTCGTGAAGATGGCGAAGTTCTTCCAGAAATCGGGGTCGAGATCCTCGCGGTAACCGCCCAGGGCCTTGATCGTCTCGGCCTCGCAGCGCACAAATTTCGCATCGAGCTGCAACACGGCCCATTCGGCAATGACACGGTTCACATACGCGAGCGCACTCGTGGCGGCCTTGCGCGCATCCGGTTCGCTCTTCTGCCGCTTGAGGCGATAGACGCCATCGTCGCCTTGCACGAGCGCCTTCTCGAGCAACCCTTCCACGCGCGCGACGTCGAAGGCCCAGTCTGCATCTTCGACGGGCGCCTCCGGCGCGAACCACATGCGCTTGATCGGCGCGGCCGCACCATCGCGCGCATCGAGCATGCGCGAGACGAGAGACGGTTTGAACGGTACCGACGCCGGAGCCGCATTCAGCGTGCACACGCCAGCCAGTAGCATGATCAGCAGAAAACATCCTCTCATCGTCTCGCGCTCCTTTCCGTTCGCCACCGTTCTCAGATGTTTCGACCTCAATCAAGCACGCGGTCGAATGCACCACCGCCTTCGCCGCATTCTCCGGCATCGCCCGCATCGACCAGCCGCGTCGGCTTGACTTTGGGGCGCTCCCCGAAAAGCACCGTACCGAGCCGAATCCACGTCGCGCCTTCCTCGACCGCAATGCGATAGTCGTTCGTCATGCCCATCGAAAGACGCGGCAGCGTCACGCCGAACTCCGCTTCCATCGCGTCGCGCAGTTCGCGCAGTCCTGCGAAGACGGGACGCGTCTCTTCGATCTTGTCCGACGGCGTGAACGGCGCCATCGTCATAAAACCTTCCAGCGTCAGACTGGATGACGCCAGCGCACGCTCGACGGCGAACGGGACCTCGTCCGGACGCATCCCGTCCTTCGAGCGCTCGCCGCTCATATTCACTTCCAGCAGAATATGCGGTTGCGCGCCCAGTTCCTCGGCCACGGTCTGCAGACGATCGATCAGCGCGAGGGAATCGATGGAATGAAACGTCGTAAACAGCGACAAGGCCGGACGCACCTTGTTCTTCTGGAGGTGTCCGATCAGATGCCAGTCGGGTCCTGAGACGGCAAGCGGCTGCTTCCAGGCGGCCTCTTGCACCTTGTTCTCGCCGACGATGTGAAGCCCGGCTTCCCAGGCTTCGCGAATGACGTCAGGCCCGTGCGTTTTCGTCACGGCTACGATCTCGACCTCGTCCGCCCGGCGGCCCGCCTTCGCACAGGCCGCGGCGATCGTGGCGTTCACCTCGTCGAGGATCTCCGGAAGTTCGCGCATGATCAAGCCTGCTTCTTCAGGGCTTCGACTTCGGCCTTGAGCGCCTTGAGGTCGGCGCGGGTCTTCTGGATCATCTTCGGCGCCAGCGTGATGGAGGCCATGTCCTTCATGGACATCGCCGGGGCGCCGATGACGTACTTGAGCGAGCCGTCAAGCGACTGCGGCACACCGGCCTGCGGCCCCACCTGCACGCCGTCGGCGATTTTGATGTGTCCGGAAATGCCGGCCTGCGCCCAGATGAGGCAGCCCGTGCCGATCTGGGTGGAACCCGCGACACCGGCCTGCGCGATGATGCCCGAGTAGCCTGCGACCTTCACGTTATGGCCGATCTGCACGAGGTTGTCGATTTTCGTCATCGGCCCGATGTAGGTGCGGCCGATGCGCGCGCGGTCGATCGTCGTGTTCGAACCGATCTCCACGCCGTCGCCAAGTTCGACAATGCCGAGCTGCGGAATCTTCTCGATTTTGGGAAGGCCGTTTTCAAATGTCGTGTTGTAGCCATAGCCGTCGCCGCCGAGGCGCACACCGCAGTGAAGGATCACGCCCTTGCCGACCTTGGTACCCTCGCGCAGCGTCACCTGCGGATAGATGTGCGTGCCCGCACCGACGACGCAGTTCTCGCCAATGAAAACCTGCGCCTCGATCACGCAATTGTCGCCGATGACCGTGTTCTTCTCGATGATCGTGTAGGCGCCCACGTGCACGTTCGCGCCAAGCTGCACGCTCGGGTCGACAATCGCCGTGGGGTGGATGCCCGGAGCGCGCACAGGAGCCGGCGGGGCAAAGAGTTCGGCCGCCGCCATGCACGCGTGGTTGGGATCGTCCACACGAATGATCGCGCAGGGGGCACCCAGCGTCCAATCCGGCGGCAGCAGGACGCACGAAGCCTTCGTCTCGGCGACGAGCTTCACGTGCTTGGGATCCTTGCAGAAGCTCAAGTCTCCGGGACGGGCTTCTTCGAGTCCGCCGCATGCATACAATTCCACGTCGTTCCCCTCGAGAACGCCGCCCAGTTTCGCCGCCAATTCAGATGCTTTCACTTGTCTCTCCAATGATTAGAAATTCAATGGTTAATAGTATAGCAAAAATTACTTGCTCTGCGTCAGTCGGAAGCCAATAAAAGAAGACCGCAGCGAAATGCCGCGCTCCCTTTTTTCCGTTCATGCGAACGGCCTCGAATTAGTATTCGAAGCCCTTGCGGATGTACGGCTTGATGAAGGCGTTCGCCTTCTCGCAGTTGACGAACTTCTGCTTCTTCGTGCACCACTTGAGGAGGGTCTTCGGCAGACGCTGCGCAACCGTGCCGACGAGGATCGCTTCCATCATCGGGATGGAGTAGTCGACATCGGAGTAGCAACGGCTGTTCGTCTCGGCGAACATCGCGCTCGTGCCGTTAATGGCCGTGAGGAACTCGATGTAGTGACCGTCGGCCGTCAACGAAGCCGCGCCGTCGCTCTTGTCCATGCCACCGGCCGCCGCCACGCCCTTGCAGCGCGGAATCCAGGTCGCGACCTTCTTGCACGCGGGATGATCCTTCGTGTTCACCACGACCTTCTCGTCGCCGAGCGCGATGAACGCGTCCTGGCCGTAGTCGTTCGTGGAGCAGAGGATGCCCTTCGTACCGACGATCAAGCAGCCCGTATTCGGCACCTTGCCGTCCTTCGCGATCACCTGCGGCATCAGCGAAGCCGCCGGCTTCTCCTGACCGTCATACCAGAAGAGCGTGACTTCCGGAAGGGTCTTGCCCTTCTGGATCTTCGACTCACGCGCCGCATAGGTGAGCTTCACGATGGACTTGAGCGGATACGCGATCTTGTTCTCGCTCTCGATCATCGTGCACTCGGCCGCCGTCACCGTACCGAGTTCAAGACCGCGGAACGGCAGGTTCATCGTATGGCACGCCATATCGCCGAACGCACCCGCGGCGAAGTCGAACAAGCCGCGCCACGTGAACGGCGCATAGACGTGCTTGCCGAGCTTCCACGGATCGTAGACGTCGGTGCCAGCCGGATACATGTCGAGGAACGGACGCTCCTTGCCCGCGCCGACCCAGAGATCCCAGTTGAAGCCCGCCGGGATCGCATCGCCCGTCTTGCGGCTCGAGACATACTTCTCGACGTTGAGGCCCTGCGGCCACACCGGACGGTTCGTCCACACGTGCACTTCCTTGACGTCGCCGAGGATGCCGCTCTGGAGGATTTCGACGTTACGACGGAAACCGTCGCCGCCCGAACCCTGGTTGCCCATCTGGGTCACGACGCCATTGGCCTTGGCGGCCTTGTAGAAATCCTGCGCTTCCTGAAGCGTACGCACGAGGGGCTTCTGCACGTAGACATGGATGCCCTTCTTCATCGCGCGCACCGCGATCGGCGCATGCATGTGGTCGGAGGTCGAAACCGTCATCGCCTCGATGTTGAGCTTCTCGGCGTCATCGATCATCTTGCGGTAGTCGTCATAGAACGGAACCTTGGTCGGGTCCATGAAATTCTGCGGCAGCTTGCCCTTCCGCTTTTCGTTCGCAATCGAATCCGCCGCACGCTTGACCGTGTTCTTATCGGCATCGTAGAACGCCACGACTTCCGCGAGGCCGCTCTTGACCATCGGCATCCAGTCGGAGAAACCCTTGCCCATCACGCCCGCAACGGCGAGGCGGATCTTGTGGTCGAGCTTGCCGGCGCGACGGGGGCCCGACGCGCAACCCGCGAGCGCAATGCTCGCCGCCGCACTACCAATGAATCCTCTTCTGTTCAGATTGAACTGCATCTCTCTGTTCCTTTTTTGTTGTTAAGCGCTATGCGCGAAATTGACGATAAAGATAATACCATTTTCTGCGCCGGTGTGCAAATGGATATTTTGCGAAGTCGTCGACCGCCCGTACGAAGAGACGCACGCCCTAATCGCCGCCCGTCAGCGCATCAACGACGCAATCCCCCATTTCATGACACCGCCGATACAGCTCGGCGCGCGTCGGCTCGCGCGACATGGCAGGCCACAGCGAGAGAAACAGCATTCGCCCCTCGGCGCAGAATTTCTCATAGGCACGGCCCGGATGCCACCGTTCGCCAAAGCCTTCGGGAGAAAGCACAATCCATCGGCCGCCCGCAAGCCCCAGTGCGTGCCCACAGGCCTTTTCACACGGGCTCATAAAAGTTGAAATGCCCGCGCCGCCCGGGCCGATGCGTGCCGCCCTCGCAACCGCCGTACGCCATTCACAACCGCCCTCGACCCATTTTCGCGAACAACGGAACGGTTCAATGACCGGCAGCTGAAGAAGCGCCACATTGCCATAGCCATACCATGTGCGCCCGAGGAACTCGATTTTATTCACACGCTGGAAATAGGCCTGATGGCTTTTTCGCAACCAGCTTCGTTCGGCATTCTCGCGAATGTAACGCGTGAATGCGGCCAGCTGGCCATCACGCTTCAC
>JAZUGW010000208.1:0-6523 GCA_045641465.1 Kiritimatiellia bacterium | reverse complement strand
TTGATGGATTGAAGTTGCGCAAAATTGTGCAAATTGAATGCCTATTTGCAAACGATGATGAATGGGGTGTTCAATTGAACGGTTCAAGGTTCAAGGGATGCTACGATTTGCTACGAAATTTTGAGGTCTGAAGGTGTTGTTCAATATGTGTTAAAACTTGTCAAAGACACAAATTTACCTTACAAAACCTGCCATTATCTTGATTTTTAAGGATGGTCCGATAATCGGCTGTTCACAACTTTTAGACTTGGCTGAAAGAGGTGTTCAAGGTGTTCAAGAGTGCGGTTACACAGTCGTTGTCTTTGCCCGGGGAAACCAGACCGGCCTTGAAACCTTGAATAAAGGATGAAAAAATATAATATATTGTATTTTGTTTGTGTTTTAATGTATTTTTAATGCGGCGGGATCTAAATTGCGGACTCAAAAATTCAAGATTCTTCAAAAAATTCAAACCGCCAGAGGCGAGGGAACGCACTCTGGCGGCTTGAATTCTTGAACTTTCAACTATGCGACCTTGAACAGCTCTGATCCGCTCGCGGTCTTGAGAACGGTGACCTCACCAGCCTCAATGAGGTCGTCAAGGCACTCGTCGCGAAGGACGCGCTTGAGGTATTGGCTCTTGCGCGTGAGTTCCTTGCGGATGATACCGGCGGAACCGGCCTCGCGGATCGTCTTGAGGAGCCGCTTCTTGGCCTTCTCAAGTTCGTTTTCGGCAAGGTTCTCCTCGATGGCGTCGATGGCATACCGGATCGTGAAGTCCAGCAGCGTCACGCCATAGGTCATGTCCTGCGCCTCGATGACGGGCGTTTCCCTGTTGCGGCTGATGGCGAGCGTCAGGGCGACGCGACGGGCGTTCTCCACGGCCTTGCCGTAGAGGGACGCTATCTCGCTCTTGTCGCCGTCCGACTTCAGCATGATCCGCCGGACCTTCTCGTTGAAGTCCCGGAGGATCGCCTTCGCCTCGTCCGTCGCGGGGACGACCTTGACGTCTTCCTCGAAGATGGGTTCTTCGCGGAAGGCCTCGACCTCACGGACGATTTCCGGAGGGACCGGAACGGGCGTCAGGTCAAGCCGTGCCGGAGGCCGGGTCTTCGAGATCAGGAAGATCGGTCGGGCCAGCCAGCCGTCAAGGATGTCGGCGCGGGACGCTCCCGAGAAGAAGGTTGCGGGCTGGGTCATCCCCAAAAGGCAGACATGCGGGTAGCGTATCTCGACCGGAATCTCGGGCTTGTCGCGCTGGGGCGCTCTCTGCTTGCCCTTCCAACACTCGCTCCCAGCTGCTGACCAGATCTGGAGAAGGCTGGGCTTTATGCTCTTCAGGGCGGCTCCGCTGCCGACATCCGAGACTGAGCTGAAGAAGTGCCCGCACTCGTCGATGACGAGGACGAGTCTGGGCTGTCGGCTCAGTCCGTGCTCAAGCGCGGAATCGCTCGTGACCTGCGAAATCCACAGCTTGTTGGCACCTCCGGCGGAGAGGATGCGCGTCAGGGCCTTGAGCGCATGGTCCTTCCCGGCGGAGGTGTACCCCACCCCGATACAGAACACATTCGTGCGCTGGCCCGAGGCGTCGGAGTAGCGCCGACCGTAGAGCAGACCGCAGAGCGTCAGAGCCGCGCCAAGCGCGAAAAGCGGTTGCTCGCAGATGGCCGTGGCGGAAATGTAGTCCATGACCCGCTCGACCGTACCTCCCGGATGGAGCAGGTCCTTCGGGAGGTTGTCGGTTGCGGTTTCGGGATTCGTTTTTTCGGTTATGATGTTGTCCATGTGGTTTTAACCTTCGTTTGCTGTTAGCGTTTGGATTCCTCGTAGATCGAGTCAAGGAACTCGACTTCCCTGACCGTGAAGAGGCTCCTGTGTCCGGCGAGGTAGGCGCGAAGCTCCTCGTCGGAGAAGCGCCGGATGTCCTCGGCGGTGGAATCGTCCTGCGTTGCCGTCATGCTGCCTCCTATCGGACCGTCCAAGTGAAGTCGGTTTTCCCGATCACCCTGACGGCGGTGAGTTCCTCCGTGATGAGCTTGCGGAGCTCCGTGGCGTCGATCTCGTGCTGCTTGAACCTCGAACGGAGTCCGAAGAAGACATCCTGGCAGGGGCCGAATTGCCTGACCTCGATGAGCTTCTTGTATTCGAACAGCCGGATGGCGACGTCGCTCTTGTCCGGGTCCAGCTGGCAGAAGTCCCATGCGAGCAGGAAGACGGCGCGACGGGCAATCTCGTCGTACATCTCCTTGAGGCGCAGGTACTGCTCCTTGGTCGGGATGCAACCCCTGTCGGGGATGTCCGCGTGATCGTCGGCCTGTGCGCCGTCGACGCACGGATCCGATCCGGCACCGGCATCCGATGCGCGGTCGGCGTCCAGAGTAATGCTGTACTCGTTGACGTGCGCCTTCTTGACGTTCCAGCTGACCAGACCCTTCGCCTTCAGGCTGGCAAGGCAATCCTTGACAGTCGAGAGCGAGAGGTGTGTCTTCTCGACGATCCGCTCCTGCGTCGGATGACAGCATCCGCTGGCATCGCTTTTGAATAACGAGAGGGCGACGAGGATGAAGGCCTCGGTCGAGGTGACATTGAGTTCGTTGAGCTTATTCCAGACGATCCTGCATGTGATGACGTCCATAGTTATCTCCTTTCGTTGGTGTTGCTGCGTTAGAGGTTTCCGACGCCCGCGCAATCCGCGAGGGACTGGATGAGTACGCGATTTACCCCATTAAGCCGCATGACTTTGACCCTCCCAGAGCCAATCATTCGGTATAAAGTGGGGCGAGAGACCCGGAACCTCCTTGCAGCCTCGGTGATCGTGCAGGTGCGCAGGTCGGGATCTTTCTTGGGGACGAATGTTTCGTCGCCCTCGAGCACGGCGTCGATCTTCGCCAGTAGCGCGGGGCTCGCGGCACAGATCCGCATCATTCGATCATTTGCAGTCATGTTTTCCCTTTGTTTACATGGAGAGTCGGAGCGTCGCAGGTGAGACATTCACCCGCAGAAAAACGTCATCTTCTCCGACAAGATGTTTGCGACAGTGCCGTTTGGAAGGGGAAAATCGTTCTTTGCCCAATGTTATGAGGGCAAAAAAGAAAACGAAAATGCCGTTTGGGGAAACGGCATTTTCGTAAAACCCATCTCCCGGGGAAGATGGATTGTCAAAGCGTTACTTAGATGTTTTCGACGTGACTGACGGTATGATCCTTATATCTGAACTGCGTATAGGGAGCATCGCGGTGAATTTGTCGCCAGCCGTAGAATGCTTCCGCGTACGCGCGCCAGTACGCACCCCACCTCTTCGCTGCGCGAACTACGGCTTCGGGGTCGCAAAGCATGTCGGCGTGAAAACCGCTTTTGGGCTCGGCTTGCTGGACACTGGGATATTTTTTAATCCAGCTACGGATGGTCCTTTGGCTGCATCCGCCCACATAGAGGACTCCGCCACCTCCTCCGCGTTTGCTTTCGTACAGGATTATCTTGTGTGTTTCCGGGTCGCGTTTCCTCGCGAGCGGCACGGCTTCTTGGTTGAAGAGTGCGGCGAGCTTCTCGTCGCTGCATTCCTTGGCGCGGGGACGGTGGAATTTCCGGCCCTTGTTTCGCTCGTTCCGCTTCTTCGTGTCCTCGACGAGGAAACTGATGCCGCGTTGGGATTTTTCCTGCTGTTCCCGAACCACTTTCAGTTCCGTCAGGATGTCGCCGGATGATGGTTCGGGATTCCCGGACTCGACTGTGCTTGCAGCCAGTTCTTCGCGCAAGGCGGCCATTCCGTCGATGGCCTTGTCCAGAAGCTCGTCGATCTTCTGGAAGTGGTTGATGCCGAGGGTCTCGAGACCCCCAATGAGGCGGTCGATGTGCGCTGTGAAGCGAGTCGCGGCGCGTACGGGTTCCTTACCGGCGACTTGGGCGACGCTCAGAATGTAATTCTTGAAGGTAAAGACGGTTTCGTCAATCATCAGTCGCATGAGCCGACGCGACTCCCTGATCTTTTCTGCGGGATCGGCTATGGCATCAATGGGGTTGCCCGGAGTGCCGTTTATGAGATCTCGCAGGGCGGGTGGCATCGTATCTGCGTATTCTTCGGGCCAGTCGAAGGTTTTGCAACACTCGGCGTTGAGGTAGGGGAGCCCTCCGAGGATGATTCGCCGTCCGTCTTCGAAACGGGGGAAGGACATCAAGAACTCCAGGAATGACGCGCCTCGTCCGCGTTCTGGATCGAGATATTGAAGTAGTCCGTCAAGCCGGAGCATGACGGCCCCCCTTGAGGTCAGTTGGCGGATCTCGTCGAAGTCGCGCGTGATTCCCCTGCGCAGGACATTAAGATGCAAGATGGCTTCAAGTGCCTGATGTGTGGCGATGGTCTGGGAGTCGATAAAGAGCTCTTTCTCGATGTCCGAGTCATCCTTTGCGAAGAAGTACCAGCTGACAGGCCGTGCGGAGTCGGCAAGGTGGTCATGCAGGTTGCAGAGAGTGCCGTCGTGCGTGGCTTGTGCGAAGATCTTGTGCCGGAGGTCTGCCTTGAAGAAATTCAGATGGTATTTCATTAGGTGACTTAATGGGTTAGACGCCCTTGCCGTGGCTGAAAGTGGCGGGGGATTAGTCCGCACCCACGGCAAGGGCAATTGGAATTATATCACAAGCCCAGCAGTTTGCGGGCGAGCTCCTTGCGCTGGGCTTCCGTCAGCCCGTCAATGATCGCATCCACGGGCATTTTGGCGACGGGCGCAGCGCCTCGCGAATCAGGCAACGCGGCGGATCCGTGAATGTCGATTGCCTTTCCGTGGCTTCGCCGTCCGCCCGTTTCGAGCACGGTGTCGCTCATCTGCTTGCGGACGCGCTCGGCCTCGGTCTCCTTCGTGGGGTTGAAGTAGTTCGCGAGGGTCGTCTCGACGTCGCCGTGGCCGACGATCTTGCGGACGCTCTCGACCGGTACGCCGGACTGGAGCGCGAGGACGACGAACGTGTGCCGCAGGTTGTGCCAGCCGTAGAGGGACGCGGCGTGTTTGCCGACCTTGCGCTCCTGGCGTGTGCGGGCGATCAGCTCGCCGGCGCTCGGATTCCTGCGGCCCGAGCGGATGCGCTCGATGCGCGGACGGTAGGTTTCGCCGGTCAGGGACTCGATGTCCTTCAGGTACGCCGAGACCTGGCCACGGGCGATCCCCATGTCGAGCGCGATGGTGCAGCAGGTGTCGCCGCCCCTGAACCGCGTGAAGATCTCGCGGAGGCGCTCCTTCTTCGTCGGGGCGAACCTCGCCGCCTCGATCCGGACGAGGACCTCGTCCGTGGGCAGGGGCTCGGCATCGGCCAGTTGCGCCTGTTCCGGCTCCTCGGCTGGGAACACCGCCTTGGCGAAGAAGGGCTTGACCATGCGCACGATGCCCGTGCGCTGGTCGGGGTAGCCCTCCTCGTTCCTGTGGTTGTACTGGCTGGCGGCGACGGGGAACACGAAGGGCGAGTCGCCAATGGCATGTTTGGCCTTGGCCTCGTTCAGCACCTTGCGCAGGGGCGTGAAGAGGGGGATCGTGACGCGGACGCCCGCCTTGGCCGTCACGCAGTCGATGAAGCCGCCCTTGAGGTCGACGTCGGACCACTTGAGGTTGCAGACGTCGCCGATGCGCATGCCGGTACACGCCGCGCAGACGACGAGCCGGTGGACCTGCGGGGCGTCCTCGGTCACGTTGAAGAGCCGGGCGAGCTCGGCTTCGGTGAGCGGCTTGCGCTCGACCTTGGCGTTCTCGCCGTTGCCACTGCGGAGCATGACCTTCCCGAAGGGGTTCTTCTGGGCGTGGACGTGCCAGCGCACCCAGGCGTTGGAGAGGAGGTGCCACTGGTCCTTGACCGTGCCCCAGGCGTACTCGGCCTTGAGCGTGGCGAACCAGGCCTTGGCGATGTCGTCGGTGATCTCGTCTATCGTGTCGCAGTTGCCGCCGTTCGCCCGGCAGTAGGCGCGGGCGAACTTCTCGAAGCGGGCGAAGTTCGCCCGTGCGGTGCGGACGCGCTCGGCGGTCGGGGTGTAGGTGCGCTCAAGGTCGTTCCAGAGCGCCGGGAGGTCGCGGAGGCGTGGCGACTCGATTGCCTTGCCCGTCCTCGCCCGGTGGAAGCGGTTGATCATGTCTGCGGTCTCGGCATCCTTGACCGCCTGTGTCTTGCCGGTGGTCTTGGCGGCCTTCTCCATTTCCGCCAGGGCCTTGAGCGCGGCCTTGCGGGATTTCTCGAAGGCCTCGTCACCCTTGCCGCCGACGTTGAAGTTCCCTTCGGCGTCGAGCGGTATCTTGCCCCGGATCGGGACGCAGAGGTTGACATTGACCTTCTGCCCGTTGCGGGTGAATCTCGCGTACCACGTTTCGCGCGGGGAGCCGTCCCTCCCCCTCATGATCTTTAATCCCATTGTCTCACCATCTTTCAGTATGGCTGCCGGGCGTGGTTGTCGCACGAACGGCGATTTGCTATAATTGGCCGCATGAACTCATTACACCAATTGACAACACTGGGCATTGTATCACAATGTGCCCTCCGTTCGCAAGGCGAAAAGGGGGCACACACAGGG
>JAZUGW010000207.1:0-4659 GCA_045641465.1 Kiritimatiellia bacterium | reverse complement strand
AGCCGATGTCGGCGTCCGATGCGGTGCCCGGGTTGCGCGGTGCGACCATGTCCATCCACATCGTGTTCATCTCGCCGGTGTCGGCACGGACGAGTTCGATGTAGTACCCCGCCTTCTCGATGCCCTTGCGCGGCAACGGCGCCTGCCACACGTAGGGCAGCTGGGCCGTATCCTGCGCGTAATAGGTGTCCTTCTTGGGCTCGATCACCGCGAGACGCGTGAAGCCCGTCGTGTATTCAGCCGGCACGTTGTTGAGCGCACCGTAGCAGCGCGGCTGGAAGACGACGCTCTCGCCGGCGCTCGCAAGGCCCGCGACGTCGCTCACCGAGCCGACCGTCAGCGTATAGTCGGTCTTCGGTGTGAGTTCGCTCGCAAGCGTCCAGGTCACGGCCCGTCCGTCCTCCGACAGCACCGGGTCTGCCAGCGCCGGACCGCCCTCGATCGCCGCCTCGGCAGGCGCGGCCACGATCGGCTTCGAGAAGGTCACCGTGAGCGTCTTCTCCGAGAGGTCGAGCGAGGTACGCACCTTCTCGATCTTCGGCGCGCCGTTCCGGCCCGCGAAGGTCGCGCGCGTCATGATCACCGTCTTGAACTGCTCGGCCAGATAGTCGCAGCCGAGGGCATTGAACTGCCAGTTGTCCTGATGCATCTCGGCTCGACGGTCGCAGCCGTCCAGCAGCCGCTCGACATCGACGAGCAGGACCCGCCCTTCGGGGAAACCACCGTCTTCTTCGCTCTTCGCCATCTGTTCGCGAATGAGCGCGTTGAAGATGTCGCGATGCTTGTTCTCGAAGGGACGTCCGGACAGGTTGTAGGCGTCAGTTTCGCTCGTCGTCACGATAATCGTCGTCATCGGCAATGCCGCGAGGAAGCGTTCGACCGCTTCCTTCCAGTGCAGGTAGGCGACAAAGCCCGTGTCTTTCTTGTCCCAGTATTCGAATGTCCCCATCTGAAGGATGAGGAAGTCCGGCTCTTCCGCCGCGGCCGCATAGGTCTCGAGACCTTCGAGCAGGCCCATGATCGTGCCGCTTTCGCAAGAGCGATAACGGACGGTGTTGTTGATGCCGAGGTGGTGCATCCACGCCGCGCGCGTGGTCGCGCCGGACGGCTCGGCCGGATACACCGTGCGCGGACCCGTCATCTTCACGTTGAAGCCCTCGAGCGTCAACTTCTGCGCAAGCGGTATGCGCCACGACTTGCCGTAACCGCCGTTGTACGCCACGCGACTGTCGCCAACCGCGAAGATCTTGATCGGCTTGGCGGCAGCCTGCTGGGCCGTGCGCACGACGAGCTTCATGCTCTTCGCCTCGCAGATGAGTTCCGCCTCATACGGCGAAGTTCCGTCGATTTCGAGTTTGGGCTGACCGTAGTCCACCGTTGGATTCTCCCACGTCGCAAGCGTCGTCACGCCCGGCTGGAGCGTCGCGCCGTCCACCGTGACGATCGTCGTCGAGTTGATCGCCTGCGCGACGAGCGCCCCCTTCTCAACCGAGAGGCGCACGGGGTACGGTACGGTGAACTTCTGTTCGTCGCCCGGCTGCAGTCCCTTCGCGATGAGCACGTACTTCAGGTCGCCGTTGAGCGAGGGCGCGTTGTTCGAGAACACGAGGCGCACGGGATTCGCCGCCGTCGCCGTCAAAACGAGGTTCTCGTTCTGGATCGTGTCGCAGCCGGAGGCGAGCATGTCGAACGCCAGCGTCGTGCCGCCCGCGAGCGTGAGCGTGTCCGTCACCACGAACGGCTCGGCCAGATTGTTCTGCAGCGAGAGGCGGCCCGCGCGAACGTCGACCGACCCGACCGCGCCGACGGCCGCAACCGTCAGTATGCCGCCGCTCGTCTTCACAATGTTCGTCTGCGCGCCCATCGTCGCTGCATCGAACGTCCCCTCGTCCACCGTGACCGTCGTCGCGTCACGGTCCGTGATCAAATACGGCGTACGAAGCCACCCGCGGCCCCGGTTCGGGAAGAAGGAATTGCTCACGCGGTCGTAGAAGCCAACCCGCCCCCGCGCATCGCGCCACGGCACGAAGTCGCGCACGGGCACGGCCCCCTGCCAGATCTTCGCCCAGTGGATCCGGCACTTGCCCATGTTGCCGCCCGTATTCAATCCCCAGAAGCAGATGTTCTTGTTGCTGCAGTTCACCGTGTGGTTGGCGGTGATCGTATTCGTTGTCACACCATTGATGGCGAAGGTGATTTCGTTCTTCGCGGCATCGAGCTTGATACGGCAAATGTCTGTCGCCGCCGGTACGCCGTCATTCACGAGCACCCACGGGTTGCCGTAATAGCGGAGCTGGTCGCCTTGGCGGATGAACAGGAATTTGCTGGAATTCCAGGCATCCTCACCGAAGATCGTCGTGTCGTTGCCGCTGGTGATGTTGCTGAACTCCATTTCGACGGACGTATTCGCATCGCCGTTCACACCCGTGTCGAAAAGCGCTCCGCCCGCATTTTCAACCCACGGCAGCTGAATTTCGGCGTAGGGCGTCCGCTCCGTGAGGAGCGGTCCCTGCGTGCCCTTGTTCTCGTGGAACTTCTCGTTCACGAGATCGAAGAGGCCGACCTCGCCCTTCGGGTTGATGCAAGGCACGAAATCTCGGAAAAGGTCGCCCTGAATGTGCACCTTCATGCGATCGAAGCGGAACGCGGTCTGGTAGTCGCCCCCGCAGGAGAAAATGTACAGATTCCCCGACCCGACGGCGCGGCTGATCGCCACCTTGTTCCGCTGGCTGTCGCTCTCGCCGTCGGCCCGCAGATAGCAGTAGTTGTCGTCGCCTATCAGCACCCGGTACGACGCCGTCTCGTCGAAGTTGGTACGGATGTCCTGTCCGCCGCTGTGGAACATGAACTTGCGATGCGCATAGTCGCCGCCCTGCATGTTGAAGAGGAAGCGGCTGCCCGCCCAGCCCTGTCCGAAGAGCGCCGTACAGTGGCCGTAGGTGGCATCGCCGAAGTGCATGTCGACCGCCATCTCGGTCGTCGGCGCAATGCCCACGTCGATGTACTGCGCACCGGTGGACCAGATGGAGTTGAGCCGCGTGTAGCCCGCAGGAAGCGTCCAGTCGCTCACGACCAACTCGACGCCCGTCGCCGTCATGTTCAGCGTGCGCGTCGAACCGCACGTGCCGAACTTCGCCGTTTCGGCAAGCACGACCTTCGCGCCTTCGCCCCGCACCACGCTTGCCGCGGTGATGAGCGGATAGGTACCCGCCGGGATGGACTTCGGCAGATCGATCGTCGTCGTGCCGTTGAGCGTGAGCGTGCCCGAGAAGGTGAAGCGCGAGAGCCCTTCGTCATGCAGTTGGAAGCTGAGGCGTGCGCCGTCGTTGAGTTCCAGGTGACGGCCAGTCACCATGATACGGTGCTCGAGGTAGGGATAGCGGAACGATTCACCGCCGATTTCGAGGTCGTTGCAGGGCAGCTCGCCCCACTCGGTGAAGAGATGCGGATTGAGTTTGAGCCGCCCGGCGCCATTCTTCACGAACTTCGCGAACGTGCGCTTCGGGCCAATGAATTGGGGCATGCACGACGGCACGAGGTCGGCGGATTCGCTCGTGTAGTTGAGCGTCATCAAGGTCGATCCGTCCTGCGAAATGTTGTAGAGACCCGTCGTATCCGTCGCAAACGCGCCCGCCGAATGGCTGTTGGTGTAGAACTTCTCGTTCTGCAGGTCGTAAAGCCCGAGCGCCCCGTCGCTCTCGCGGCGGCACGGCACCAGTTTCGCCTTCACTGCGCCCGCGTCCGTCGTCACGTTCATCCAGTAGAAGCGGAACTTCGCCTTCTTACTGTTGTCATTGCAGCCGAAGATGGCGAGGTTCGGATCGCCTGTCGAATTCGAGATCGAACGGGTGATGCCCGTCGTCTGCGAATCCGGCTCGCCACCGACCTTGTTCACGCTGTCCCACTTGACCACGCACTTGTTGTCCGAACCGACCTTCACGTAGTTGTCGCCGGGGTTGGGGAACGTACCGGGCGTAGTGACCTGACCACCACTGTGGAAATAGGTTTTGTTGGACTGCTGGTTGAAGAGGTAGCAGTTGCTATTCCACTTGAGACCGAAGAACGCCGTCGAGGCCGTATAGGTGACGTTGCCGAAGCTCATCTCGACCTGGGTCTTGTCATCCAGCGCGATCGAGGTCTTGATGTAGGCATTGGCATCGGAGTCGATGTAGAGCAGCCGGGTATAGCCGGCAGGCGGCACGGCAACCGCCGCCGCCGAAACAAGCGCCCCCGCGCCCGCCCAAGCGGCAATTCCCCATGAAACAAGGCGTCTGAACGCCTTTTTGATCTGTCTGATTTCTGTCATACCAGTACGTACCTTTCCTTTGGAGCGACACTCTAACCAACTACTGTCCGCAGAACACAAAATTCCGCATTCACCTATGATTATGCCATTTTTGACATACACTGTCAAGGTGGTTATTGCTGTCGCGGTAGTCGGTCAGAGAGCGGGGGACTTGTTCCTTCCACAGCCCGCGATCGGGGCCGTGGTGTCCGTGTGGGTGGAGGCTCGCGCGGCTTCGGGGGCAACCGTACGCCCGTCCGTGAAGGGCCCGCAGCCCGCGCCGTCGCACCCGCCGCAGCCAGACGGGTGGCGGCGGGATGCGCCGGCGCAACCTGCGGCCCCTTCACGTGAGGTACGTTCGGCTGTCGGCCCCC
>JAZUGW010000206.1:0-9797 GCA_045641465.1 Kiritimatiellia bacterium | reverse complement strand
TCCCCATCGAATCGGTGCGTAAACGGTTTTGGGTCGAAATCAACGCGCTCATCAGGGGTGGTTGTCGATCTCGAAATCGAGTTCTCCGCCCTTCAGGACTTCGCTTGCATCGATCTTGAAGCCTTCGACGGGCTTGCCGTTGAGGATGGCTTTTTGGATGTACTTTCGCTCGCGCGAGACGTTCGGCGCACGGATGACGAATGTTCCGCCACGACCGAAGCGGTGGCCGAGGTCGATGGTGATCTCCTCGAAGAGCGGAGTGCCCAGTTCGTAGTGCGGCCTCGACGAGGCGCCGCCGTCCATCTGGAACAGCCCGAGCGCGGACATCACGAACCAGGCGCTCATCTGTCCCTGGTCTTCGTCGCCCAGCCAGGCCGTCGTGTCGTCGTAGCCATAGTAGTTCTCCAGGATCGACCGTACCCGCGCCTGCGTCTCGCGCGGTTCTCCCGCCCAGTTGAAGAGCCAGGCGAAATGCATGGACTGCTGGTTGCCGTGTTCGACAGGCACTTCGTTATGATCGCGGTTAAGCGAACAGTAGCGCGTCGGGCGGCTCACGTCAAAACCCCATTTGAGCCGTTCAAGGAAGCGATCGCGACCGATCGTCGCAATGAGTCCCGGCACATCCTGCGGCACATAGAACGTCAGCTGCCAGCCGTTGCCTTCGATGTACTGGGATCTGTTGCCGGTCTTCATCGGATTGAGATTCGGCAGAAACTCGCCCTTCCGGTTGCGGATGTGGCAATAGCCATTGGCGGGATTGATCGTGTTCCTCCACCAGGTGGCGCGTTCCGCGAACTGCCGCGCCTCCGGTTCCGCGCCCAGCGATTTCGCGAACTCGGCGACACACCAGTCCTGATAGCTCGTCTCCATCGTGTTGGAAAACTCGCCGCATTCCGACGGCATGTAGTGATGCTTGAGATACTCGTCCAGATGTTCGTTGCCCACGCGCCCGTCGGCGATCCACCAGGCGTTGGTGGTCTGCATCTTGACCATCGCGGCGAGCATCTCGCGTCCGTCGCACGGACGCACCCCCATCTGCCAGGCGCTCGTCAGAAGCGGGATCTCCGGCTCGCACACCATCACCGAGAGGAACTTCATCCCCGGCAGTCCCTTGGACAAGGCCCCGGTCGCCCGATAGACGTCCATCATCGAACGCACCCACCGCGCGCTCCACTCGGGGGCGACGAGGTTCCACAGCTGGTTGAAGTTCCAGTGCGAACCCCAGAATCCGTCGCAGCCGAGCGCCCGCGCATCCGGCGCCGTCCGAAGATCGAGCTGACGGATGTTTCCCGGCGAATCGCGCCACCGACCGTCCACATCGCTGTAGGTGCCGCGCTGCACGGTACGATAGAGGTTCGTGTAGAAGCGGCGCTTCTCCCGCGCGTCGTCGCTCTTCACCCGAATGCGCGAGAGATAGTCGTTCCACACGCGCTCCTGCGCCGCTCGAACCGACTCGAAGTTCCAACCGTGCGGACCCAGCTCCGCCGCAAGATTCTTCCGCGCGCCTTCGGCATCGACGAGCGAGATCGCGCTTTTCATCCGCAGCACGTTGTCTTGTGCACGAGGCGCGAATTCCGCCCACCCGCCGAAGCGCTTGAAGGGACGACCTTTCGACCACGTGCCGAAACGGACGATGTCGCGGTCGAATTCAAAAACGTACCACACGGTCCGCTCCAGCCGACACTTATAGTTTTCAACCGTCCGTGTCCGCGCCCGACACTCGACCGTGCGCGGTCCCGCCTGATGGATGTCGGCATCGATGAGATCGTATCCGATCTCGGCCGGAATACGCAGGTCGAACATGACGCGCGGTACGACGCCGTTCGGGAAGGTGTCGCGCTCGAAGCCGCAGCGGTCGGTCGCAGTGAGTTCGGTGAAGATGTCGTGGTCCGTCAATCGCACGGCGTAATAGCCGACCTTGCAGACCTCGCTCGCCTTGTCGATGAACGAACGATAGGTGCCGGGGTGTCCACGCCCTTCGCGCTCGCCGCCGATTTCCGTGAAGAGCGGACCCGTCGTCGGCATCGTGCCCACGCCGACCATCGTGTATTCATGGATCTGACTGAAGCAGCCGATCGTCTCATTCGCCGGCTCGTAGCCGCCCTGCCAGTTCCGGTTGGCATCAGGCACGCCTTCGTTGTCCGGCGCGAGCTTCATCATGCCGAACGGCATCCACGGTCCTGGCGCCAGCATCCAGCGGCTGTGCCCCGTGCCGAGTCGCGTATCGACATAGCCGGCAACACCCGGATCGCGCACGGGACTTCTCCGAACCTTCCCCTCGCGCACGACCTGTCCGTTGACCAACACACGGTAGGCGGATTCCGTCTCCCGCGTCACCGCCGGCATCGGTGCCTCGAATTCATACTCGCCCCGCTCAAGCGTCCGTTCGAAAATGCACGTGCCGTCCAGTTCGACCGCCAGTCGCGGTGCGCCGTCGAGATGATGCACGCGCACGAGGAGCGGCTGGACGTTCGTTCCCGGCACAAGCGAATCACCCGCCTTCACGCGCCGGACATACGCGCCCTGATGTCCGGACACGATCCGCGTGCCTGCCGGACCCTCCAGCCGCACATCGTCGAACACGGCCCAGCTGCCGTCATGGCTCGTGAGGGTGATCTCATTCGCGCCGCGATTGAGTTCCGCCGCGGGAATCGGGATCGACAATGTGAACGCACGCCCCTTCTTCACGCGACGATCATCGAGCGTCCCCGCGCCAGCCGGCAACGTGAAACGACGGCGATGTCCGTTCACGATCACGCGCAGCAGCGGCGGACGCTTCGCGACATCCGCAAAATCAAGCACAAGCCGATATTCGCCCTCGACCTTCTCCGCAAGGTCGAAAAGGATATTGATGAATTGCGGACGCCGCTGCCATCCCATCGACGTACCCGCCCAGGAATCGCCGATGCATGGCAGCACGAAGGGAAAGCGTTCACGGTCCTTCGACGTACCGACCAGAAACCAACCATCCTCCCAACCGAAACCTGCGCGGAGATAATCACTCGTGCCGTCGGGACCTAGTGCCAGTTCATCACTCTTGCCATCCTTCACGCCGATCTGCCAAACCACCTGGGAGGGACGCGCTTCGTCTCGGACCGCCCTCCCCGCCAGCCACTTGCCGAGGAGATACCGCTCGATTTCCGCAGACTCGGCCTCCGAAACGGAACGGGTGAAGAACAAGGCTTCCGAGACCCGCTTGCCGCCGAAACGGGTGAGCCCCGCCTTGTCCAGATCGCGGTCGCGCGTGAAGCGACTCGCGAAAGAACCCTTCTCATAGTGCCACGAAATCAGATTGACGCCCTCGGGAATGCGCGTGGTCGAAGGCGTCGCCACCTTGCGTCCGTTGACGGCGTAGCGGAAGTACGGACTCGGCCCCGTCGTCAGACGCGCCAGCATGCCGTTGCAGTCGCCGCACTGGAAGTCCCAGGTCTTCTCGTCGCCAAGAAGGAAGTTCGCGTCGTGTTCGACCCGATCGAGTTCCATCACCAGAAACGCGGCCTTGAGATTCATCCGCGGGAAATCCATGTCCGATCGGGTGCCGAATTTTCCGAAGGAAACGGCCTTCTTCCCGGTCGCCGTCTCCACCACCCGCGGCACAAAGTCCATGCTGCTCTTCGCCTCAAGCGGCAGACCGCGATGATCGCGCCACACCTTCACTTCGGCGCCGACCGGCCCTGCGTCTTGGGCATCGAGCCAGAGCGCCACCTCGTCAAAGACGCTGGCCGACACGCTCCCCGCGGAAACGGACGCCAGCAGAAACAGCACCCGGCAGATTCTGTCGAACATAATACCTCGTACGATTTTCATGCGTCAAGAGCGTCGGCAGGATGAATCAGCGTTTCTGGCGCGTCATCGCGCCAAAGGGAGCGGTAAAGGCCGTTTCGGCGCCTTTGGACGAACGAAGGCGGTACCAGTAGCGCGTGGCGGGACGGAGACCATGGTCTTCGTAGCGTCCCACGAGGTAGTCCACGCCGAACGGCGCTTCACGAACGACCTTCGCCACCTGATGGGCCGCGTCGCACGGAACGTCTGGCGTTTCGGCGCGATAGACCGTGTACTCGTCCACACCCTTCTCCCACGCCCACTGCAGATACATGAGATCGCCCGTACCGCCCCAGTTCGCACGCGGCTGATAGACGAGTCCGTTCCACGCTTCGCCGGACGCGAGCGTGACCGGACCCTTGCCGAGCGTGACCGTGGCGAATCCGAACGGCGTGAGCGACACGGTGGGCGCGACACCCGGGAAGAGATCCTGTACAACCTTGGCCGTCGTGGCACGCCCCTCGGTTTCGCGGAAACGCGCCACCCACCCCTCTTCGCTGCGGCGGAACGATACGAGGCGTACGTTCTTGGCATCCGTTTTCAGGCGCGTGCGCACCCGTTCCATCTCCGGCTCCACGAAGCGCGCCGCAAACGCCGGCAGGTCCGCCGTCCGCCAATTACCGCGATAGGACGTGATCGCATAGCGCAAGGTGAGCTTGAAATCCTCGCAGCGCGGCACTTCGGCCAGATGGCCGATGCTATTGAAAACATAGCTGTAGAGGGCCGACGATTCGGCCGTGCGGTCCCACATCATCGTCTTCGGATGCACACGCCCGAACTCGACCAGCGTCGTATCCCGAAGCGCGAGTCCCACGCCAATTCCTTCGCCTTCAACGGCGCACCAGTCGCGCACCGCGAGATAGGCGTCCGTCGTATAGGGCGCAATGTCCTTGATGGGATCGATCACGGGACCGTTGATCTGCGCCGCAAAGCGATAGTCCTTGAGCGCAAACGGAAACGCCACATAGCCGAACTTCCACGGATCCTCGCGTCCGCCCTCCTTCTTCCACACGTCCCAGGGATGTTCGATCGTCACCTCAAGGTAGATGGCCTTCTCGTTTTCCGCGAGCGTCACACGGCGCGTCACGGCGGCGCCCGAGGCCTTCTCGTCCACGAAGGTCGCGTTGTTGTCCGGCGAATAGACGAGCCGCCCCGCCGGCGCCGAAAGGAGCTCGCGCTGAAGGTCCTTGTCGTAGATGCTCTCGATTTCGCCGCGCGCATTCACCTTGAGGCGGTACCACCGGTTTTCAACGGACGCCGTTTCCCGGCGCACGGGCGCGGGGACGGACGCGAGATTCCGCTTCGCCACGCGCTCGGCGAAATCAAGCCATTCGAAGTTCTGCAGCCATGTCTCCCACACGCGGCGGTCCACGTAGCCGGCCAACACATCGCCGCCCATGCCGTGTTCGTTGCACTTGAGAATCGACTCCCAGGCGTGGTCGAAATCGGCCTTCGGATACGCCGCGCCCGTTTCGACGGCACGGATGGCGGCCTCGGCTTCGGCGGCGGGGAGCAGACGATCGGCATTGAACTTGCGCGCATGGAAGACGGGATAGCCGAGGCAGAGCTGTACCCAGGCGGACGTAATCTGTCCGCGTACGATAGGCAGCTTGTCGCCCCACTTCTTCGCCAGCGCGTCGAACGGTTCGTCGAGATTGCCCACCGTGCGGAACTGCGGCCAACGCCACTTCGCGTTGAAGGCGCGCACGGCCTCCACGGCACGAAGATTCGGCAGCTCGTCGTCGAGGTAGTCGGGATAGGCCCAAATGTCGTAGGGCACCACACGCTCGAGATCGGCGAGCGTTTTCGCGGTGGCGCGTTCCATGCGCCGGAGATCGAATCGGTAGTTTTTCAGCGCCTTCTCCGCGGCAGGCGGATAGGGATGCGACGGCACATCCCAAATGCCCGTGGGGGCGCCGAAGATGCCGCCGGCACAGTAGGAATGGGGACTCGACCACACGAGAATCCGCTGGGCGCGATCGGGCGCCTCCCACCAGAACACGAGCGGACGTCCATTCGCGGGCGTCCCGAAGGCGAGACGCGCCGGTTCCGTCTGATGCCAATGGTTCGGCCACCAGCCGATGTTGCGAATGCCCGCTTTCGCGTAGGGACCGACAACGCCCCAACCGATGCCGTTCAGGTCGGTCATGAAGAGCGTATGGTTGTCGAAACCGTCGCGGCGCGCATCGGACCAGCCGTCGAGACTGCGGAAGAGTTCCTCGTAGCCGAAGAGTTCCGTGTAGTTGCCTGCGCAGCCGACACCGCAGGAGAAGCGTCCGCGCCGGGACATCTCCGCGGCAAACGCCCGTGCCTCCTCCGGAACGAGATTCGCCCAGTGCCGCCAACCGTACCACCCTTCGACGAACCAGCGGAACGCGCCCGGATCGGCATCAGCCGCATTGTCTTCTTCGATCAGCTTCTTCGCAAGCTTCATCCGCTGCACGGTCGCCGCCGCCACGTTGTAGGTGGAGGTGTGAAGACCGAGATCGACATGGGCCGTCTTGAACACATAGATCGTCCACGGACGCGCCGGCGGAAGCGACGCGGGAAGCTCCTTGATCGGCACGGCGGAGGTGAACGGCACGCCCGCCATGTCGCGTGTTACGAGGCGCCGTCCGTCATGCGTGACGAGCGAGGTGGCCTTGACGACCTTTCGCGTAACGCCGCGTTCCCAGATGTAGGCACGCGCAAAATTGCGCACAACGGGGTTGCCTTCCCGCACGACATCGAGGTCGGTCCACGAGCGACCGTCCGTCGATGCCTGAAAGCGCCACGCCGCGGGGTTGCGGTTCGGATAGGTTTGCGTGTCGTCCGCCACATACCACTCGTAGCGCGTCACGTCGACGGGCTGGGGCGCCTCCAAGGTCAACCACACGGACCCCATCGTCTCCGGCGCGATCGCCCGGTCGTCGTACCATTTCGTCTTAAGGTCGCCGTCGAGGGCCCGCGTGGGCTCGTAGGTCTCACGCACGCTGTAGCCGTTCGGCGCCTTCGTCGTACGGTCATACGTGACCTTCGTGAAAGCCCGCGTCACCTCGTCCTTGCCCGAGAAGAATTTCAGCTCGGCGATCTGAAGCGCATCGCCGCGCGTCGCCTCCACCTTGAAGCGATAGAAACGATACGCCTCGCCCGCCGAAGCGGAAAGCGCAAGAGCACAAAGCGCCCAAACGCCAATCGTCGATTTCGTCATGGATTCACTCCTTTTCCTTTCACAAGGTCGGGCCTACGAAACGGCCTCTTCCGGAGGCATTGCCGAGGAATATGCCGGCGGCACGATCCCAAAGGCCCACTTCGCCTTGCGCCGTGCGGCAGGGAATGAGATCGCATTTCACCTTTCCTGCGGCATCCGTGAGCGTAAAGCCGTAGAGCTTCATCCGCGTGGGCACATTGCTCGGCCTCACGCCGCACATCACGTCGGTCTTGTTGACCTCGAAGAGGAAAATCGACCCGAACCCCGCGCCGCAATCCGGTCCCGCGCCCACGAGCCGCCCGCCCGTCCAGGCGGCCTCGCCGTTCCGGCAGGTGAGCTTCACTTTCCGGTCCGTCGGAAACGCGCCTTCCTCGCCGGCCACACATGTACCGCCGCAATAGTAGACAGGGCGCCCCTCGCGGCCCACGCCGCTGTTCGTCGAGAACTGCCATTGGTGGCCCTTGTCGTCCACGCCGCCGAAAACCGCCGTCCAGGACGAAATCTGCTCGGCCGGCATTTCAAAGGTCACAACGAGCGTATCGCCCGGTGCCTGTACGACACGCGTGTCAATGAACTCATAGCCCGTACTCGACAGGATCCACGCGAGCGGCGTGAAGTCCTTTGGCAACGGACCCGGCCGACGGGGTTCAAGCGGCGGCGGCTTCACGCCCGTCAGCTTTTCCGACCACGCCCGGAACACCCCTTCCGCTTTCTTGCCGCGAATCGTGAAGTCCATCCGCCGTAACGCACGCGTATCAGGGATGATCGGCCAGAGGACGTCCCAACTCCACCAATGGAAGCCGCGGCACCAGGGCTCGGACGCGAACGTGCGAAAGAGCGCCTCCATGTAGGTGGCCTGTTCCGCTTCGTCGGCCGGCGCCACGCCATACCAGGACGGCGAGCGCGCCTTGCCCTTCGCCGACGTGCAACCGCACTCGCCGAAGGTGAGCGGTTTACCGTAGAGCCGCGCGATCTCGCGCATCGTTTCGCGTGCCGGCTCCATGTTGCGTATCATCTCCTCGACGGTAAGCGCCTTGTTGCCATCCTCTCTCCGACGCGCGGGGATGTAGTTGCTGAGCGAAAGGAAGTCGAGATCATAGAACCAATGGTTGCGATCCGCGAGCACCTTTCGATAGTCGATGACATTGCAATGTACGGTGTGGCAGCTCGTCACGGGCCCCGAATAGACCTGGCGAACGGCGGCGACGACGGCCTTCCATTTTTCGTTTTCGTCAATCATCCGGTCGAACTCGGAATCGAGACAGTAGACCTCGCATTTCGTCCGTTCGGCAATCCGCGCATAGTAGGCACTGCGCGCCGCCATGGACCGGAACCAGGCGGAACGGCGCGAACGGGCGATCCCCATCCGAGTCCTATCGTCGGGAATGAGAACACCAAGCCGCCCGATCCCGTCCTTGCACTCGAGCATCGGACGCAACTGCACCTTCATGCCCTTGGCATGGATGAACGCGATGATGTCCGCAAGATCAAGATCGTTCTGCGAACGCTCGAAGTCCTTGTACTGGAGCGACGCGTCCGAAGCCTCCTGCCACACCATCGGCACAACCGTCACCCATGTCACGCCGGCGCGCGCCATGGCCTCGACTTCGTCGCGCGCCTGCAACGAACCGAAATACCCCTGGGGCGCATAGAACCCGAATGTCACGCCCATCTGCATTTCATTCGGAACCCGCGTTCCTTCGGAAATGCCGCGCGGCGCCTCGGCCGATGCGAACATCCCCGCCGCAAGAACACCTGCCAAGACCACCGCGCGCTTCATCTGTTTTCCCTTTTACTGCGCGAGAACGCGGACGAACTGACCGGGCTTCAGAGAAAGTTCGAGCTGCCGGTTGGAATAGGCCAATTCGCCGGCGGGATGCTGCCCGTGTTCATCGACGGTGAAGAGCTTCACCGTGCCGGACGCGGGCCAATCCTTCGTCAAGCGCCAGGTCCGCTTCGCGTAACCGCGGCCGCTGAACGCAAGCAGGTCACGCTCGGGCGTCCACAAAGCCGGCATGAGCAGATCGTCGCCATCGGCCAGCACGCAATCGTCCGCCTTGAGCGTGTAGCGGTCGCCGTCCAATTCGGAGAAGACGCCGTTCGCGAACTTGACCGCGTTGTAGTTGGCGCCTTCAATCGCCTCCACGGGCGTCAGACGGAAGAGGTAGTTGCTCAAGAGCGACTTGCGGCAGAACCCGGATGTGAACACCTGGAAGCCCTTCGGCGTGGGACCGTACTGATTGAAGATCGTTTCCGTATTCAAGCACGTGCCGAAGACGCGTCCCCAGCGCGAGGAATTGTTGACGCCGCAGTAGAGCGAGCGCGGGCACTTGAAATACTGGCCGGTGCCGAAGTGCCAGCTCATGGGAATGAGCCCCGAGAAGAACTGGATGTTGCCTTCTTCGGTCACGTCGACGCCCTTCTTGTCGAGGTAGCGGATGATGTTTTTCTGCGCTTCGATTTCGTCCTGCTGCGTGAACGGCAGATAGGGACTGGGAATCGGCTGCCACCGCACGCAGTGGCGGCCGTTCTGATCGAGATACCCGATCGGCACGCGGCTGTGGAAGGCGTCGATGTGGAGAGTGCCCGCCTTCTGAATCGGAAGAAGCTCGAGCAGGCGGTCGAGGCGCTTCTGCGCGAAGCCCGTCTTCCATTCCTGCGCGTAGCTGATCTTCCAGCCCCATTCGGACTCGATGAGCTTGCCGTCTTTGTCCTTGCCGATGATGTCGTGCGCCACATATTCATCCCAAAGCGGACTATCCTTGTAGGCGTCGAACATATTGAT
>JAZUGW010000205.1:0-14465 GCA_045641465.1 Kiritimatiellia bacterium | reverse complement strand
GCTCATCAAGCCGTCGGCTGGTGCGCACATTGTCGAATGAAGAATGTAGAATGTAAAATGGAAAATGGGGGTGCGGCCAACAACCCGTGCCCTCGTTCCGAAAAACAAAAGGATAAAGAAAATGGCTGAAGAAAAGAAAAGCATCAACTGGGTGGCCGTCATTACGATGATGTTCATCTACGGTATGATTTCCTTCGTGACGAACCTCGCCGCCCCGATGGGCAATGTCTGGAAATACCAGCCCGGCATTGACGGCTCCAACATGCTCGGCATGATGGGCAACATGATGAACTTCCTCGCCTATGTCTTCATGGGCATTCCTGCGGGCAAGATGCTCACGAAGTGCGGCTACAAGAAGACGGCGATGATCGGTATCGCCACGGGCTTCGTGGGTGTGGGCATCCAGTTCCTCTCGGGCCTCGTGCCGCCTGCGGCGGATGGCAACGCCGTCAAGCCGTTCTGCGTGTACCTGCTCGGTGCGTTCGTGTGCGGCTTTGCCGTGTGCATGCTCAACATGGTTGTGAACCCGATGCTGAACCTCCTTGGCGGCGGCGGCAACAAGGGCAACCAGTTGAACATGATTGGTACCACGTTCAACTCGCTCGCCGGTACGGCGACGCCGGTGTTGGTCCTTTCCCTTATCGGTGAGGTCTCCAAGACTACGAAAGTGGCTGACGTCAACCTCGTGATGTACATCGCGCTTACGGTCTTCGCCGTGGCGTTCATTATTCTTTCGTTCATCCCGATCAAGAATCCCGACCAGGGTACCACGACGGAGAAGATTCCGGCGCTCGCGCCGCTCAAATTCCGCCACTGCCTTTTGGGCGTCATCGCGATCTTCATGTACGTCGGCGTCGAGGTCGGCATTCCCGGCACGATGGGACTTTGGCTTCCTGCCGACAACGGTCCGCTGGTGAAAGCCGGCGTTGCGAATGCCGCAACCGTCACGACGGGTTGCGTGGCTGTCTATTGGCTCCTGATGCTTGTCGGTCGTACGATTGGCGCCTTCATCGGCGGCAAGGTTTCCTCGCGCATCCTGATGGTCGTTACGACGCTTGTTGCCATTTCGCTTCTCGTCGTCGGCATTCTCCTTCCTGCAACCGCCACTGTTTCGATGCCGGTCATTGACGTTGCGCACCTCAAGTGCTGGATGGCGACCGTTCCCATGACGGCGCTTCTCTTCGCCCTCTGCGGCCTCTGCACGTCGATCATGTGGCCCTCCACCTTCAACCTCGCGACCGAAAAGCTCGGTAAGTACACGGCCGCCGCTTCGGGTCTCTTCATGGTGATGGTGGTGGGCGGCGGCCTCCTGCCGCTGCTGCAGAATTTCATCGCCGACAAGGCGAGCCACATGGTGTCCTACATCGTGCCGATCGTCGCCCTCGGCTACATGTTCATCTACTCGGCGTTCCTTTCGAAGCCGCCGAAGAACATCGATGAACTCGTGAAGTAATCTCCTCCCTTGGAAGAGAAAAAAGGCGTCGCCCCCATCGGGGCGGCGCTTTTTGCTTTCAACTTCCTTTCACCTTTCACCTGAGATTTGATATACTATTGGACATGGACAGAAAAGTGCCTGAGATTTTGGCTCCGGCGGGCGATATGACGTGCCTGCAGGCGGCCCTTGATGCCGGGGCGGATGCGGTCTACCTGGGGCTTGACGGCTTCAACATGCGTTCGCGCTCGGGCGTGAACTTCACGCGTGAGACGCTGCCGGAGGCCGCGCGGCGCTGTCGTGCGCGCGGCGTGAAGATCTACCTGACGCTCAATTCGATCATCTTCGAAGGGGAGTTGGCCGCCGCCGAGGAAATGATCGTTTTCGCAAAGCCGCATGTGGATGCGTTCATCGTGGCGGACTGGGGCGTGGTGGCGCTCTGCAAGAAGCACGGGGCCGTCTTCCACATCTCTACGCAGATGAGCTGCTCGAATTCGGCAGCGGCGCGTTTTATGAAGGACCAGGGGGCGGCGCGTGTCGTCCTCGCGCGCGAATGCACGCTCGCGGAAGTGCGCGAGATCGCCGCGACGGCGGGGGTGGAGATCGAGGCGTTCGTCCATGGCGCGCAATGTATCGCCGAGTCGGGACGCTGCTTCCTCTCGCACGATGCCTACGGGTGCAGCGCAAACCGCGGCGAATGCCACCAGCCCTGCCGCCGGCGCTTTCTCATCAAGGCCGTCGACCGCTATACGGATAAGGACGGCAATCCGATCCACGATGCCGACGCCGCGTTCGAAGTGACGCCGCATACCGTCCTTTCCGCAAAGGACCTCTGTTCGATTCCGTTTATGGACAAGCTTGTCGCCGCCGGCATCACCTCCTTCAAGATCGAAGGGCGCGCCCGCAAGCCCGAATATGTGCATGCGGTCGTGGCGGCCTACCGCGAGGCGCGCGATGCCGTGCTCGCGGGCTCCTTCACGCCCGAACTCGCCGCCCGGCTCGTGGAGAAGACGCGCACGGTGTTCCATCGCGAACTCGGCGTGGGGATGTTCTTCGGGCGGCCTGGTGAGGACCAGTATACGGACCTCGAGGATTCGCGCGCCACAACGGTGAAACGCTACGCGGGTATCGTCATCGACTACTTCCTCAAGGCCGGCATCGCGCAGGTCGAGATTCAGGACCACGCGCTTTCGGTGGGCGACGCCGTGCAGGTGCACGGCTCCACGACGGGCGTTGTTGAAGTGACGATCACCTCGCTCCACCACGACGACGAAATCCTCGAAACCGTCACGCGCGGCAATTGGGCCACGTTCCCCTGTCCCCGTGTGCGCGTGGGCGACAAAGTCTTCTTCATGGAAGTGCAGGGGTAATCCATGAAGTCCGTGAGCACTTGGTTTGAGGGCCGGATCAACAGGCGCGAATTTTTCGCGCGGGGGATGGTGAGTTTGGCGCTGACTCTCCTGGCGTATGCGCCGAATATCCTGCACTTTGTCGGCACGGGGCCGAGGTTTTTTCGCAGTGGGCCGGAGAAGTTGTTGGCCTGGCCTGTGATGATCATCTATGCGCTTCTTTATGTTGGCTATATTCTGCCGGCAATCGTGCGGCGGCTCCATGATTTAGGCAAGTCGTGGAGGTGGATTCTCGTGGTCGTCGTCCTCAAGAGCATCCTCAGGAATACGCTGGGGGCGGTCGGTGTGCAGATCGGAGAGATCGGAGAATTGGCATTTGGACTTTTCCTGTTTTTCTGGCCCGGAACGAAGGGTCCCAATGAATATGGCGAAGTGCCGCAGTTCGATGACCGGAAACTGATGGGCGGGTATTTCGCGACGATTCTCGTCGTCCTGTATTTGCTTGAGGCGGCGTTGTGCGGATGGATCGTTGTCGACCGGCGGGCACGGGAGGAGGCGGCGAAGATTCCGATTCCGCAGGTTGAGGTCGATGGGATGCTGGCGAATCTTGCGAAAGCGGCTGAGATTGAGAACTATGTACGGTTCAATCGAAGGATGGATGGACGCCGTCTGACGTTGACCAATCTGACGGTCGTCACGACGCGTTCCGTGGACTTCCAGATGAAGGAGGTTGACTGCAGAACCGCCGAGGGAGTGAATGTGCTCCTGTACGTATCCGCCAACGTGATGGACGCCCTGCCAGACGACTTTGTCCATGACGATTGGATCACTCGGGTGGAGGGCCGGGTATTCACTTCGCTTGATGGACTGACCGTAGAGAAAGTCAAGCTTCCCAGCTATTGCAATGCAATTTGGCTTGAGGCCGACAAAATCGATGTGTCGTGGCAAACCGACCTGCAGTCGATCGATCCGGCGATTTCCGGCGATGAGCTGACGCGGTTGGCGGCGGGTTTGAAGGTGACGGTGCGGCAGCGGAAGTGCGCACGGCTGTGCCGCGTGCTTCTCGGGCGCGAACTCGAATTCTCGGAGTGCCGGGTTGACGCCTTTCGATTCGATGCGAAAATCCCGTGCCTGACGCTGGTCGCGCTTGACCCCGAGAGCCATCGAGGCGGTCTGCAGTTCTCGGTACCGATGGACGCGGCACATGCCGGCCCCTATGAGTTGCGGGGGCTGCATGTCGGACAGAAGCTTCGGGCGGTCAAGGCGGTTGTCTGTGCAAAAGGCGATAAAGGGGATTGGCGGGAAAATCTGACGGCCGGCGTTTGGATGCGCCGCCTGGAATTTACGACGAACGAATCGACTGTGGCGTTGCCGTCGTTTGACGAAGCGACGATTACGGGCGCCGGGCTGGTGGCGCTTCTCCGTGCGCACAGGAATCGTCTCTCGCCGATTCAGATTGACGAGTTGCAGCGGAAACTCTCCGGGCGGCACCTGACGTTCAGCGGCATGAAGCTGCGTTCGTATGAACGTGTGAATGGCAAAATCAATGATGCGGCCTACGCGTTTGGGGACATTGGCCTTCAGCTGCGCGTGAATCCCAAACCCGTTGTGGAAAAGATGTTCGATTCGCTCAAGGACGCGGAGGGCGTAACGCTCACGGGGACTGTCGCGAAGGAACCCGCAAACGATGCATACGGCGATCGGGCCTTGCGATTGGTTGACTGCGTGGTGTCAATCCGCGCCAAACCGCAATAAGCCACCCCTCATCCCGTGTTCGCCGTGCTCTGTTGGCCTGTAAGTTTGATTGGAGAAAGATAAATGATGACCTACTATTTTACCGTCTTCGCCTGTTTCGCCTTTGCGATGGGCGCGTGCATTGCGAGTTTCCTGAATGTGTGCATCTGGCGTATCCCGCGTGGCGAGAATGTCGCCTATCCGCCGTCGCACTGCCCGAACTGCAATGCGCCGATCCACTGGTATCAGAACATTCCGATCATCAGCTGGTGCTGTCTGCGCGGCAAGTGCGCGAACTGCCACAAGCCGATTTCGATGCGCTATACGATCGTGGAGGCGATGGGCGGCGTCTTCTTCCTGTTGGCCTACCTTGAATGGGGCATGCCGTTCTTCTTTGGGGGACAGGCCCCCGCGTTCGGACTCGCCGCCTGCCGGTCTTTGTGGATGGTGCCGGCGAACTGGGTGATTCTCGCGTGGCTGATGCTGCTCGCGTTCATCGATCTCGAGAACTCGTTCTTCCCGACGGTCCTCCTCTACGCGGGTCTTGTGATGGGACCGATTCTGAGTTTCCTCGTGCCGGAACTGCAGGGTGAAGCGAAACGTCTGCCTGCGCTTTACTGGTCCCTCGGGGGCGAGGCGGTGGGGTTTGTATCCCTGTGGATCGTGCGCAAGGTCGGTACGGTCGTGGTGCGGCGGATGAAACACGACGACACACTCGAGGCGATGGGCGATGGCGACCCGTACTTCCTCGGCGCCGTTGGCGGGTTCTTCGGACTCTTCCCCGTGCTCTTTACGATTATGATGGCGTCCTTCTCGGGGGCGCTCATCGGTCTATGTCTGATCGTCCGCGGTCGAGCCAAGCTGGGGGCCATGACGGCGGTACCCTTCGGACCCTACCTCGCGCTCGGTGCGGTGTCGTGGGTGTTCTGGGGGCCGGTGATCACCAACTGGTACCTTCACCTCTTCGACGCGATTCCCGTGAAGTGACAAGGGGTCTGTCCCCATGGATTCCCAAGGGGACTGTCCCCAAAATTCCCATGAAATGAGTGAAAAGGGGTCTGTCCCCATGAGTGAAGAGAGCGAAAAGGGGTCTGTCCCCATGAATTTCCAAGGGGACTGTCCCCAAAATTCCCGTGAAATGAGAGGAAAGGGGTCTGTCCCCATGAATTCGGCACCGACGCAGGCGATTTTCGCCCGCATTGCGGGGTGCTATGACATCCTCAATCGTGTGATGACCTGTGGCATCGACATCCTGTGGCGTCGGCGTGCACTTGCGACCTTGCGGTCTTCGCTCAAGGGGTCTGTCCCCCTGGCGCTCAAGGGGACTGTCCCCGATGCGTTTAAGGGGTCTGTCCCCCTGGCGATTCTGGACGAGGCGACTGGTACGGCGGATTTCGCGATTGGTGCGGCGAAGAAATTCCCGTCCGCGCGGATCACCGGAATCGACATGTCGGCACCGATGCTCGCCGTCGGCCGGCAGAAGGTCGCAAAGGCGGGATTGGCCGACCGTGTGACGCTTCTCGAGGGAAATGCCGAGGCGCTGGCGCTGCCGGATGCCTCCTTCGATGTGGTGGTGTGTGCGTTCGGCTACCGCAATTTTCCGCACAAGAATCTTGCCCTTGCGGAGGCGGCGCGCGTACTCAAGCCCGAGGGGCGTCTGCTCGTATTGGAACTTTTTCGCATCGAATCGCGCTTTTTTGCGTGGTTCACGTCGCTTTGGCTCGATCTTCTGGCGCGGTTCTTCCCGCGTTCGCTGCGAAGCGACTACGTCTATCTGCGTGGATCGATCGAAAAGACGGCATCGGCGGCCGAGTTCAAGAACTTGGCAGAATCCGCCGGCTTTACGCGCCTGGCCGATTCCTTCTATCTTCCCTCGTGCCACTGCCTTCTTTTCGAGCGGGGGCATACAGTCGAAGACGAAGCAGTGACCTCGCGTCCCCCGGCAAAGGTTGTATGATTTACCTTGAGGCGTGCGGGGGCTTTTGATATGATAGAGCTAAACTTGAAAATGACGGAGGAATCAAAGATGAAAGCGTATTGGCTGATCTGTGTGGCGGTGCTGGCGGCAGTTGCCGTCGAGGCGGGTACGGTCCGTCTGGCCGACTTGGAGATCGAACAGATGTCCACGGGCTGGGGACAGGCCCAGCGTGGCAAGTCGATCGTGGGTGAACCGCTGAAGATTGCGGGGCGTCCCTTTACGGTGGGTGTCGGCTCCCATGCACCGAGCTACTTCTCGGTGAATCTCGCCGGCAAGGCGAAGTCCTTCTCGGCGATGGTGGGCGTGGATGACGACAACGGGAAGAACGGAAAGGGTTCGTTGCGTTTTTCAGTCTACGCCGATGGTCGCGTCGTGGCGGATTCGGGTGTAATGAAAAGCGGCGACAAGGCCCGCGCGCTTCGGGCCGATCTCACGGGTGCGCGCACGGCTATGCTCTTCATCGACGATTTGGGCAATGACCAGTTCGACCATGGCGACTGGTGCGACGCCGTCTTCGAGATGGAGGGTGACGCGAAGCCGACGGCCTTGGTGGCGAAGGACCAGCAGCTCGGCATTCTGACGCCGAAGCCCGGTCCGGAGCCGAAGTTCACGGGTCCGCGCATTTTCGGCGTGCGGCCCGGACATCCGGTTCTCTTCAAGGTGACGGCCACGGGCGAGCGTCCGCTTCGCTTCGCGGCGAAGGGCCTGCCGGCGGGCGTGACGCTCGACCCGGCCACGGGCCTTCTCTCGGGTGCCGCGGCGCAGCCGGGACGCTACCGCATCGAACTGACGGCCACGAATGCGCGCGGTGTGGCGACACGGACTTTCACGCTCGCCGTGGGACCCAAGATCTGCCTGACCCCGCCGATGGGCTGGAACTCGTGGTATGTCTACTTCGGCGGTGTGCGCGACCAGGATATGCGCGATGCGGCGGATGCGATGGTGTCGAGCGGACTCATCGATCACGGCTGGAGCTATGTGAACGTGGACGACTTCTGGGAGAACAGAGCCGGCGAGAAGAAGGATCCCACGCTGATGGGCCCGATGCGTCTTGCCGACGGCACAATCGCGACGAACCGCCGCTTCCCTGATATGAAGGCGCTCACCGACTACATCCACGCGAAGGGCCTCAAGGCGGGACTCTACACCTCGCCGGGTCCGTTGACCTGCGGTGGCTGCGCGGCTTCGTGGCTTTACGAGGAGAAGGATGCGAAGACGTATGCGGACTGGGGCTTTGACTTCCTCAAGTACGACCGCTGCTCGTATTCGCACAAGGTGCTCGGCGTCTACCATCAGCGCGAAATCGTGCCGTACCTGTATATGGGCCGGTTGCTTGAACGTCAGAATCGCGACATCGTCTATTCGCTCTGCCAGTACGGATTCGACTTTGTCTCGGCCTGGGGCGAACGCGTGGGGGCGCATTTGTGGCGCACGACGGGCGACAGCGGCAACAACTGGCCTGTGGTACGGCGCATCTTGTCCCAGCAGGTCGGCCTCGAAATGTTCACGGGTCCCGGACAGTACAACGACCCCGACATGCTCTTTGTCGGCAGGGTGGGTGCGGGTTATTCGTACACCAGCCGCAAGCGGGTGCCGACGAAACTCACGCCGAACGAGCAGTACACGCAGGTCTCGTTGTGGAGCCTTCTCGCGGCGCCGCTTCTGATCAGCTGCGACATGCTGCAGCTTGATGAATTCACGCTGTCGCTGCTGACGAACGACGAAATCATCGACATCGACCAGGATGAACTCGGCGCCGGCGCGGGACTCGTCCAGGAGACGGACGGTACGGAAGTGTGGGCGCGTCCGTTGGCGGATGGATCCGTGGCGGCGGGTCTCTTCAATCCGCAGCCGATCGCGCGTGAGATCGTGTTCGATCTCGATGCGGCGGGTCTCACGGGCTCGTGGAAGGTACGCGATGCGTGGCGTCAGCGCGATGAAGGCACTGCCACACGGACCTATCGTGCTGAAGTGCTGCCGCACGCAACGCATGTCATCCGCCTCACGCCGCAGGCCGGAGCGGGGATGAAGCCGGGCTTCAAGGATGTGCGTGACGCCGCCTGGTGGCGACTCTTCCGCGACCGCCCCGAGGCGCAGCGTCCTGCGACCGCGCCGCTCGACTGTCCTGAATGTCAAATCAAGCTTAAAGGTTCGAAATAAGAGGAAATTGAGTGCCGAAGGCGTAAAGCGGGATATCTTTAATCACCTCGCCGTCTGCATGTGGGGCGAGTGACGTGCGGATAAGGTGCATCACATTATTCGATCGAAAAATGTGATACGCATCACATTTTTCCAACGAATAATGTGATGAGCATTCTGATGGACTTTGACGCAGGGTTTTGCTAAACTACGCATTTGGTGGTATCCAAGGAAAGGTGGGTAAAGGAATTGAAAATGGAATCGCGGTTCTTGCATTGGTTGGCGTTGGGGACAATTGGCGCGTGTTTGCCGTTTGGCGCCTGGGGGGCGCGGATCGTCTATGATTTCGAGACGGGCGATCTTCAGGGGTGGCAGGTGACGGAGGGTTTCTTTGAGAAGGCCGTTTCGGATCTCGCCAAGGAACACAACTCGGGCAAGCCATACGTGAAGGGCGGCAAATGGTTCCTGACCACGCTGGAGAACAAGCGGGACCAGTCCACCGCCTGTCAGCAGGGGCGCGTGCAGAGTCCGCTCATTCGCCTCGCCTCGCCGCACATCTCCTTCAAGCTCGGCGGCGGTTCGAATGCCAGCGACTTCCAGCTTGTCGACCGTAAGACGGGCGAGATCTATGCGCGGGCCGTGGGCCGGAACGAAGAACCGCTTCTGCCCGCCGTCTGGAATGTGCCGCGTGCCGTAGGGCGCGACGTGTTCTTCTGTCTGAGCGACCTGAGTGGCGGCCCCTGGGCCTACATCGCCGTCGACGACATCGTGTGCGAAGGCGAAGTGCTGGCCGACGATTTCGCCACGCGGACGATCGGCGTGTACGAACCGCGTCCCGATGCCGCCGCGTATGCCGCCGTGAATGCCGCGGTGCGCGAACTCGGCGCGCGTTTCCCGTCCTATCCGGCGGCCGCGTTTCTCACGGCCTTTGCGCAGCTTCAAAAAGACGACGCACCGTGTTCGGCCTTCGAGGCGAAACGCCTTGAGGCGTTGATCCGGGCGAATCCCCTCGTCAATGCGCACGAAATCCTCTACACGACGCACGCGATGTGGCCGCCCGACCACCACAACACGGCAAGCCTTTTCCAGTGCGGTGAAGTCAATACGCATAAGTACGCGACGCAAGGTGCGCTCAAGGCGCTCAATCCGAAGACGGGTCTTGCGCGCGACATCGTGGGCGAGATCCTCGGACGTACGGTGCGCGATCCCGAAGTCGACTTCGACGCACGGCGCATCGTCTTTGCGATGCGACGCAGCCAGGCGGAAAACTATCACATCTACACGGTCAATGTGGACGGTTCGGATCTGCGTCCGCTCACGTTCGCCAAGGACGTGTGCGATGTGCAACCCGCCTGGCTCCCCGATGGCGGCATCGTCTTTGCCTCCACGCGCGAGCCGAAATACTGCATGTGCAACCGCCACATCATGGCGAATCTGTTCCGCATGGAGGCGGATGGTGCGAACATCCACCAGCTTGGCAGGTCCACGCTTTTCGAAGAGCATCCCGTGGTGTTGGCCGACGGACGCATCCTCTACGACCGTTGGGAATATGTGGACCGCAATTTCGCCGATGCGCAGGCGCTGTGGACCTGCAATGCCGACGGCACGCACCATGCCCTCTTCTGGGGTAACAACACGGCGTGTCCCGGGGCGCTGATGAATGCGCGTCCGCTTTCGGATCCGTCGCGCGCGATCGTGGTGTTCGGCAGCTGCCACGACCGCCAGTGGGGGGCGCTCGGCATCGTCGACCGCACGAAGGGTGTGGACGGCAAGGCGCCGGTGCTGCGCACATGGCCGGCGAGCTATCGCAATCAGATCCGTGCAAGTTCCAACAATTCGTTCGACCACCGGCTCTATGACAGCACGCGGCGACTCGGGTGCAAGTACGCGGACCCGTTCCCGCTCGACGATGAACACTTCCTCTGTGCACGCCAGACCGGTCACGGCGAGGAGATGGGACTCGTCTACCTCGATCTGCACGGGAACGAAGTCTTGTTCCATCGTGACGGACTCGGCTGCCACGACCCTATGCCGATCCGACCGTCGAAGCGCCCGCCCGTGCAGAGCGTGCAGCGCAACTACGTCGATGTGAAGGCGCCGGGACGCTTCTATGTGCAGGATGTCTATGTGGGCACGCATATGAAGGGCGTGCCGCGCGGATCGATCAAGGCGCTTCGCGTGGTGGAGAGTCCGGAGAAACGTCAATGGATCAAGGTCCGCAGTTGGTGGAACGATGCGGCCTGCACGATGAACTGGCGGGCGTTCGACAACAAGCGCGTCTTGGGCACGGTACCGGTGGCGGAAGACGGTAGCGCGTATTTCGAAGTGCCGGGCAACACCTACGTCTATTTTCAGGCCCTCGACGCGGAGGGGAAGATGGTGCAGTCGATGCGTTCGGGCGTGATCGTGCAGCCGGGCGAAACATACGGTTGCGTGGGGTGCCACGAAAGCCGGGGCGGAGATCTGCCGAAGATGGAGAAGAAGTCCGAGGCCTTCACGCGTGCACCGGTGAAGCTCGACGGCGCCTATAATCTGCGTGGTCTCTATCGCGGACGCGCACCGGAACACCTTTCGTACCAACGGGAGGTCCAGCCTGTCTTCACGCGGCACTGCATTGCCTGTCACGACTACGGTAAACCCGCGGGCGGGAAGCTCAACCTCAGCGGTGACCGCGGGGCGTACTTCTGCACGAGCTATGTCGACCTCTGTGCGAAGAAGCTGGTGGCGTGCCCGGGGGATGGTCCGGCCGAAACGCTGCCGGCGTATTCCTGGGGGGCGCGAACCTCGCGTCTTTTGAAGGCGCTGGAGGGGAAGCACCACGGGGTTGTGCTGACGGCCGACGAACGCGACCAGGTGATCGCCTGGATGGATCTCAATGCGCCGTACTGGCCCTGCTATGAATGCGCCTGGCCCGAGAACTATGGCGGGCGGATGCCGATCACGTGCGCGGAGCACGACCGGCTGCAGCGACTCGCCGGCCGGATGATTTCGAACCGTTACGAACGCGGGCAGCTCGAACAGCTCGACTTCGATCGGCCGGCCTGTTCGCGCATTCTCGACCCGTTGCGGGGCAAGCCAGCCTATGCGGAGGCGTTGGCGATTCTTGAAAAGGGCAAGGAACGGCTCAAGACGAACCCGCGGGCCGACATGGAAGGCTTTGTACCGTGCGCTGTCGATCGGATGCGCGAGGCGCGCTATCAACGGCGCGCCGTCGAAGAAAAGGCCGTCTACGACGCGATCCGTCTCGGCAAGAAGAAATACGATCTTCGGTGAATCGGAGATCCCGCTGGCGTGGGATGCCGCTCGTTTCCGGAATTCAGGGTGTGGTCTTGGACTTCGCCGCAGACGGGCGGATCACCTCGCCGAAGGTTTGTCCATTCCGGGTTCCCTTGTAGTAGACGACATTGTCGATTTCCATTTCGCCCGGCAAGGTGTCGGGACCGATTGCCCCCACCCAGGCGCCGCCCAGCTGCATGTCGATGATCAGATGGTAGGGGACGTCGAATGTCCATTGTCCCGGCTTGTCGGTCTTGATTTTCGGCCAGCAGTAGACCCGTTTCCCGTTCATCGTGTAGACAAGTTTTTCCGGGTACCATTCCACGCCGACGGTGTTCCAGCCGTTGGTGTTGATGGGGGTGGTCGTGTAACGGGGCGGCCATGTTTCATGCAGCTTCAGCGAATAATGCGTGTGGACGGTTTGATAGGCAAAGGAGTCGAAGTTGAGGCGTTCGATCAAGTCCATTTCGCCGTAAAGCGCCTGGGGCACTTCGGGCATCATCCAAATGGCCGGCCATCCGCCCTTGACGCCCTTGAGCCGAAAGCGAACTTCGAGCTTGCCGTATTTGAACGCGAGTTTACCTTGTGTTTTCATGCCGCCGCAGAGGTAGGGGCGCGGATCTTTTTGGAGATCGGGATTCTTGATGGCCAGCAGATTCACCGTCTCGCCCGAGAACTTGTAGGCCGCGGGATCGTCGGTGATATGGGCGTAGCAGTTCATCTTCTTGAAGTGATCGGGATACTTGGCGGGTTTGGGAATGTGCGACCACACTTTGTCGTCGAGTCTGTTGCCACGAAACTCTTCGCGCCAGACTTCGGTCCATGTCGTATCTTCGGGTCCGACTTCGACAGCCTTCTTGCGCAGGGCTTCGGCGTCTTTGGCATTTTGCGAAGTATTGGACAAGGCTTCGCCTTTTTTGGGTACGGCTGCGCCCCCCGCGAGGATGAGGGCAACGACACATCCGGCAAGAATTCTCTTCTTCATTTTCATACCTCCTGACATCGAAATAGTCTGTAGTTTGAAGATTATGACAACAAGTCAAAACCGCGAGAGAGCTCAACGCGGCTCCGCCCGATCATGACGTCAATAGTTTATCATAATAACCAGCACTCCTTCAATGTATTCTGCACCGGGGTTTTCAAAGGCTGGACAGCCTTGGTTATCTAGTGGTATAATACTCCGCAAACTAAGGAGAAAAACTATGAAGAAAATTGCACTTGTTTTTGCCCTGGCTCTGGTCGGGGTCATGTCCGTTTCCGCCCAGGGGACGAAGGTCCTCCTGTTTTCGGAGTTCTACGGGTTCAACCACAGGCAGGGACGCGAGGCTGGCGACGCCAAGCTGGCCGAGGAAATCGCGAAACGTCCTGGCTGGTCGTTGGTCAAGGAGCGCGACCCCAAGAAACTCGGCGATGAGAAGTTCCTGGCCGGTTTCGATGCGATCGTCTTCAACAATTCGACTGGACTCGGCGAGAAGCAGGCGCCTGGTCTCACCAAGGCATTGCAGTCCTACCTTGCCTCGGGCAAGGGCGTGTGCCTCATTCACTCCGCGCTTGATGCGTTCAACCGCGAGCCAGAACTGTCGAAGGCCTTTGGCGGACTCTTCACCGGTCATCCCTGGTATGCGCATGGCAAGTGGCGTTTCAAACTCGAAAATGCGACCTCTCCGCTGAATGCGCCGCTGGCGAAGTATACTCAGGGTTTCACGAAGAGCGACGAGATCTATATGTTTGGCAAACACTACGACCGCACGGGTACGAAAGTGCTGGTTTCGCTCGACCTCACAGATAAGGCGACCGCTGCCGCTGAAAAGAAGTGGGGGGCTAATCCCAAGCTCGCGCCGTTGCGTAAAGATCGCGATTATGCTGTCGCCTGGACGCGTGATGTTGGCAAGGGCCGCGTTTTCTACTCGTCCTTCGGACATGACGCCCGCGCATTCAACGATCGCGAGCTGGTGGCTCATTTCCTCGCAGGTCTCGACTATTGCGTGGGAACCCGAAAGTAACACGTGCATTTCTGAAGACGCGGGGAATTTAACTGGAAGAAGATGGAATCGCGGTTCTTGCATTTGCTGGCATTGGGGTTGATGGGCGCATGCTTGCCGTTTGGTACCTGGGGCTCGCGGATTGTCTATGATTTTGAGACGGGAAACCTTCAGGGTTGGAAGGTGACAGAGGGGTTTTTCGGGAAACCGGTTTCAGATTTGTCCAGGGAGTTTGTCACAGGCAAGCCCTGCGTGAAGGGCGGCAAGTGGTTCCTGACGACGTTCGAAGACGAGCAGGGGCGACCGACCACCAAACAGATGGGCCGCGTGCAGAGTCCGCTCATCCGCCTCGCCTCGCCGCAGATCACCTTCAGGCTGGGCTGCGGATCGAACAAATGCGACTTCCGTCTGGTGGATCGCAAGACGGGTGAGGTGCTGGCCTATGCCACGGGCCAGAACGATCAGCCGCTCCTGCCCGCCAGATGGAACGTGCCGAAGGCCGTGGGGCGCGAGGTGTTTTTCTGCCTCAGCGACTTGCATGTTGGACATTGGGCGTGCATCGCCGTCGACGACAT
>JAZUGW010000204.1:0-5185 GCA_045641465.1 Kiritimatiellia bacterium | reverse complement strand
TCGCCCAATAGCCAGTGGAAGTGCGCCAAATCCACGCCCGGTGGCCGGGCTGGCCGCATGTTCCGGAGGGAATCCCATGCGCACCCGCGCAGGCCGCCCCGACGTCCGAAAGTTCCACACACACGCCGCCGACCTGCCGCCGGACCTCCATCGAGGGAATGTCGCAGCCGCGCTAGGCCCAGTAGTAGCATCGCATGCAGTAGAACGGTTGGCCGAAGCAGCTCGTCTTGCGGTAGGGCAGCCAGCGGAAAATTCCGGCATAGGCATCACGGCTGACATTGACGAACTGGTTGAGGAAGAGGATGTCCGCCGCCGACCGAAAATTCACGAGCCGCCAGTCGTGCGTTCCGAGCGCGTAGGCGCTGCGGTGGAGCCGTCCGGCGCGCGCGAGTACCGCGTAGGCACGGTAGGTCTGCACCATGGCGAGATGGTTGTTCTTGCCGTATCGGATGGCCATCGCCGTCGCGACACGACGCCCCATCGGCTCGCGTGTCCAGTCGTTAATGTCGTTATGGACGAGTTCGGCGAGTGCGATGTAGCAGTTGCCGGGATCGTTCACCGGGCCGGACGCAAAGAAGTCCTCAAGCCACTCGCGATTATGGAAAAAACGCCGCGCGAACTCGCGCCCGCCCTCGCGTTCCGACACGGACCGAAAGGCCGCCGGTCCGATCGCCGTGAGCACGCTCGCGCGGACGACAGCAAGCTTTTCTGTCTCATTCTGCTTCTGCGGATGCTTCAGCGCCACGCGGACAATCTGCAAATCATTGGAGAGCAGCAGACTGCCGTCGGACGGCTTCGGGTTCACCTTCTTCCAGGGTTTGAGCTGGTAGTCGAGCACACCCTTGCCGTAATCGACACGGGAGAGGATGTCCCATTTCTTCGGCACATTGACCTTGCGTTCGGCAAGGTAGTTGAACGCCGCCCAACCCCAGATCGAACACGGCGCGAGGGCGTGCGCACGCTTCAAGAGTTCGACCTGACGCGCCGCCGTTGTCTTGTCCTTGCGGATGCGCGCGAACTGCCCCAGGAGAATCGCCTGCTTCTGTTCGAGTGAGAGGTTCTGTTTCAAAAGGTTCTCGGCACGCTTCTCGAATTCGGCGACGGCCTGTGTATTCGTCGAGCCCACGAGCGCCGTGCCGCGCGAGATTTCGCCGATGCCGTTGCCCATGAAAAGCCGCAACTGCCAACCCTGCTTGTCCTCGGGATCGAGTTTGAGCAGATTCTGCCAGGCGTCTCCATACCAGTTGACCTGTCGCTTCTTACGGCGGTCGACAAAGACGAGCCCGGGGACGAGCGGCTGGAGGGCTGCGAGGTTTTCGCCCGGAGCGGTGGGAAGTTTCGCGACGATCGCCTCCACGGACGCGATCTGCGCCTTGACACGGCGGGCGAGCTCCGCACCATTGAGGTCGGCAGGAATGTTCTCCACCCGCCCCTGCGAACGTCCCTTCGCGTCATAGATGAGAATCGTCGGATAGCGATAGATGGCCGGCACAAGCGACTTCACCCAGGCGTTGCCTTTTTGGGTGGTGGTGTCCGGTTTCGTCGCCTCGTTATGTACATATTCGCCGAAGAGCGTTTTCGGGAAATTCTGCCGGAAGGACGAAGACGCAAAGGTCGTGCGTACCTTCGGAGACGCGGGATTCCAATCTGGTCCCACCACCACCACCAGCATGCGCGAGCCACTCTTCAGCCCTTCCGAACGCAAATCGGCCCGCGCACAAAATGTCCCGGCCAAAACAAAAACGACCAATAGCCGCACCAGGATTTTCTCAAATTGTTTCATCATAACAAACAGTATGTCCTTGTTCATCTTTCTATTATACCATACGCCCTCGCCAACTACACCTTTTTCTCTACTCAATCAAAATCAACGGAAACGGGAAAAAAGATTATTGCCAACACTTCCACAGGGCCAACACTTTCGACCTCATTTCATCTTATGAGAACCACAGTCGTACGTCAAACCTTTACTATCAATCTTCAGCATTCGGTTTTCATGTGTCCCACAAACAATCCAACCAATCACACAATCAACCAATCCGAACACTCAACCAATCCGAACAATCGAACAATCGAACAATCAGAACAATCCGAACAATCACCCAATCCGAACAATCGAACAATCCGAACAATCGAACAATCCCAGAATGTCAAATTATGATATAATTGTATCCGCTTTCCTACAAGAGAAGGAGACAAGACTACGCAAACCCTCATCGACTGGTATCTCAACCTCGGGCAGCTCTTCGGCGGCACCGATCCGCTGTTCGTCGTTTTGGAGTATGTGGGCACGTTCGCCGCGGCGATTTCCGGCATCCGCCTGGCCTCGATCAAGCGCTTCGATCTTTTCGGCGCCTATGTCATCGGATTCGTCACCGCACTGGGTGGGGGGACCATCCGCGATGTCATGCTCTCCGTGCCTCCGTTCTGGTTCGCGGAACCCAGCTATATGGTCTGTACATTTGTCGCCCTCGTCACCGTCTGGATTTTCGGGCGGCAAGTCATCTCGGAACAGATCACCTGGTTCGTCTTCGACACGATCGGACTGTCGATCTTCACGGTCGTCGGTCTGGAAAAAGCGCTCATGCTGGGACATCCCTGGTGGGTCGCCCTGGTCATGGGCACGATCACCGGTGCAGCCGGTGGTGTGATGCGCGATGTGCTGATCAACGAAGTTCCCCTTATTTTCCGCAAGGAAATCTACGCCTTGGCCTGCATGGTGGGCTGTCTCGCCTTTTTCGCGCTTGATGCCTTCGGCATCGAACGACGTATCAGCGCCATCGTCTGCATCGCCGTCATTTTCGTCGTGCGTGCCATTGCCATTCGCTACCATCTCGGCGTGCCCGTACTGAGCGGACGCCGTCTATTCGCGACGCATCACCACCATCCCCACAACTCAAAACGTTAACACAATCCGAGGGGGCATGGGGGAAACTTCATCGTTTTCCGGCGGGCGTCAGGAAACAGGTGTCCTTTCCAAGCCTATACGGGGTATCGCCCAGGACAAGACGCCGGGTCGCATACTTCCGCTTCAGGATGTGCACCGCACCACCCTTACGAATAACGACCATAAACTTGTCGTCGAAATCCATCGGCACAGATCCGTCGATACGTTTTAATTCGAGATGCACATCCTTGTCCGTCACCCCATCCCACTCGCGCGGCAATTGTGCGGGATCCACATTGGCGGACATCATCACGGGGAACGAGTCCGACACCTCAGAGGGGACATTGATCGCAAACGACCATTCTCCGCCCGCATGAATCAAGTGCTCGCCGCCATCAAACTTCGCACACAGCCTTTCCACGAACTCGACGGAATTGCTGCACGAACCAGGGTCGATCCAGGCTTTTCCCTTCTGTCTGGCAGACTCATTCCGAGTCAGCAGGAGAAACACATTCCGGCCGCATCTCGTCTGTACAACCTTTTCCATCGAAACACGCTGACGAGGTGATGGACGATCGATGGATCCCCACAGACAGCCGACAATCGGGAGGACCGCCAGCACCATACAACCGACACGCATTTTCTCTTGAAGCGGAAACGTTGCAAACCAGCGATTGGACGAAGGCAGATGGAGCATCACGAGCGGTCCGAATGTGGCCGCCGCCCAGATGATGTAACATTCCGGTCCTACCCAAGACTCAAAAGGGAAAATGATGAAAACAAACTGCAGGGCAATGAACAAATACGGAACCGTCACCCAAATTCGTCTACCGCAGATGATCGCCCACACGAATCCGCCACCAAGCGCCATCAAGCCGACACACGGAACAAGATTCCAGAGAACCTCCTGCACATCGCCCGACAGCAACAGCGGGCAAAGCCAAAACACAAAAGGAGCGCAACAGGCAATCGCCAGCAAGACAAACCACCCAAGGGCGATTCGAACCGTCCAAGGCATGCCGACATGATCATTCTTCTGCCCCATTACAGCTTCTCCACTTCTCACTTCACAGTGAACGAATGGATGTAGATGTCTTGCGGATGTTCGCCGCCAAAAACATCATGCGTAACGTTACAGAGCCAAGCCAAAGACCACCCCTCCCCCTTCGCACGTTTTACGCGATAGGTCGCACCGTATTTATCATGTTCGACCAGATGAAGCCAGAGCTGCCACGGATCCGGCTGTTTGAGATCGGAAGAAAACACCATCGTCACCTCCGAGCTGCCGTCAGAAATCTTTTCCAGCAACGTATCCGCTCCCGCCACCATCTGGTTCTGCGCTTGGGTGTGTCCGGCGACATCAGCAAACCATTCTCCGCTCTGCTTGTAGAACCGAAGCGTTTTGCGCTCCACCCGAGTCGAAACATCCGTCCGGCGGCCCGTTGTCACCGACCACCCAACAATCCCGACAACAGCAGCAATGCCAACAGCCGCCAACACCAACACACGAATCATCCGCTTCATCTCAACCAAACCTTTCTCTCAAAATAAATCATTTCCCAAACATTATATCATTTGCCCCAACCAAAAATCAAGTACCCCACCCCCAGGGGACAGGCCCTATGGCAACAGGGAAACCCCAAGGGGACAAACCCCAAGGGGACAGACCCCAATACAATGGGGAAACCCCAAGGGGACAGACCCTAATACAATGGGGACAGACCCTCTAACTCTCGGTATTGGTCCTATGGGGACAGACCCCAATACAACGGGGACAGACCTTTTGGTACAAACACCTTTCCCCAGTATGACTTCAACACGGAAGAGCACCGTTTCTCTACTCAAAAACGACCAATGACAATAAAAAATTGGATGATTCCACTACAAAACGAAGGGTTTTCGACACACAATGAAAGTAATCCGCCGCAGGTTCCCTTTGGGAATCTGCTTTCGTCGATCTCCTATCTGCATTGGGGGATGGTTTCGCGCGGGGTAACGGTCGGAGGAGGCGTCATGCGACCATTGGAAGACTCCAGTCACAACGACTAAGGAACTCAACCTCGCGTCCGTGCGGAAGCAGGAACTTCTTCGGTAACTTCCTCGCTGTTTCCTTCACGAACGTAATGTTCCGACCAAAGAAACCACCGCGGAAGAGGCGTTTCGCCTCCGACTTGATGAGCTGGGCGAGCGTAAGGGCAACCTTCCGCTCCTTCCCGTCGGGGTCTACCACGGTATAGTGAGTCTGATCGGCCTTCGGATCGTAGGTTTCAGGGAGCTTCGCCATGAAAATCGACTCTA
>JAZUGW010000203.1:0-13878 GCA_045641465.1 Kiritimatiellia bacterium | reverse complement strand
GCGGCCATCCAGTAGACAGCCGCGATCAGGCACTCTCTCAGTTCACTCGTCAATTTTCACGCATCCTTCTTGTATGTCAGCACGCTTTCATTCTACCATTCAAACGGACGGACTGTCAATCATTTTGACGTAGTGGCCCAGTGACTGAGTGACCCTTGACTTTGGGTGACGCGAGTGACGGAGTGACACCCCTTCAGTGACGAGAGTGACGGCGTGACACTTGACGCCGGGTGATGCAAGCGACTGAGTGACACCCCTTCAGTGACGAGAGTGACGGCGTGACACTTGACGCCGGGCGATGCAAGCGACACTCAATGATTACACTTTGACCCGGCTCTGCGGCGCGTTCGGAGAACGCGCCCTACCAACAGATGAACTGACCAACTGTATCGGCATGTAATCAATGCTCGAATGTTGGAATGTTCGGATTGGACGTTCTGCCTACGAACATTTATGGTGGCGGAAGAGGTTAATTTGCGCTATAATACTTGATGTAAACTTTCAAGGAGGTATTGATGATTCAACACAAGATTTCACGCCGTTCGTTTCTGACGCAGGCCGCCGGTGCCGTGGCTCTGCCGCTTTTCGTTCCGGCTTCCGCGCTCGGACGCGACGGCAAGGTGGCTCCGTCCAATCGTATCGTGATGGGCGCCGTGGGTCTCGGCGGACGCGGCTCGGGCGTGTTGCAGAGCTGGGTGTTGCCGGATCCTGAAGTTCAATTTGTCGCCATCTGCGACGTCTGGAAACCGCGGCGCGAAAACATCAAGCGCATCGTCGACAGCCACTACAACACGAAGGACTGCGCGATGTACATCGACATGAAGGAGATGTTCGCACGCGGGGACATCGAAGCGATCTACACCGCGACGGGCGACCGCTGGCACGCGGGCGTCTCGATCACCGCCATGCGTGCGGGTATCGACGTCTACACGGAAAAGCCCGCCTCGATGACGGTGCGCGAAGGCCAGGCCGTCGTCGCAACGGCACGCGCGACGAAGCGCGTCTATCAGGCCGGCATGCAGCGTCTGAGCGAACCGAACTTCGTCGTCTGCAACGAACTTCTGCGTCTTGGACGTCTCGGCGATGTGAAGACCGTCTATGCCCATCTTGCCCCGGGCGGCAACGTGAACATCCAGCGCAACTGGCTGCCGGAAGAACCCCTTCCGCCGCGCGACTACATCGACTGGGACGCCTGGATCGGGCCCTGCCCGTGGCGTCCCTACAACCACGCGTATCTGCCTTCGGGCTGGCACCGCGACCACGACCTCTATACAGGCGTGATCGGCGAATGGGGCTCGCATACGTTCGCCCAGTGCCATCACGCGATCGGCGCGGAGGACACGTCGCCGGTCCACTACCCGTACATTCCGAAACCGATTCCCAACGGCATGCGCCTCCACTTCGCGAACGGCGTGGACATGATCGCCGAGCAGACCGGCTGGCACGGGACCTGCGGCGTGCGCTATGTGGGTACGGAAGGCTGGGTCTCGTGCGCCGACGGCTATACGCGGCCCGAGGCGTCGCGTCCGTCCCTGCTGGCCGACTACGACAAGATCCTCGCCGACTACTGCGTGCGCACGGGCTTCACCGGACAGAACCACATGCGCCAGTTCCTCAACTCGGTGCGCGCCCGCACGAAGACGGTCGCCAACCCGGTCATCATGCACCGTTCGATGTCCACCGTGCACTGCGCGAACATCGCCCAGTGGCTCGGACGCGACCTCACCTGGGATCCCGTCAAGGAACAGTTCGTCAACGACGTCGAAGCCAACCGCATGCTCGGCCGCGCGCAGCGCGAAGGCTGGCAGATCATCTAAGAAAAGGATTTCAAATGAAGAAGCTGATTATTTGTTCGCTCCTCGCCACGGCCTTCACGCTCGTCGGTGCGGAACTGAAATTCCCTGCGTTCCGTATGACGGAACCGGAACTTCTGGCCGTGCTGAAGGAGAACAGCCTCAACGACAAGGTGACCGCCTGCCAGGAACTGTCCCACAAGGGCAGCGAGGCGGCGATTCCGCTGCTCGCCGCCCTTCTGAAGGACGACACGCCGCCCGCGCTCTTCCTTGCCGCGCGCAGCGCGCTGGAGAACTTCCCGCAGCCGGCCGCCGAAGCCGCGTTGAAGAACGCGCTCGCAACGGTGAAGAACGCGCAGCGCCGCCAGGGACTCGAGGTGTCGCTCAAGACGCGTACCACACCTTTCGTGCCGGGTTATGTCGGCGCCGCAAAGGAAATCACCGCGTTCCCGCCGCCGACGCCCGTCCAGAAAGGCGACCTTTCAACGGTGCCCGCGCTCGTCGAACAAGCGCTCGGTTCCGGTTTTGCGGCCCAGTTCGCCCAGCGTCAGCTCGTCGGATTCCCGAACGCCGGCGTCGTTGCGAAGATGCTCGAACTCATCAATGGAACAGACGTCAAGCGGGCCAAACTCGCCATCGGCGTCATCGGCCAGCGCCGTGAACGCGCCTGCCTGCCCAAGTTGCTGGCAGCCGCACGCACGACCCGGCAGGACACCATCCGCGGCGAAATCTTCAAGGCGTTCGCCACCTTGTGCGGACCTCAGGACGTGCCGACATTGCTCGCGCTCCTGAAGGAGCAGCCGAACGAAGAACGCCTGAGCGCCGCCCTCGTGCGCATCTGCTCGCGCGAGTTCACGGCCGATTCCGTGCCGATCAATGTGATCGAGGCGCTGTACAGTCCGGACCCGCTGCCGCAGGACAACGGCAAAACGCCTTGCGCGAACGTGAAGGTCATGGTCAGCTCGCTCGTCAAGGGCGGATCGCGCACCATCATGGCCAGCAACCGGCTGGCGGGTCGCGGCGGCTTCGCGTACGATCCGGCACCCGGACGCGTGAAGTTCCTCCGACTGAAGTATTCGGTCGACGGAGGCCCGGTCATTCAAACGGTGACCCGTGAGTCGGAAGAGATCGAACTCGCCGGCGTGGTGCTGCCCGAAACACTCGCAAAGGTACTCGTCGATACGACGCGTACAGCCACCGGCGCCTACCGTGAGACGCTCGTCGAGATGCTCAAGGCGCTTGAAAAGCGTGGACGCGTACCGGGCAGCGACGCGGTTCTGTTCCGTCCGATCTTCAACGGCAAGGACCTCACGGGCTGGACGCAGAAGGACGGCTACTTCACCGTCAAAGACGGCGTCATCCTCGGTGCCTCGACGCCGGAACATCTCTGCAAGCCGAACCACCACCTCGTCTATACGGCGGAAACGCTGACGGACTTCGAACTGCGCGCCGAATTCAAGCTCTCCCGCGGAGCGAACTCGGGCATCCAGCTGCGGTGCAAGCCGCAGTTCATCGGCGACAACGGCTACCAGGCGGACATGAACGGCGGCGGCGACTTCGTGGGCTTCATCTACCACCCGCGTCAGCACCTTGTCGGCCAGCGTGGCGCCGATGTTTCAATCGCCGCCGACGGCAAGAAGTCCGTCAAGGTTTTTGCCGACGCCAAGGAGCTGCAGAAGCTCTACAAGGTCGAGCAGTGGAACGACATCCGCGTCAAGGTGGAAGGCCGCACGATCACCGTGTGGATCAACGGCGTCAAGACGACGTCGATCGTCGATCCGCGCGAGGATTTCTTCCCGTCCAAGGGCCACATCGCCCTTCAGCTCCACCAGGGGCCGCCGATGACGGTCGAATACCGCAACCTCCGCATCCGCTGAGGCAACCGGTCGGGCGTGTTCGGAAAACGCGCCCGACCAATTTTCTTCAACCCTTTAGCATTTTCCTTGTCGTGAGCTTTCAATTAATGGATCAGAAAAGCGCCGCTGCGCACCTTCATATGAAGGAGAACGAACTCAAGCACTTTGCCCAGCGGGGTGAGGTGCCGAGCGTCAAGCGCGGTGACAAGTTTTTCTTCGAGCATCGTGCATTGGACGAATGGGCCCAGCGCCGGTTGATGTCCATCAGCGACAAGGAACTCTCAAGCGAACACCGTCTCGCGATGGAAGAACGCCGCAAGAGCGACGGACACGACTTCCACATCGCCGAATTGCTGCGCATTGAGACGATCCAACCGGAACTCAATGCGAAAACGCGAGCCGGCGTGTTGCGCGACATGACGGACTTTGCCGATTCAACCGGCTTGCTCTACGATCCCGAAACCCTTTTCGCGGAACTGAGCGCCCGCGAGGAGGTCGCCTCCACGGCGGCGGGCAATGGCGTGGCCTTGCTGCATCCGCGTTACCACGACCCCTATCTCTTTCAGGAGACCTTCCTCGCGCTCGGCCGCACGTCGCGTCCCGTTTTCTTCGGCGCGCAAGACGGCACGGGTACGGACCTCTTTTTCCTCGTCTGCTGTACCGACCATACGCTGCACCTGCACATCCTCGCGCGTCTCTGCCTGCTCGTGCACGGAACGACGCTGCTTGACGAACTGCGTCAGGCGCCCGACGCCGAAGCCATGCACGCCGCGCTGAAGAGAGCCGAGGACGAATTTTTCGAACATCATTCGAGATAGGTTTTAGGGATTAGGTTTTAGGTTCTAGGTTTTAGGTTTTAGTGCGCGAGACTCTCCTAACTCCCACCGCCTAAAACCTAATCCCTAACCACTAAAACCTAAAACCTAACCACTAAAACCTAAAACCTAATCCCTAAAACCTAATCCCTAAAACCTAAAACCTGAAACTGCCTCAGGGGTTCTACGGGCAAACCGACGATGTTCTCGTATGAACCGGTGTAGCCTTCAACCAGCAGATCGCCGTGTTCATTGATGTCATAGGCTCCGGCGCGGTCCAGTGGATGGACGAGGGCGATGTAGGTTTCGATCTCGGCTTCCGTCAACGCGCGGAAAGTCACATCGGAACGCACGCACGCGGTTTGAATCCCCTTCGCATCACCATACGCGACCCCGGTAAAGACCTGATGCGTGCGGCCTGAAAAAGTGCGCAGAAATTCCTTCGCCTCTGCCTCGTCCTTCGGCTTGCCGTAGATGCGGCCTTCGCACCATACGATCGTATCCGCCGCCAAGGCGGGACGCTGCGCGCAGGCGGCGAGCTTGCGACGCGCGTTCTCTATTACGGTCCCTTCCGGATCGTGCGGGAACGCGACCTCGGGGGCATCCGTCTTCACGACCTCGAACGGCACGCCGAGGTCAGCGAGAATGCGGGCGCGTCGCGGCGACTGCGAGGCAAGCGTCAACGGCATGATCGATCTCCTTGGGGATTCGGATCGGCAACGCATGTTCCGATCCAGACACGAACATGAGCTGCGCGTGCGGAAACACCGTCTTCAAATAGGACGCGTTTTCCGGTCGCACGATACCATCGTGTTCGCTTTGGAAAATGTGAACAGGGAACGAGGGGTCTGTCCCCTCGGGGAAGGCGCGCGCCAAGTCGGCGCGCAGATCGGTGTCGAGCAAATAGCGGAGTCCGCGCTCAAGGTTCTCGGTGGTGTCCATCTGATAGGGATTGGGACATCCCTCCGGCACGCCGAAGAAACCGGCGCCCTGCGTGAGTTCGAGACCCTTGCGAAGGGCCTCAAGACGACGCGCGTTCATCCCGCGCCAGGCCGTCTCCTGTTCCTCCATCATCCGCGGCGTCGCCGCGAGCAGGACGAGTCCCGCAAGGCGTGCGCGATATCGGCACGCCAAGCTCAAGGCCGTACTTCCGCCCATCGACCATCCGACGAGAATGAGCGGACGATGCGGATCGAGCGAATCGATGAATGCCTGAGGGGCACCGTCCAGCTGCTCGAGATAGGAGAAAAGACGCAGCGAATCCGCGCGGCGCGTCTTGAACGAACAGAGATCCCACGCCTGAGGCGACGAGGCCCATCCATTCAAAACGAGAATCGCGGGAACAGTCGCGCGCGCTTTTGCAAGCGCGCGCAACCGACTTTGGAGCGCGGCGATTTCGCGGTCGCGCCCCCGTTCATAGTCACCGTCGGCCATGGGACTTACAGCATCTCACGCGCCTTGGCGTAGACGTTGTCGACCGTGAAACCGAATTCGTCGGCGAGTTCCTTGTACGGACCCGACGCACCGAAGGTGTCGAGCGTGACATAACGCGTCGTCGCCTTGTTCATCGCGTAGGAATCCCAGCCGAACCGCACACCGGCCTCGACGATCACGCGCTTCGCGCACGTGCCCGGAATGACGCTTTCACGATAGGCGAGCGGCTGACGCTCGAAGAGCGCACGGCACGGCATCGAGACGACGCGCGCATTGCGGCCCGCTTCGGCCAGACGCTTCGCGGCTTCAATGCAGAGCGAAACCTCGCTGCCCGAGGCGATGAACATCACATCCGGCATCGGACTCGACTCCCAAATCACATAGGCGCCCTTCGCGACCTTCTCAGGCGTCACGCCCTCGAGGATCGGGAGGTTCTGGCGGCTCGTGAGAATGCAGGACGGGCCTTCCTTGTTCTGCAGCATCGCAAGCCAGCAGGCCGCCGTTTCATTCGCATCGGCCGGACGGAACGCGAGGAAGTTCGGAATCGTACGCAGCATCGCGAGCTGTTCGACCGGTTCGTGCGTCGGACCGTCTTCGCCCACGTAGAACGAGTCGTGCGAGAAGACCCACATCGACGGCAGCCCCATCAGCGCCGCAAGACGGATCGCCGGCTTGCAGTAGTCGCAGAACACCGCGAATGTCGCACCGAACGCGCGGTAGCCGCCATGCGCCTGAATGCCGTTCACAATCGCGCTCATGCCGAGTTCGCGCACGCCCCAGTGGAAATTGCGGCCCGAGAAGTCCTCCGCCGAAATCCAGTTGAACGGCTTGAGGTTCGTCTTGTTCGACGGTTCCAGGTCGGCCGACCCGCCCACGAGATACGGCACTTCGGCCGCCAGCGAGCACATCACCGTACCGCACGCGGCGCGCGTGGCGACCGGCTTGGCGGGATCGAACGTCGGCAGCTTCGTCACGAGATCCTGCGGAAGCTTGCCGTGCAACGCGGCCTCGCGCTTCGTGGCCAGTTCGGGATTCGCCGCCGCCCAGTCCTTCTGCGCCTTTTTCCAACGCAGGTTCGCACGATGGCCGGCGAGCCCGCGATCGTCGAAGATATCCAGCACTTCGCCCGGAACATCGAAGAACTTCTCCGGATCGAAACCGAGGTTCTTCTTGAGTCCGGCGAGTTCTTCCGCCCCCAGCGGCGCCCCGTGCACACCGCTCGTGTCATGCTTCGTGGGGCATCCCTGACCGATATGCGTCTTCGCGATGATGAGCGTCGGCTGGCCGGCGATCTTGAGAGCCTTGCGCACCGTGCGGTCGATCTCGTCGAAGTCGTGTCCGCTGCACTCGAACACCTTCCACCCATACGCCTCGAAGCGCTTGCGCGTATCATCCGCAAACGCGATGTCGGCAGTACCCTCGATCGTGATGTTGTTCGAATCGTAGACGAGGCAGAGCTTGTCAAGCTTGAGCTTGCCCGCGAGCGAGCAGGCTTCGTGCGAGATGCCCTCTTCCATGTCGCCGTCGCCGCAGAAGCACCATGTGCGGTGATCAACGATCGGCTCCTCCGGATTCGTATTCCAGCGCGCCGCTTCCATGCGTTCGGCAATCGCCAGACCCACGGCCATCGCAATACCCTGGCCGAGCGGACCCGTCGTGACTTCGACGCCCGGCATCAACCCGCGCTCCGGATGGCCCGCGCAACGGGAACCGACCTGACGGAACGTCTTGAGTTCGTCAAGCTTGAGGTCGCCGACACTGGCGAGACCGAGCAGCGAGTAGACGAGCGAGGAACCGTGTCCGCCTGAAAAGACGAGACGGTCGCGATCTGCCCAGGACGCATCCTTCGGGTCGAACTTCAGAAACTTCAGCCACAGGGAGGCGGCGAAATCCGCCAATCCCAGCGCCACGCCGGGATGACCACTCTTGGCCTTCTCCACCATATCCGCCGCCAGACAGCGGATCGTATTCGCGCACAGCGCCAATTGTTCGTTCGAGAGCTTCATCTTGTCTCCTTTTATTTGAAATGACACAAAACCATTCGTCCCCCCTTGAAGGACAAATCGTTCTTATTATAGCACAAATCCGTCATGTGTGAAGGAGCAAAGGGCATTTTTTCGTTAAAAGTGCAGAAACGAAAAAAACTGGCTCCCTCCCGCCTCGGTCAAAAAATCGAAGTCAGTCAACGCAACGTGTGGGTCACGGTGTACGACATTTCGTTGGTGACCACATGGCTGCTGCTGTAATAGACGGTGGACTTCACGCGCGTGGTTCCATAGGAGAACCAAAACACATTGTAAAGCGTTTCCCCGGGTGCGATCCGACTGGCCACCGACCGAGGAAAGAGCGGAGTTTCCCAGTCGCCGTGCGGAATCGGGCACACCTTCGGACGCGCGTCATTCACATAAACGACAGGGCGCACATTGGGGTATCCGAGGAAACGGACCGTTCCACAGGCATTGGTTCCTCCCGCCGGGATGGACCAATCGCCCGCGCCGATGTCGCAGGCGCCACTCCCTCCACTTGCCCAGATCGAACAGTTCTGAACGGTGATCGTACCCGAAACGCCGCCATCCGTCGCCTTGCGTCCGCCGATTGCCGCGGCGAACACCCCGCCCTGTACCGAGAGATCCTTTTTGGCATATTCGCATTCCGTCAGAACGCCAAGATACGATGTATTCGTCGGGTTCATCCACGAGACATCACGCTTCCGATCCGTCCAGAGCTTCACCGTCGTACCCGTTGGACAGAAGATTCCCGCGATGCCTTCAGCTTGGGCGACAAGGGAATTCTCACCAGACAACTTCATATCAACAGCCGCCCCGCGAGCCACTTCGATCAATCCCGAGCGAGACGACAAAGAGGTCTGCAACACCAGATTCGACAACACCACGGTTGCATTGTCTGCGACCAGGAAATGGACTTTACTGATGATATTGGAACCGGAGAGCACGTATTCGTCGGCGGTACTCAATGTCACGAGGCGATTGTCGACATCGTACGACCACCCTTCGCCCTCTCGGCCTTCTTCCGTCATCGGATCGAGTTCCCGCCCATTCACGTACACCCCGAGAGGCAGATACTGCGGATCGAGTTTCGGGTACAACTTCACGTCCGCCTGCGCCTTGAACGTAGCCGAAACCGGTTTGCCATCCTTGTCGTAATACTGTTCGCCCTTACCGTCTTTCGCCGTATACCAGCCCAGCACCCACTTGGCCACCACCGAGGCGGACAGATTCGTCACGGTATCGCCCTCACGGTAGGTCAAGGGAGGCGCGGAATAGGTCTTTCCGCCGACGACATAGTCCGCAAACGTCACCTGATGGACAAAATACGACGCATCGATCAGTGCGTGCAGCATCAGGTCCGCCTTACCCGTGAACAACAGCAACGATTCACCTTTTTCATTGTAGTATTTCGTACCGGCTGCATCCGCCCATCCCTGCAACCAGGCGTGAAGCGTCGAAGACTTCAATTTCTGCAGCGCATCGCCCGGACGCACGCCCGTAATCGACGGCACCGAATACGTCGTACCACGCACCACATAACTCTCGAACGACACCGTGTAGGTCGTATTCGTATCGGCCCGCACCGACATCAACGCCGCTCCGCCGATCAGCAGACCGACGATCCAGCATTTAGACATTTCGACAATTGCCCTCATGATCTTCACTCCTCCGGCGGCAACAGCGCCACCACCACCCGATAGAAACCTGTCTCGCCCAGACGCGGCGCTTCAAGCGCTTCTGCCAACGTTCCCTCGGCATCGGCCTGCTGCCACGCCCCCACCACTGCGTAAGAACCGTCAAGCGAGACCGACCCTACGAGCGCGTACCACAGGCCCGGCATCACGTTTCCAGGCCTCACCTTCACAACGTTCGGATCGCTCACGTCAAAGTCGATGGCCTCCGCCGTCGGGCGCACCACATCCGCCACAAGCGCGAACGAATAGGTAATGCCATCTTCGGTCTCCAACGACACCCAACCGACTTCGGAAGCCTTCTCATCCAAGGCGTCATACAATGCGAACATGGTCTCCTCATCATCAGGATTCATTAATACGACCGTATCCGTCGGCTGCACCTTCTCCAGCAGATCCTCCACCGTACGATAATAGACAGTCTTCCCTTGGGTGGTCACACGCGAAACCACCGCCTCATCCTCAGGGACGTCTTCCGCGTCGCCCGGATCGTCCGGGTCATCTGGATCATCTGGACCCGGATCTTCCTGCGGGTCCCGCTTCGACCAGTCGGACACAAGCGCACCCAGCACGACTTGATCATAGGTCTCGCCAATCTGGTCGATATCCAAATGGGTCCCCTGCAACACCAATCTGCTCTTGGAGCCAACAAGCACATGATCGCACTTGTTCGTCGGCGAACGACTGTAACCCAGCGAATTTCCGTCACGCGACAGCCAAACCGTCACAGCCGGGAAATCGTTCGTTCGAATTTCAGAGTGCGAATCAATCGGCAGAATCCAGTGTTCCGGCCAAGTTTCAACAGACACGGCATTCGTGACGGCCAAAACCCTGTCAAGGGACAGCCCTGAAACGATCTGATTGTCGTTCCACGCCACACGATAACTGTCGTTCGTCTCGGAGCGCCGTCCGAAGACGGTGTGGACAAAACTCGCCGAACCACCCGACGCCACCTCAATGTCATTCGGCTCGTCGTACGCCGTATTCCCCACGACAATCGAATTCAAAAGGACAAGTCCCGCCTTGGAACTGATCGCACCGCCGGCCTTGAAGCGTCCCTGAACCTTGTTGCCCGCAAGGGTACAATTGACCAGCCAAAGCGTCGAATTCGTCTGCGCCGGATCGTTCGCGACAGCCCCGCCCACAGGAGACGACGCCGAAGCACCCACTGCGGCGTTGGCGTTGAACGTCGAATGGAACACTCGCGTCGCACCTCCATCGTATGTATAGATGGCACCTCCTCGTACGGCACGATTCTGGACAAACGATGCGGCATACACCGTTGTAGAGGCACCGGACAGCGTCGCCACCGCGCCACCATATCCAATGGGGGTCTTGTCAAGCGCATAGGACATTCCACCTGCGGAATTGGACAGAAACACGCAATTCGACACAGAAAGGACACCCGCATTCTGTACCGCACCGCCATCCGTCGTCGCCTGGGGCGAACCGTAGACGGAGCCGTAGAAATTCTGGAATGTCAGGTTCTCAAAGCGCACGCGGCTGCCGGCGCCAATGCGGAATGCACGATAATCGCCCTGTCCGTCAAGGCAGACCACGTGGTTGGTCGGGCCGCGCACGACAAGTGTCGTGTTGGTGAATCCGTCCACGTCGATCTGCGCCTCGCCAAACGGAATCGTAATCGAGTCGCGCATGTTCCCATAGTTGTCGTCAAAAATCGATTCATCGAAAGTGACGACCAATTCGTTTGTCGTCGATCCTTCCGACACGATATTCGTACTCTGGGCATAGGACTTCGCCTCCGCCACCGCTTCGCGCAACGAGGTCTTGAAGTTCGTGGCATCGTACCATTCGTCCACACCATTGACCACGAGTCCGTTCGTTTTGAACGGCACATAGGCATAGCAGCCACCATAAAAAGACTTCTCTCCCGTCACCGGGTTTGCCACCACATAGGGATTGCCCTCGACGTCGCGCCAGTTCTCCTGTTCTGCCATTTGACGAAGGCTGGCGGAGGTGATTCGCAGCTGCTCATGGTTGACAAGCTTGTGGTTTTCACGGATCAGCAAATGGAAATCGCCGGCGGCGGCATTGAAGAAGTGCGATTTCGTCACCACCCCGGAGGACTCCGTATAGCTTGCATCGTCCGTCGGCAATGCGCTCGCGTAGAGGGCGCACCCATACAGAATCGACGCGTTAACGGCGCCCAGTGCCGGCGAGGAACCCGAATTCTGCGCAAATGTGCAGCAGTAGAAAGTCGAATTCGCGCCGCCGCCGCCGTTCGGGGACTGGTTGGCCCAATAAAGCGACCCCAGCACCCTGCCGTCGGCAAACGATCCACCCCCGCTTCGTGCGGCGATGTTGTCGATGAACTTGCAGCGTTCGATCTGTCCGCACTTGTAGGTGCCGCCACCGTTCGCGACCGCCGTGTTGTTGGTGAAAAGCGAATCGCAGACGTATTTCGCCGACGCGAGCGCCGCACCATTGGAGGCGACATTGGACTGGAACACGCAGTTGCTTGCCGACCCCAGCAGGACGCTGTCCTTGAGCCGCCAGGCGCCCCCCTCGCCCGACATGTTGACACCAAAGCGGAAAGTGAAGTTCTTCCAGAAGGAATCTTCGCCCTCAGGCGTGACGACCACGCAGGGTTCTTCCGCGTCACCGTCGACCACGCAGCTATCGCGATCGAGGCCCACGATCTCGATCGCATTCGAAACCACCACGGGATCGTAGCGTCCCGGCGGCACCAGCAAGGGTCCCGACGAGAGATCGTGGATGTCGATGAGGTGCTGAAGCGTATTGCCGCTCCGCGCGCCCACTCGGCCGGCGATCGGGTACTGTTCGAGCTGGTCACCGTCGATCATGATCGGATGATTGCCATCGACCCCGTTGAAGGAAAAAAGATTCCAGTCGGCGCTGCGTGCCAGACGATCGGCAATACCCTCTTCACGCGCCCGGCCCTGGGGTCCGTAATATTCCTGTTCGACGCCACGCTGCAGACGCGTCTTCTTCCGGGTTATCAGATTCTCGGATGCATCGAAGAAAAGATTGTTAGCCGCTTCGACTTCCGTCCCATGTCCGCCTTCAAAAAGCAGTGTTTCGGCGGACACGGGCTTGGCCGACAGATTGTTGACCAAAAGGCTGTCGGGGGCGAGCCGGTGGCAAACCAGTACCGCCGAGGACGAATCCGCCCGCGCCGGTTCGTTCCCCACAAACGTACACGACAACACCGAGAGACGGGCGCCGTTCACCCCGACAACCGCCGCACCGCCAGGCAGTTGCTCGCACGTCGTCAACGAACGATTATCGCGGAAAGTCGAGGAGACAACCGCGACATCGGAACCGTTGGCAACGAGGGCACCGCCTTCAAGCGCCTGGTTCTCGCTGAACGTGCAACCGAAGAAACGTGCCCATGCGCCAGGACGATCCGAATAGACACCGCCCCAGCCTTTCATCGACATGCAAGCCCGAAAGGCGCAGTTCGACACCATCAACCGTCCCTCATTGTAGATGACGCCCACATTCGCCCCTTCGCCGCCGCGGAAGGACAGGTTACGCAACACCAGAGAACCTCCCTGCTCGATGCGAATGAGATGTTGGTCCATGTTCTGCAGATATTCCGCCGCGCCGGAATACTCGTCGATCACCAGATTTTGACCGGCCTTTACGACGATCTGGCCACCGCCGCCGATCAGACGCCATGAAGCGTACAACGTGACATCGGCAGGCGTATCGATCAGGTTGTCATCCAGCATGAAATCCAGATTGGCGTTGTACCAGCATTTTCCCTGCCCGTTACGTTCGCTGAAATAACCATTGAACAGATAGCCCTCGCGCGCCGTCGGCATCGCCGGCGTGGGATAGGTCCCGCCATAGAGGATGGGCACGGTGGTGGAGAATTCGCTTGAATCGACGAATGTCATATTGAAGACGACTTCGGACGGCATATCCTTGAAGTTGTTCCGACGCAAGGTCTCCTCGTTGACCTTGTTGAGATTTCCCACCAGCTCGGCGACAATGCTCGCACGGCCATTGTTGAGCAAGTAGACCGGGCCATCCTCACCCGTGCCGCCATAGGCACCGCCACCGCCACCGGCGCAGGGAACAACACCATGCTTGGTCTTGCAATAGCTGTCTTCGCTGCCCTTTTCACCATTTCTGGGGGTGTCGTCGCCATATCCACCGGTGCCTCCATGACCGTGTACACGATAGTCGTCCGAAGTCGCGGCCCTGGGATCGGCATGAGAAGTCGAACCGGTGGCACCGCTGCCGCCACCGCCGCCACCGCCACCGCCGCCCCCGGTTGCGCTTTTTGGCGC
>JAZUGW010000202.1:0-4864 GCA_045641465.1 Kiritimatiellia bacterium | reverse complement strand
GCAAGCTCGAATGTGATTTTTTTATTCGACGACAATGCGGAAGCCGACATCGTACACTGGCGCGTACGGACGGTACGCACGGCGGAAGGACGCCGTCGCGAGCTTCGGACGCGAATACCACGAGCCGCCGCGCACCACGCGCTTCTCGTCGCCCGTGCGGGCATTGCGCCCGTCGGCCGCCGCATACGGATACGGCACGTACTTCGAGGCCGTCCATTCCCACACGTTACCGTGCATCTCATAGAGACCCCACGGGTTCGGCTTCCACTTGCCGCTCGCCTCTTCGAGGAACGCGCCGTCGTTCACGCCATGCGCCTGCGGCACCCAGTTGTCGAAGAGGTTCTCCGTGTTGCCGTAGCGCGCCTTCACGCGATCCTGCACGTACGGGTTGCCCGAGTAGTCGCAGAGCGAGATGTCCGCGAGGTTCGCATAGGCCGCGAAGTTCGCGTTCCGGTCGCCCCACCAGAACGGCTTGTCCGAACCCGCGCGTGCGGCCCATTCCCATTCCGCCTCGGTGGGCAGGCGCACGGTCTTGCCCGTCTTCTTCGAGAGCCAGTCGCAGAACGCCACCGCCTTCTGCCAGCTCACGCGCACGACCGGCAAATCGTCGCCGTTCACGTCGTAGCCGGTCACGCCGAACTGGTAGCCGTGGCGCGATTCGCAGCGGCTGTCGTGCGACGGATCGAACTGGCGGAATTCGCGGTTCGTGACTTCGCGCGCGCCCATCTGGAACGCCTTCACCGCCACGGCGGCGGCCCCGCGTTCGTCCGGCTTCGCCTTCGCGTCGTTCGAACCCATCACGAACGTACCGCCCGGCACCGCGACGAGCGGCATCTCCACGCCCTCGCCGAGCTTGATGGACCCGGCGGCCTTCGCGGGCTTCGTCGCCGGATCGAACGGCCAGCCCGCCACGGTCACCGCCGGACCCGCCGGCGGCTTCGCCTTCAGCGGCGGCGCCGTCAGAACCGGCGCGGGCGTGGCGATCGTCTCGTGGTTCTCGGTGATGCCCGCATAGCGCGCACGGCGCTCTTCGCGCAGCTTTTCGCGGGCGATGGCGCTCTTCGAATCCACGATCGTCTGCCAGCGTCCATGGAACGGCGTATTGTAGTCGATCCACGTGACGAGGCGGTCGCGCGCCTCGGGCGTGAGCACCACGCCCTTGTGGCCCTTGTCGAGCATCATCATGAGTTCGGTCGTATCCACGTGCCATTCCATCGGCGTCATCAGATGGATGTCGCTCTCGATGCCGGGATGGCGCACGAAACGCACGAGGTTGAAATAGGAGGTCGTGAACTTGCCGCCCCAGCGCGGGCTCACGTGTCCGCTCATCTTCGTATTCCAGCCCTTGAGCGGCGTCGCCCGCAGGTCCGGCTTCCACTTCTTGTCGCCGAACATTTCCGAATGCGGCGGATCCGGCTCGTTGTGGCACTTCACGCAGAACGCGTCGAGAACCGGCTGCACTTCGCGCAGGAACTCGAAGTTACGCGAAGGACCCCGCCACGGACGGATCTTCTCAAGCGGCATTCCCTTCGCCACGGCGGGTGCGCGCGCGACGAAGCTCTGCTTCTCGTGGCAGCCCGCGCAGGAGAGGTATTCGCCGTTGCGCGCCGTGAACCAGCTGCGCATCACCTGCAGGGACTTCCCTTCCGCGTCGAGCGGCTGCACCGCGATCGGCGTGTTCGCCGGCACCTGGAAGTAGGCGCTGCCGTCCGCATTCACCGGCACCGAGCCGAGCGTGCGGCGCATATCCCACGGACCGTCGAAGCCGATGGAACCGTAGAGGCCGCCTTCATCGCGGAAACCGAACGTGTAGGTGTAGAGGCGGAGCTCCTTCACCGTGCCGCGCGGAATGTCCTTGAGGCCCGGGCCTTCGTAGACGTTCGCGATGTAGACCTGCGCGGTCGGGGAGGTCGGGTCGATGCGGTCGGGCTGCGCGTGCGGCACGGGCGTCTTCATGAACGGCACCGGCTCGCAGAGGTCGTGTCCCGCTTCACGCAGCAGGCAGATTTCGTTGTCGAAACGGTCGATGAGATAGAGCGAGAAGTTCGCCTCGCCCCTGTTTTTGCGCGACACGAGGAAGGTCGTGTCGTCGAGCGGATACGGATGCAGGTTCATCGGCCACGTGCCGTTGTAGAGCTGGTCGCGCACGATCGGATCGACCTTCTTGCCGTAGCCCGGCAGCAGCTGGAGGACGCCCTCGCCTTCTTCCGTGCCCTTCGTCACGTCGAAGAGGCCAAGCTGGCCCTGACGGCGCAGACCGTGATGGCCCGTGAGGACGGCAACGAACTGCGTGGGCTTGCCCGGAATCGGCCGCGCATAGAACATGCTACCCGGCCAGAACGAGTTGCTGCCGTAGAGCGCGCGCTGGTTCGTGCCGTCGGGATTGCAGGTGAAGAGGATGCGCGCATTCGAGTGCGGCAGGTCCGTGTACTCCCAGCGCAGGTACATCACGCGGCCGTCGGGCATGATCTCGGGACACCACGCGTGCTCCTGGTCGTTGGAGAGAAGTTCCATCTCGGAACCATCGGCCTTGCAGCGGAAGAGGTTCGCCACCGGCGCATTGCCCCACACGCACGGCACGGCGTACTTGAGCGCCGTGCAGGTGAAGACGATGCGTCCGTCCGGCACGTAGCAGGCGTCGTAGTGGTTGATGTCGCCCGCGTTGTCGCGCGTGACCTGGCGCACCTTGCGCGAGGCGAGGTCGAGTTCCATCACGTGCCAGGCGTTCGAGGCCGCCACGCCCGAGAAGAGCAGCTTGTCCGCGTTCCAGTGGAGTTCGACGTCGAAGAGCGGACGCCCGCCCTCGGGCTTGTAGAGGAGTTCCGTCTGGCCCGCGCGCGGACCGCGGATGTCGAGGAAGCAGAGTTCGTTGTCGTGTCCGTCCTTCGGCAGCATCGAGTTGCTCTGCCAGTTGCACGGCAGATGGTTGCGGTTGTTGTTGCGGCGGATGAAGAGCAACCGGTCGAACGAGATCGCCGGGTTGAGGTCGATCATCAGCATGCGGCGAACGGCGTCAATCGTGCCGAACGTCCGTTCGGCGGCCGACAGCAGATTCGGCGAAAGCTTGGCGTCCTTCGCGGTCAGCAGCGCAACCGCCTTGCGCACGGACGCGAGCTGCAGATCGACGAGGTCCAGCACCTGCGCGTTCTCGGGATTCGCCGCGCGGCGATGGGCGTAGAGGCGTTCGACGGCAACGAGGCTGTTCGTCGCGCGCGAGACGAGCGCTTCCATCTGCTCGCGCCGCGAGAACTCGCCCGCCTCCACGATGAAGACGCTCGATCCCTTGCCCTTCGGCGCCGTAAGGCCCACGCGCGCCTCGAAGCGGACGGCATTCGGCGGCACGGGCAGGATCACCATCGAAGGCGCATGCGCCGTGATGCAACGCGCAAACTTCTCGTCGGCGATCACGGGCAGCGCGTTGCCACGCCAGGGCACGCGATTCTTCACCGCCTTGTCGAAGCCGGCGTCCGCACGGCGGAAATCAAGCGTCGTCGCATCCACGCGCGTACCGTCCTTCAGCACGAACACGGGATTGCACCAGATCGCCTGGTCGAAGTCGTAGGTGTCGGGACCGATCGTCGCCGTGAGCTTCACCTCTTCGGCGCCAACCACGTTCTCGGCAATCGCCACGGCCTTCTCGGCGCCATGGATCACCGGCGTTTGCGCGGCCTCCGCCGTCCATGTGGCGACCAGAACCCCTGCCAGAATCTGTAGACTTCGCTTCATTTTATGCCTCTTGATTGTGTTTGAACGAGTGCACATTCCACACCCGCCTTTTCGTTCCTAGTATTTTATCATACGAACCGCAGATGCGTCAAAGCATTTCGGGCCTGGACGTTTGGGAAATCACCTCCACCGCTCTACACATTCTACGTTCTCCATTCTACACTTTCCATTTGAAAAATCGCATTCATTGTCCACATCATCGGATCGTCAATACAAGGACATCATGAATTCGCTTTGAGGTCACGGTGAACGACGACGACGACGGTCCCGTAATGCGAACACGCGCTCGATCTAAATCGGCAATGCGGACATTCGGATCGAGTGATCCGGTGCAAAGCGGCGCAAGATTGAGGTCCGTCAACTGCCACAGAGGCGGCTCTGCCCGTCGACCTGGCTTGAGGATGAGAGACATCCGCGAACCGTGCAGAGCCGAATCGGACGACGCCTTGACCTCTCCGTCAACGCCACGAACAGTAAACCCATTCCGCAACCATTCGACGGCGATCTTCGACTCGTCATCGGACAGACATCCGTCGCCGTCGGCATCGTGCCCCACGGCGACCTCGATCCGGCAGTCCGACGACTGCGGCAGATCCAGATCGAACTTCATCCCCACCTTCGGCTCCGAGACGATAGGACACGGAACCGTCCGTTCCTGCATCGTCGAGAACGATGAAGGCGTATTCGTCACCGTGAATGCCGCTGCTGCAAACAAGACCGCACCGACCATCATTCGTTCCCTCCTTCGCCGATCATCAGCTGCCGAAGGGGCTGATCGGCGGAGTGAAGCTGATTTGTGAGTGCGATAAAACGTCTCTTGATCAACACCATGTCGGCATTCTCCGTCACATTCGTATTGGAAAGCATCCCATCAAGAAACGCCAGGCGGTTCGAACTCATGGCGTAACCGTCAAAATAACTGGCAAAAAAATAATCTAACTCTGACATATTCTGCCAATCATCACGCGGATAGTCTTTGTAGACCATCATGGCAGCACGGTCGCAAACCGCACGATCGGCAAGATTCGACACCATCGCCCCGTAGACCTTGTCGGCATACTGCAGGACGTAGTAACGCTGGTCTTTGGCAAAAAGCGCCTCGTTCGTCAGGACATTCCCCATGAACTGGGTCATGCCG
>JAZUGW010000201.1:0-6805 GCA_045641465.1 Kiritimatiellia bacterium | reverse complement strand
CGTGCATGATGACGCCCACAAGCGCGGCGATGGGAAGGGTGACGAGGAGAGCCGTGAGCAGGTGGGCGGTGTCGGTTAGTGACGCCGCCAGAAGGGCGCCGACGCGGGACGGAAGCAGCAGTGCGAGCGCAACGAAAATCTCAAGAGGTCCCATGAGGAAGGAGACGAAGGGAACGCCAAGACCGCGGTATTTGTACTTGATGCCCGTCGAGTAGTTGGTGGTCCCGAGGAAGCCGAGGAAGCCTGCGGCGAGTAGGGGTGTATTCAAGTGCCAGGCGTTGCCTTCCCGATAGAAACACAGCGCGACGCCGAGGAGTCCGGCAAGGTTGGCGCAGAAAAGGGCGACAGAGAGAACCGACGAGAGGGCGACGAGCCCGTCGTGAACCTGCGGCGTCGTACGGATCGCGCCGGGGGCATTGTCGACACCGCTTTTCTCGTCGCCCCATGTATTTAGGAGGTTGGCCGTCGCCTGGAAGAGCATTCCGGAGACAAGACCGAGCGCCCAGTACCCCCAGGCGCAGTCGGTTCTGCCGAAACAGAACCCGGCTGCCAGAAGAAAAGGCACGAGTGTCGCGGTAAAACTCCATGGACGGAAGAGAAGAAACCAATTTTTCATGTCAGGTATTATACCATATAAATGAAAACCTATGCGATCAGATCGGCTCAATGTCCAATGACCCAGTGCGTACGTTCGGGGACATTTCCTTGTCCACGGATTACACGGATGACACAGATTGTTTTGTCGAAAACTCCAGAAAGTAAAATCTTCGCAGAGAAATAAAATTGTGGTATAATTCAATCATCGTTCGGGAACGAATTTTGAAAGGTAAAAGAAATGACGATTACAATCGGAAGTGACAAGTTTGACATGGCGCAGAAGGCCGCCGATCTGGCGGCGGAGAAGATCCGTGCGGCGATTGCCGCGCGGGGCGAGGCGCGTATCATCGTGGCGACGGGCGCGAGCCAGTTCGAGTTTCTTGCGGCGCTTGTGAAGGAGCCGGGAATCGACTGGACGAAGGTGACGGGCTTCCATCTTGACGAATACGTGGGCCTGCCGGTCGCGCACAAGGCGAGCTTCCGCGGCTATATGCGCGAGCGCTTCGTGTCGCAGACGCCGCAGCCGATGAAGGTCTTCAACGAAGTGAATGGCGAGGCGGCCGATCCGCAGGCGGAATGCAAGCGTCTTGAAGCGCTCATCCGCGAAGCGCCGATCGATGTGGCGTGCATCGGCTTCGGCGAGAACGGACACATCGCGTTCAACGATCCGCCGGCCGACTTCGATACGAACGACGCCTACAAGGTGGTGCCGTTGGACGAGAAGTGCCGCATGCAGCAGGTCGGCGAGGGCTGGTTCCCGGATCTTGCGAGCGTGCCGACGCATGCGTTTTCGATGACGGTCAAGCAGATCATGTGGTCCAAGTCGATCGTCTGCACGTGCCCCGATTCCCGCAAGGCGGACGCCGTGGTGGGATGCGTCGAGGGCAAGGTCTCGAACCTGTGCCCGGGTACGATCCTGCAGATGCATCCCGACTGCGCGCTCTTCCTCGATCCTCCTTCGGCGGCAAAGCTCCATGGGTTGGGTTGATCTTCAGGTCAATGGCTACGCCGGGGTCGATTTCAACACGGCGGGGCTCACCGTCGACGCCGTGAAGGCGGTGACGGAGCGTTTGATTGCGGATGGTACGGAACAGTATCTGCCGACGTTCGTGACAGGCGATCCCGAGGTGGTCTGCGCCAATCTGCGCGTGGTGGACGAAGCGTGTCGCGCGTCGTCCGTCTGCGCGCGGGCGATTCCGGGCGTGCATTTGGAGGGACCGTTCATTTCGTCCCGGCCCGGGGCGGTGGGCACGCATCCGACTGAATGGGTGCACGCGCCGGACCTCGATCTGTTCGCGCGCTATCAGGCGGCGAGCGGCCAGCGCGTGCGGCTTGTGACCGTGGCGGCAGAAGTGCCCGGCATGCCGGACTTCGTCCGTGCGCTCAAGGCGCAGGGTGTGACGGTGTCGCTGGGGCACATGCTTGCGGCGACGCCCGCTGAAATCGAGCCGTGTCTTGCGGCGGGTGCGACGGCGTTCACGCATTTGGGCAATGGCATCCCCAATACGATTCCGCGCCATGACAACATCGTCTTTACGGCGCTTGTCGAAGACCGTGCCTCGGTGATGTTCATCCCAGATGGACACCACCTGCCGGATACGGTTCTCAAGGTCTTCACGCGCGCGGTGCCGGTCGAACGGCTCATCGCCGTGTCCGATGCGCAGTATCCGGCGGGTCTGCCGCCGGGCGAATACGATGTGTGCGGCGCGCATGCGCGTCTCGAGCCGGACGGCCTTCTGTGGAATCCGGCGCGCAATTGTCTTGTGGGTGCAACGGCGCCGATGGCGAAGATGATGAAACTCCTGCAGGACCGCATCGGCCTTTCCGAAGCGGCCTGCCATGAAATCGGCTACGCGAATCCGCTGCGCCTCATCGGCGCGGAGTTGTCGCTTTGAATGGAAATGAATTATGCTGATTGATGAAGAAACAAAGATCGTGTCGCACGAAGCGGCGGGGCCGGGCTATCGGTTCCTCGTCGTATCGGCGCCGAAATTGGCCGAGGCTCTGGTGCCCGGCCAGTTTGTCCATGTGAAAGTGCCGGCGCTCGAGGCGAGTGCACTGCGTCGTCCGTTCTCGGTGTTCGACGCCGATCCGGCGGCCGGTACCGTGACGGTGATGTACAAGATCGTCGGACGCGGGACCGAAGCGCTGGCCCGTGCGGGCGTGGGCGAGACGATCCGCGTGCTGGGTCCGCTCGGCCACGGTTTCCCCGTGACATGCTCGGGCGTGCCGCTGCTCGTGGGCGGCGGCTATGGCGTGGCGCCGCTTCATTTCCTCGCGCACCGCATGACGGCGGCGGGGTTGAAGCCGATCCTTTTCGAAGGCGGCCGTACGAAGGACGACCTTTTGGCGCTTGACCGCTTCGCGGCGATGGGCGTGGAAACGCGGATCGCCACGAACGACGGTAGCGCGGGTGTGAAGGGGTTCGTTACGGATCCGCTGGACGATGAATTGATCGCCCTGCGACAGGCGGGGAAGTCCTTTGAACTTTTCACCTGCGGTCCGGACGGACTGCTCAAGGCCGTGGCGCAGCGTGCGACGGGAACGAATTCGCCCGGATGGATTTCCATGGACCGCCACATGGTGTGCGGTGTGGGTGCGTGTTTCGCGTGCATCCAGAAGTTCAGGCTGCCGGATGGGACCGTGATGACAGGACGCTGCTGCGTGAACGGTCCGGTGTTTGCGGCGGCCGACATCGTGTGGTAGGAGGTGCTATGGTCGATTTGAAGGTCAATCTCGGTGGACTCGAAATGCGCACGCCCGTCGCTACGGCGAGCGGCACGTTCGGGTATGGTCCCGAGTATGTGGGGGCGCTTGACTACACGAAGCTCGGCGCCGTGACGGCGAAGGGCGTGCGGCTCGAACCGTGGGACGGCAATCCGATGCCGCGCCACTGCGAAGTGTTCGGCGGACTCGTGAACGCGATCGGACTGCAGGGTCCGGGCGTCGACGCCTTTGTGAAGAACTACGTGCCGCACTACGTGCGCACGGTCGGGGCGGCGCACGGTGCGGAGAACATCCCGCCGATGATCGTCAACATCTGGGGCGGGTCCGTGGAGGAGTACGCCGAAGTCGCGAAGCGTCTGACGGACGCGAAGGCGGCGGGAATGGACGCGATCGCCGCGATCGAGATGAACGTGAGCTGTCCCAATGTAAAAGAGGGCGGCCACACGTTCGGTCAGGATCCGGCGGTGCTCGAGAAGGTCGTGTCGGCCGTGCGGGCCGCCACGACGCTGCCGCTCATCGTCAAGCTTGCGCCGAACGTGCCGGACTTCCGTCCGTACGTCGCCGCGTGCGAAGCGGGCGGGGCGGATGCGCTCGCGCTCATCAACACGATTCCCGCGATGGTGATCGACATCGAGACGCGCCGTCCGGTGCTGGGCAACCGGACGGGCGGACTTTCCGGACGCTGCGTGCATCCGGTCGCGGTGAAGGCCGTGTACGAGGTGCATCGGGCGACGAAGCTGCCGATCCTCGCGATGGGCGGTGTGTACGAGCCCAAGGATGCGATCGAGTTGATGCTGGCCGGGGCGACCGCCGTGGCGGTTGGTACGGCGACGTTCAGCGATCCGTCGACCGGAGCCCGCGTGTGTGACGGAATCGCCGCCTACTGCGAGCGGAAGGGATTTGCGTCGGCGCAAGATCTGATCGGCGCGGTTGAGTAAACCATTTTACTTACTTTGAAAAGAAAGGGATCCAAATGACAACGAGAAGAGAGTTTGTCAAGGCGGCGATTGCCACGGCGGGTGTTGTCCCGTTTGCGGGATGCGAAACATTCGCGTTCAACGTGGGCTATCAGGCTCCGCACCGTCCGTCGGCGTCGAACCGCGTGAACCTTGCGGTGATCGGCTGCGGGACGATGGGCGAAGGCAACATGCAGGGATTCCTGATGGACAAGCGCGTGCAGGTCACATGCGTGTGCGATCCGGTGCTGAAGGCCGAACGCTATAGCTACAATGCGAAGATGACGGGCGGACGCGAACCGTTCTGCAACATCGTGAACCGCCACTACAAGGGCACGGGCTGCAAGATGGTGGCCGACTGGCGCGAAGTGATCGCCGACCCGACGATCGACGCCGTGTTGATTGCGACGCCCGACCATTGGCATGCGCTGATTGCCATCGCCGCGATGAAGGCCGGCAAGAACGTGTACTGCCAGAAGCCGATGAGCTTCGGCATCAGCGAAGGTATCGAGATGACGCGCGTCGCGAAGGAAAGCGGCGTCACGTTCCAGGTCGGTTCGCAGCAGCGCAGTGCGAGCGAGTTCCGCATCGCGTGCGAACTCGTCGCGAGCGGCTACATCGGCGAATGCAAGTCGTGCGACATCGGGCTGCCGAGCGGCAACAAGGGCATTTGGGGACGCACCACGGACTGCACGCATCAGAAGGCGCCGGCCTACTTCAAGCCGGACGGGATGTGGGAACTCTGGCAGGGTCCGGCGGAGCATTGGGAGAATAATGCGTTCATCCCGGGCATCCACGCGCCGATGAGCTGGCGTTGGAACAGCCGTACGGGCGGCGGCCAGATTACGGACTGGGGTGCACACCACCTCGACATTCTCCAGTGGTGCCTCGGCATGGAGAAGAGCGGCCCCGTGGCGATCGAGAACATGAAGCACGACCGCGATCTGAAAGACCGCTATTTCGACTGGGCGGCAAACTATTCGTTCGATGTCGTCTACGCGAACGGCTTCCGTGCGCATGTGTCGAACAAGTTCCGCAACGGCCTCAATTTCCACGGCACGAAGGGCGACCTCTTTGTGACGCGCGGTCAGTTGCAGCGTCCGGAATTCCTCAAGAAGTGGAACGAGAAGAAGGACCTCAAGCCGGGCGATGTACATCTCTATGCGCCGCGCGGTGGCGTGGGGCATGAGGCGGACTTCATCGACGGCGTCTATTCGGCCGGTCGTACGGCGTGCCCGTGCGAAGTCGGTCACCGTTCGATCACGGTCGCGCAGCTCGCGAACATCTGCGAACGTCTCGGCATCTCGGGCCTCAAGTGGGATCCGGTCGCCGAACGCGTGGTGGGTAACGATGCCGCGCAGGCGATGACCGTAGTGAAGCATCACAACGGGTGGAAGATCTGAGGTTAAAGATTAAAGATTAAAGGTTAAAGGTTAAAGATTAAAGGGTTAGGGGTCAAAGGGTTAGGGGTTTATAGGGTTGAAGGGTTAAAGAATAAAGAGTTTAAGGGTGAAAAAGTTTGTTCAGATTGCAGCGGGCGTGTTGATCGCCGGTGCTGCGGCGTCCGTCGGCCTCGCGTGTTGCGGGGCTGACGGCGCGCTTGATTTTATGAAGTACTATGCGGCGATTGGCACCATCGGTGCCGCGGCAGTCGGCTGCCTCGCCGCGTTTGTCAGCCGGATGGTGCGGCGCAGTCCGGCACTGATTGCGCTGCACCTGGGTCTGGCCCTCGTCCTCGGCGGGTGGGTGTATAACGAACTGGCGGGTCCGCGCGGCGGCGACTTGTACCTGTGCCCCGGCCAGGCGGGACGTGTGGCCGAGAAGGAGGACGCTCCCCCGACGGAAGGATTCGTGCTGGAAGTCAAGGACTTCACGATCGATTATTGGAACGATACGGGGACGGTGCGGCAGTATGTCTGCAAGGCGTCGGTTGAAAGTACCGATGCCGACGGAACGACATTCGCGGAGCCGACCACGATTTCGGTCAACCATCCGTTGGTCAAGGACGGTTGGTGGGTCTATCAGAGTTCGTACGGACAGATGACGAATCCCCATACGGGCGAACTGGTCTTCCTCCCATCGGGTGAGCCGCGCTACTACACGGTTCTCCAGTGTGTCAAGGACGTAGGTCTGCCCTATGTGGCGTTGGGCGGCTTGTTGCTGGTACTGGGCGCGTTCCTCTATCAATTCCGTCTGCTTGCCGTGACACGGCATCTTGTTCCTGCCGCAGGGGAACCGTGTTCGCGTGCCACGCGCCTCGTTCTCGTCCTTTACGGATTGCTTCTGGCCGGTACGGTGTCGATGTTGGTGCATCGCGCGTTGGTGACGGGACACCCCCCGCTTCAGAACATGTACGAGTTCTTGATGTGTGCGGCCGTGTTCATTCCGCTGCGTACCTTTTGCGGTCTGCGCCGCAGTACCGAACGTGACCGGGTGCGGACGCTGTTGGTCGATGCGGCACTGGAGACATTGGTCCTGATGCCGGTGTGTTTCTTTATGGACGGTCGTGTGAAGCACTTGATGCC
>JAZUGW010000200.1:0-23678 GCA_045641465.1 Kiritimatiellia bacterium | reverse complement strand
CCCACGAGCAGGCTCTTGAGATCGATGCCGAGTCCCTTCGACAGACTGTCCGAAAGCTGCGCGGTCGTGTCGATCACATTGCCCGCGATCTTCGCGGACTGGTCGCCGTACATCGTGATGCTGCCGACCTTCGAGTAGGCTTCGGCCACGCCGCGGGAAATCGCCGGCAGCTGCTCGACGAACGCCTTGGCGACCTGCAGCTGCAGGTCCATCTTCGCCGCATCGCCGTACTTCGCCATGGCGTCCGCCTTGCGTTCAAGGCCCTCCGCCTCGGCGAGCGCCTTCATGCGAATGGCTTCGGCCTCGGCTTCGCCCTTCGCACGGATGACGGCGGCCTCGTTCTCGCCCTTCACCTTCTCGGCCTCGGCCAGCGCCTTGCGCGCCTCGGCGTCGCGTTCGGCCTCGAACTGCTTCGCCGCCGCCTGCGCCTTGAGGGCGTCGGCCGCACGCTCGGCCTCGAACTGCTTGGCCTCGGCTTCCTTCTGGCGCGTCACGAGATCGGCGTCGGCCGAACGCTGCGTCGCATAGAGGCGCGCATCGGACTCCTGCACCGTCGCGTACTTGTTGGCTTCGGCGGTCTTCTTGACCTCGGCCTCGAGTTCGCGCTCGCGGATGGCGACCTGACGGTCCTTGAGTTCGATTTCCTTTTCCTGGCGGGCGATGTTCGCGTCGCCGAACTTGACTTCGCGGATTTTGCGCTGCTCTTCGGCCTGAATGGACTTCGCCGCTTCGGCGATGGCCGCCTGCGTGTCGCTCTCGCGCTTCAGTTCGGCGCGCTTGATGGCCAGGTCGTTCTGGCGCTTGGCGATTTCGGTTTCGGCATTGACCTGCGCGTCGTTGGCCTCCTTCGCAGCGGCCGCCTTCGCCACGGCGATGTCGCGTTCGGCGTTCGCGCGGGAAATGGCCGCGGCCTTCGAGATCTTCACGATGTTGTCGATACCGAGGTTCTCGATGACCTTGTCGTTGTCGACGAAATTCTGCACGTTGAACGAAACGATCTCGAGGCCCATCGCGGCCAGATCGGGCGCCGCGTTCGTCTTCACCATGTCGGCGAACTTCTGACGGTCGTTGACCATCTCCTCGAGATGCATCTGGCCGACGATTTCACGCATGTTGCCTTCCAGCACCTCGCGTGCGACGGCGGCGATGTAATCGGAATTGCGGTTGAGGAAGTTCTGCGCGGCCAGTTTGAGCTTCTCCGGGTCGGCAGAGACCTTGATGTTGACCACCGAATCGACGTTAATGTTGATGTAGTCCGCCGTGGGCACGGGATCGGACGTCTTCACGTCGATGGGGATGAGCCGCAGACTCACCTTGTCCAGCCGCTCGAGGAACGGGATGCGGAACGAGGCGCGTCCGATGACCGTACGCTTGCGCAGGCCGGAAATGATGTACGCGACATCCGGCGGAGCCTTGACATAGCTCGCGACAAACAGCACAATGAGCAGCAAAACGCCGATCACTTCGAGGAATGTTGCAATAGGGAAATTCATCTGGACATCTCCTTTTATGGTGTTTTCAGAATGAGGCCATTATAGCATAAATCCGGGACGAATGGGATGTAATAAATTACCGAATTGCACGTGTACCTAGAAGGCGTAGGAGACGGAAAAACCGGCTGCGTGGCTCAAGGCGGCATGGGCCGTGTAGTGGTGGCCGACGTCATTGACCGTACACCGGCTCGCATGGCCGTTCATCAAGATCAGACCATAGCTCAACGCCAGTTCGAGATTGGCGGTCGCATGCCACGCAAGACCCGTCGCGAGCATGTGGCGGTCCGACGGCGGCAGCATCGTCGAATCCTGGTGGCCGCAGCAATCCGTTTCGAAGCCGTACGACCACATCCATGTCCAGTTCTTGGCAAAATCCCAGGACGGCGCAACGACGACGCGATAGGTATCTTCCCACTCGAGCTTGATCGGCTTGTGGACCGTGTTGAGATGGAAGTCCAGCGTCCCGACGGACGACCAGTCGGTCCAGGCGACGGACGTCCCCAAATGCCAGTTCTCGACGACATCCCAGTTGAAGCCCGCCGTCAGCGACTGCGGCAGATCGAGTTCCGTGGCGGCCCGCCCGTTCGTGATGTAGGGCATCGTCATCCGCGAGGTACCGACGACATTGACCTCGGTCTCGGACTTGTAGACGAGACCCACGGCGAAATTCTCAAGCAGATCATACGACGTACCGACCTGCCAACCGAAGTCTTCCATATCGTTGTCGCCCTTGAGCCGCTGCCGCACGCCCTTCATGGGATAGGAATGCTGCTCGAAGTCGAAGAACAGAAAACGCAGGCCGCCGCCGACCGACCACTTGTCCGTCAGACGACAGGCGAGGTTGGGATTCAGCGTCAGACTCTGAACCGTCGTGTCGTGGGAGTTGGGCGCGAGCGCCCAGCTCTTCGTGTACTCGGACCCCAGCCCGTACTCCGGCATCAGCCCGAGACCGAACGCGAACTCCCACGGCAACGGCACGGCCACATGGAAATTCGGCAGCAGAAACGCCCCCGCATCCATGGTCGTGGACTTGTGTCCGTCGACCTTCATCCGCGCACGCGGGTGCTGCGTCACGAAACCCGTCGTCACGACGACGTTCGTGAAATCCGTCAACGTGGCCGGATTGATGAAGTTCGCCGACGCATCGACCGCACGTCCAAGCGCCGCGCCATTGAGGGCGTGCGACTTGGTCGACGCTTCATAAAGGCCGAATCCACTGGCCCTCGCCGAGAGAACGGCAAGCAGGACCAGTACAAAAATGAAAAACTGTCTGTTGAAAAACATGAAAGCATTATAGACTTTTTCTGACGAATTGTCAATCTGACATTTTCTGTGATTCTGTCATAATAAATCCGTCGACGACGGGACTCGTTCAGAAAACACAACCCTTATTTCCAATACGCCAGCGCGTGGATGAGATCCGAGAAGCGGACTTTGGCGGCCTCGGCGGTTTTCTCGGTACCCAGGACGATGCGCATGGCGCACGATTCGAACTCGGCGTAGATGGCGTCGGTCATGCGGTCGGCCACGAGGACGGACGGCAACTCGCCGCGTGCGATCGCGTGTTCGATCAGGCGGCGGAGCGCATTGCGCGTCCCGGACGTGAACTCGTAGATGCCGTCGCTCATATTGGCGCCCGAACGCACCATGCCCAGTACGAAGTCAAAGACGGAAATCACGAACGCGCGTTTTCGGAACATGACATCGACCACCGCATGGCACACCCCTTCGAGTTTTTCAAGCGTGCGCTGGCGGCTCGAGATGATCTGGGTGCAGTTCTTGTCGATTTCATCGAGCACGGTCCGAATCGACGCATCCATCACTTCGCGCTTCGAGCAGAAATACTGGTAGAGAGCCGTACGCGAAACGCCGCTCGCCGCCGCAATCATGATCAGCGACACATTGTCGTATCCGACTTGCGAAAAGAGCCGCATCGCCTTCTCGGCGATTTCCAGTTTGCGCGCGGCATGATCGACTTTCTTGGCCATGACTATTCTACTTTCCTTGTATTCGGACCCGTCCACACGGTTCTCGTAGCTTTCAACGCCCCTATTATACCAAAAAAATCCTCCAAGAGAATCATTTCTTCGGGCTGGACTTTTCGCGTGGGATTCGGTATGCTTTTAACGTTCGTTCGAGCGCGGCGGTCTGACGCTGCGCGAATACGTTTTTAATTGAAAGGAATGACTACCTATGCCGAACCTGACACGCCGTTCGTTCGTGGCCGCCGCCCTTGCGGGCGTCGCCCTGCCCCAGTTCGCCGCCGAAACGCCCGCCGAGGCGTTCGCGAAAGTGAAGGACGCCGCCTTCGCCCAGGAAGGCAAGCCCTACTTCCATCTGCGCATCCCCACGACCGGGGAGCAATTCACCTACGAGCGCCCGCCCGATCACGCCTGGCACCTCGGTCTCTGGTTCTCATGGAAGTTCATCAACGGCTGCTGTTTCTGGGAGCCGGACAAGAAAGCCGCCATCCGCATTCTGTCCCATGCCGTCGAAACCCTGCCGAAAAAGGCGGACGGCACCACGGTGACACGTTTCACCGTGGAATCCGAGTATCTCGCCAAAGGCACGCCCATCATGCGCGAAAAGCGTCTCGTCACCCGCACGCTCGCGGCGAACGGCAACGTGTCCTATGACTGGACGACATCCGTCACCGCCCTTGCGGACCTCACCTTCAGCGCCGCGAAACCGGGCCGCGACAAGAAGACGAACCATTTCGTCGGCGGCGGTTATGCCGGTCTTCATGTGCGGATGCAGCCGAAGGGCTTCTCCTTCGCCTTTGAAAACGACCGCGGACAAAAAGGACAGGCCTGCTGCGGCGTAGCCACGAAGACGCTGACGGTGCATGTGACATCCGAAAAGACCCATGCCCGGTGCCGCCTCGTTCTCACGGCCGATACGCCCACGCCCAACTTCGTGCGCGACTTCCCCGGGAAATCCATCCACACGAAAGGCGGCTACTACATCGCCGGCTTCGGTGAATGCTTCTTCAAGCCGCACACGCTTTCCAAGGGGAAGACCTGGACCCTCCACCACGTCGTCGAATGTCAGGCGGAAGGCTGAGGCTTCGCCAACGCCTTGTCGGCGCGGAGGCGAAGCTGTCCGCACGCGGCCGCGACATCCTTGCCGCGGCTGCGTCGGAGCATCGTCTGGATATGCGCCTTCATCAGCACATCGAGGAACATCAACTGCGTCGACTCGTCGGGCGTCGCGAAATCGGGACGATGGTCCACGGGCGAGAGCGGAATGAGATTGACCTTGCACGAGGGGAGCGTCTTCAGGCGGCGCACGAGTTCTTCCGCGCACGCACGCGAATCGTTGAATCCCTTCACCATCGTGTACTCGAAGGTGATGACGCGTCCCGTCTCGCGCGTGTAGTCGCGGCAGGCCGCGAGCAGCTCGTCGATGGGCCAGCGCTTGTTCACCGGCATCAACTGCGAGCGCAGCTCGTCGTTCGGCGCGTGAAGCGAAACGGACAGCTCGAACTGCAGACCTTCGGCCGCGAGCTTCTTGAAGCCCGGTACGATGCCGCAGGTTGAAAGCGTGATATGGCGCGCACCGAGGTTCGGCCCCTTCCCCGCATTGAGGATCTTGAGCGCCTTGATCGTTTCGTCGTAATTGGCAAACGGTTCGCCCATGCCCATCACCACGAGATTCGTGAGGCAGAGGCCCGACCCCTGGCGCTTGTTCTCCTCCGTCGCGAACAGATGCTGCGCCATCATCACCTCGCCGACGATTTCGTCCGCCGTCAGCGACCGCACGAGGCCGCGGCTGCCGCTTGCGCAGAAGGCGCAGCCCATCGCACAGCCGACCTGGCTCGACACGCACTGCGTCAGGCGGCCCGGACGATCCGCCGACGCCTTGGCAGAAGTCGCGGGGATGACGACCGTCTCAATGGAATTGCCGTCCGCCAGACCGAGCAGCAGCTTCGTCGTGCCGTCTTCCGCGCGGTCGGTGGCGAGCACCTTCGGCACCACGATCGGAAACGCCTGCTTGAGCTGCTCGCGGAAATCCTTCGGCAGCGTCGTCGCGTCGTCCCAATCGAGGATCCAATCGCGGTAGAGCGCCTGCAGGATCTGGTCCGCACGGAACGCGCGCAGGCCACGCGCCACCAAAAGCGGCTTCCATTCGTCCGGCGGGATCGACCAGGCGGGACGCGGTGAGGGAGTGTCGTCAAGGGCAGGTGTCATGTTCTCTTCTCAAGTCTCTTCAGAATTTCATCGATGCGGTCCAGAACGTCCGTCTGTACGGCGTCACCGCTCACGGCCAAACGCAACACGGCGCTCTCGAACTGCGCGTAGAGGATGTCGGTCACCACATCCGGCTTCACGTCCGAAACGAACTCGCCGTGGTGGATGCCCCAGGTGAGCAGCGTATGCATAATGCGCTTGAGGCCGATTGTAAAGCGCATGATGCGCCGCGACATGTCGCGGCCTTCGCGCCGCTGCGACATGACGAAGTCGATGATCACGCAGAGGAAATCGCGGTTGTCGAAGAGCGTCGCCGTCACCACGGTGCAGATCTGGCGCAGACGCACGGCGGCCGACAGTTTCGAATGGACGATCTCCGCATGCTTCTGCACGATGCGCGCCAGCATCAGACTGATCGCGCTTGCGAAGATCTGGCGCTTGTCGCGGAAGTAGCGATACAGAACCGTACGCGCGACACCGCACTCTTCGGAGAGCTCGCGGAAAGAGACGTCGCGATAGCCGAGGCGGGCGAAGAGCCGGATGGCCTGCGCAATCACCTCCTGCTTACGGGCGCGATGGTCGATGGGGGTCTTCCTCATGCCTTCTTTTCCTTGGGCGCGTATTTCACCTGGGGAGCGACCCTTTCCTTGGGCACGTATTTCTCCTTGCGTTCCAGCTCGACGAACGTCTCGAAGCGTGCCGTACGCGGGAACATGTCGAAGAGCGTCACCCGCTTGATCGCGTAGGTCTTGCAGAGCGTGCCGAGATCGCGTACGAGCGTCGCCGGATCGCAGCTCACATAGAAGATGCGCGGGGCGGGACGGTTCGCCAGCCAACCCGGCACGTTGGATTCCATGCCGCCGCGCGGCGGGTCCACAATCACCGTCTGGTGGGCACCGACCTTGATGCGCGTCAAACTGGCGCCGATGCGCTCGCAGAAGAAGTTGCCCGCGACCCCCAGGGCCGCCGCGTTCTTCTTGGCGCAGGCGATGGCCGCACGGCCGGACTCGATGCCCACGAGACGCGGCACGACCGCATCCGGTGCGGACGCGGTCCCGGGCCGAGGCGCCGTTCCCTGCAGGCACGCAAGGCCAAACACGCCCACGCCGCAATAGAGGTCGAGGATGTGCGCCGCTTCATCCGCGCCCTCGGCATACGCCTTGCGCACGGCCTTCACCAGCATGTCGCCCACCTGCGGATTGACCTGATAGAACCCATCGGCCGGCACAAGGAAGGTGCGTCCGGCCGTCTGCTCGTGCAGCTCGAGGTCCGCCGGCGGCTCGCCGAGCCACCACCGCACGCCGTCGATCGGCGTCCAGCGGATCGTCACGTTGTCCGCCGCCTTCGCACTCTGGCGCACGGCCCGCGCCCCCTGCGTCAACAGGGCGAACACATTGTCGCGGATACCCGGCAGCGCCGCGTTGATCGCCTCGCACGCGAGCGGATCGCGCGGCATGTCCACAACACGATGCGTCGGCTCCGTGCGGTAGCCCAAAACCCAGCGTCCGTTCTGACGTTCGGTGTGATAGACGACCTTGTTGCGATAATGCAGCGTCGACGGTGCGGGCACCACCGAAAGCGGCACCACCGAACGGGCGACCTTCCAGAGGAAATTCGACAGCTGGTCCTCTTTGAGCCGCATTTCGGCCGCGTAGGTGACGGGCGAATAGACGAGTCCGAGCGACACGGGATCGACGGCGCCGAATACCGAGGCGACCTCGCCCGTTTCACGCGGACATGTCGCCGACGTCTCGACGATCTCCCGTAGACGGGCCTTGACGAAATTCTTCCTCTCCTCGACGATCTCCGCCTTCACCACTTCGCCCATAAACGCGCCCGGCACAAAGCAGACCCGTCCGTCGCCAAGACGGCCCAAACCGTCGCCGCCGTACACGTTCTTTTCAATCGTCACTGTCACCGTCATTTATTCGCTCCTCTTGTTCGGCACAGATTATACCATAAATTTCGGCGGTTTTTCAATCTGCGCGCGCGAGATGGGAAGGCCTACTCGGTGAAATCCAGGCAGAGGCGGATGGCCGTGAACGGGCGCACCTTGGCGTTGGCGACGGCGACATGGGCCGGATGGACGGCATAGCCTTTCAGCGCCGCCTCGCTCTCAAGGGTCGCATCGAGCATCACGTCGGCGTTCGAGCTCGCCAGACCTTCCGTCCGCACAACGATGTCGACGAGTCCCGGCACCACGCCCTTCAGTCCTTCGAGTCCGGACTTGATGCCCGCCTTCACGGCTGCCTTGTCCGTCACTTCGTCCTTGAGTTTCCACAGAATGATATGCTTGACCATTTTTTGCTCCTTTTGTTTGTTCATCGAAGCGCATCCGGTCATCATCGCGCCCGTTGCGCCCATCATTGCTGAAATCATTTCCCGCCGTGTCATCTCGCTTGCCTCCTTGTTCTCTCGCGTGTGAGAATTTTACACCACATCGGCATTCGTTTGCAAGAAGAAACGGCAAAACACATCAGGTACGTTCGAAACGGCACGCGCTCAAAATGAAGATTTGATTTTTGGCATGGAAATTTGGTATAATCAGTCATTATTTTTTGGAGGTATTATGGCCGAAGAACTGCAACAGCTCTTAGAGAAGATTCAACACGACGGCGTCGAAAAGGCGAAGGCCGAGGCTGCCGACATTCTGAAGAAGGCGAAGGCGGATGCCGACGCACTCGCGAAGGCCGCCGAGGACAAGGCCGCCGCCGCAAAAGCGCAAGCGGAAAAGGATGCGACGGCTTCCGCCGAACGCGCCGCGAAGACGATCCAGCAAGCTGCGCGCGACACCGTGTTGCAGGTGAAGGAAGCCTTGGCGAAGCTGCTTGAAAACCTGCTCGCGAAGAATGTTTCCACCGCGCTTGAAACGCCCGGCGAAACGACGCGTCTCGCCCTCGGCGCCATCCAGGCGCTCGGCACGAACGAGGCCGACATCGCCGCAGGCGCGACCCTCGCGAACGCGCTCAAGGCCCAGCTCGCCGCCGAAGCCCGTACGGGCATCCGGGTGGTGCTGGACGAAACCGTCGGCGCCGGGTTCTCCCTGCGTCTTGACGGCGGCCGCGTGGAACACGATTTCTCCGAAGCGGCCATCACCGCAGCGCTCGTAAAGCGTCTGCGTCCCGACCTCGCCGCGCTCTTGACGGAAAAGTAAAAATCCATGGCCGCCGACTATCTCATCTCAAGTCTCCAGCCGTTGGCGCTGGGCGGTCCTGCACCCTATACGGCGGCGCAGTATCTGGACCTGTGTCGCGCGCAGCTCGCCCCCCGTACGGTCGAAGCGCTGACGGCGATCCTGCAGGACCAGCCTCTGGCGTCCCCCACGGGTCCCGCTGCCGTGTGGGCGGACCTCTCGACACAGCTGCGCAACGCGATCGCCGCCGAGCGCGCACGGGCCAAGGGGATTGACCCCGCGAAATGGCGCCGTGCGGCCGAGGGATGTTCGCTCTATTGGGCGAACCGCGTGAAGGCCGCCTTTCAGGAGAAGAACCCCGCGCAGCGCGACCAGCAGCTGGACCAGGTCTGGTGGGATGCCGCCGGCGAGCTGACGCCGCCTGCGGCGCCGCTTTCGACGGCAGCCGCGTTTACCTACGCCATCCGGCTCGCACGCGTGCTACGGCGCCAGGCGCTCTCCGCCGATGCCGGCAATCAGGTCTTCGACAACCTCACAGCCGCCACCAAGCTCGACCTCTAACCCTTCATCCCTCCAACCCTTTAATCTCCAACCTTTAATCTTTAACCTTTAACCCTTTAACCTTCCAAGGGGAACCTAATGAGTGCTACAGGAAAAATCGTCGGTGTCAACGGCAACATGATCACGGTCGCCTTCGACGGCGCCGTGGCCCAGAACGAAGTGGGCTACGCCGTGCTGGGCGACAAGAAGCTCATGGCCGAGATCGTGCGCGTGCGCGGCCGCCGTTGCGACATGCAGGTGTTCGACGCCACCACGGACCTCGCCGTGGACGATACGGTGGAATTCAGCGGCAACCTGCTCGCGGCCGAACTGGGCCCGGGCATGCTGCGCCAGGTGTACGACGGCTTGCAGAATCCGCTCGCCGAGCTCGCGCAGGAGGCGGGCAAGATTTCCAAGGACGCCAGCTACTTCCTCCAGCGCGGCATGTACCTGCCGGGTCTCCCCCGCGACGTGAGATGGGCGTGGCATCCCACGGCAAAACCCGGCGACCGCGTGGCGGCCGGCGACTTCCTCGGCTGGGTGCCGGAGGGCATCTTCGACGAGAAGACCCTGCCGGGACACAAGATCATGGTTCCCTTTGCGCTGCGTGGACAGTACACGGTCAAGTCCCTCGCCCCCGCCGGCAACTACACAGTCACGGAAACGATCGCCACGCTCGCCTCCGTCGACGGCAAGGAGACAGTCGACGTGCAGATGATGCAGAAGTGGCCGGTCAAGGTGCCGATCAAGTGCTTTGTCGAGCGCCTTGCGCCTTCCGAAACGCTGGAGACGACCGTGCGCACGATCGACACGTTCTTCCCCGTCGCCGTCGGCGGTACCTACTGCATTCCGGGGCCGTTCGGCGCCGGCAAGACGGTGCTGCAGCAGACGACCGCGCGCTACGCGAAGATCGACATCGTCGTCTCCGCCGCCTGCGGTGAACGCGCCGGCGAAGTCGTGGAAATGCTGAAGGAGTTCCCCGAACTCGACGACCCGCGTACGGGCAAGAAGCTAATGGACCGTACGATCATCATCTGCAACACGTCCTCCATGCCGGTCGCCTCGCGCGAGGCTTCCGTGTACACGGCCGTGACGCTCGCCGAGTACTATCGCCAGATGGGCCTCAACGTCCTCGTGCTGGCGGACTCCACCTCGCGCTGGGCGCAGGCCATGCGTGAACTTTCCGGACGTCTCGAGGAGATTCCGGGCGAAGAAGCCTTCCCCGCCTACCTCGAATCGCGCATTGCCGCGTTCTACGAGCGCGCAGGCCGCGTCAAGCTGCGCAACGGGAAGATCGGATCCGTCACGATCGGCGGCACGGTGTCGCCGGCCGGCGGCAACTTCGACGAACCCGTCACGCAGGCGACGCTCAAGGTGGTCGGCGGCTTCCATGGTCTTTCCCGTGCCCGTTCGGACGCCCGTCGCTATCCCGCCATCGACCCGCTTGAATCCTGGAGCCACTACACGTCCGTCATTGAAGGCGATCGCGTGGAGCGGGCGCGCAGCATCCTCCACAAGGGCAACGAAGTGGGCCAGATGATGAAGGTCGTCGGCGAAGAAGGCACCTCCCTTGAGGACTTCACCTGCTACCTCAAGGCCGAATTCCTCGATGCCGTCTATCTGCAGCAGAATGCCTTCTCGGACTCCGACGCCTCGACGCCGATCGCCCGCCAGAAACAGATGTTCGACGTGCTTGAAAAGGCGCTCTTCACGAACTACACGTTCACGGAGAAGGACGAGATGCGCCGCTTCTTCATGGACCTTCAGCAGACGTTCATCGACTGGAACGACAAGAAGATGGGCACGCCTGAATTCGACGCGCTGCAGAAGACGCTCAACGAGAAGATCGACGCCGCCAAGGTCCGCTAACGAACCGACCGTACGCGAAAGGAATTTTTGACATGTTCAATTCGAAAGTCTATCACCGCATCGACGCCCTCTCGGGCTCCATTGCGACGCTGCGCGCCGAAGGCGTGAAGTACAACGAAATCGCCGAAGTGCAGTCCCGCGCAGGCACCTCGCTCGCACAGGTCATCAAGCTGGACGGTCCGAACGTCACCCTGCAGATCTTCGCCGGTGCGCGCGGCGTGGATACGGACGCCTCTGTCCGCTTCCTCGGCGAAACGATGAAGGTGCCCTTCTCGGACGCCCTTCTCGGACGCGCCTTCACGGGTTCGGGCGAGCCGCGCGACGGAGGTCCCGTCATCAACGAGAATCTGATTCCGATCGGACAGCCCTCGGTGAACCCGTCGAAGCGTATCATGCCCAATCGCATGGTGCGTACGAACATTCCGATGATCGATCTCTTCAATTCGCTCGTCGTGTCGCAGAAGCTGCCGATCTTCGCCCGCGCCGGCGAGCCCTACAACGAACTGCTCGCGCGTATCGCCCTGCAGGCGAACTCCGACGTGATCATCATCGGCGGCATGGGCCTCAAGTACGACGAATACCTGAAATTCCGCGCAACGCTCGACCAGTCCGGCGCACTCGCGAAGACGGTCATGTTCGTGCACACGGCGGCGGACCCGACGGTGGAATGCATGCTCGTGCCGGACATCTCCCTCGCCGTCGCGGAAAAATTCGCCCTTGAGGGCAAGGACGTTCTCTGCCTCTTGACGGACATGACCTCCTTCGCCGACGCGATGAAGGAAATCGCCATCACGATGGAGCAGATCCCGTCCAACCGCGGCTACCCGGGCGACCTCTACTCGCAACTCGCGGCCCGCTACGAAAAGGCCGTGGACTTCGCGGGGGCAGGGTCCATCACGATTCTCGCCGTGACGACGATGCCGGGCGATGACGTGACGCACCCGGTGCCGGACAACACAGGCTACATCACCGAAGGCCAGTTCTACCTGCGCAACGGCCGCATCGAACCGTTCGGTTCGCTCTCGCGTCTGAAACAGCAGGTCAACAAGGGCGTCGACCTCGCCAAGCCCGAGCAGCGTTCCTACCTGATGGAGAAGCTGATCGACAAGCCCGCGAACGAGATCACCGACAAGGAACTGCTGCGCAAGAGCAACACCACGCGCTACGACCACCGGACGCTGATGGACGCCATGATCAAGCTCTACGCCTCCTACAAGGAGACGGTCGAAAAGCAGTCCATGGGCTTCAAGATGAGCGCCTGGGACCAGAAGCTGCTCAAGTACGGCGCAATGTTCGAGGACAAGATGATGGACCTTTCCGTCAACATCGAACTCATCGACGCCCTCGACCTCGGCTGGCAGATCCTCGCCGCCTGCTTCAAGAAGGACGAAGTCGGCATCCCGTCCAAGTACACGGACGTCTTCTGGCCGAAAGCATGAGGAAGATTAAAGGTTAAAGATTAAAGGTTAAACGTTAAAGGGGCGTGGCTGTCGTAACGGGTGTAATTCCTTGACAGACAAAAAAAGAGCTCGGTCGAAAGACCGAGCTCTTCTCATTCGCGCTTGCGCGCTTCCTTTTTCGTTTACCAACGGGTGGTGCCACGATCACCGCGGTCGCCGCGATCGCCACGATCACGACGGCCACCACCGAAGCCACCACGACGTTCCGTACGCGGCTTGGGCTGCGACTCATTGACACGAATCGGGCGGCCGTCGAGCGGCTGTCCGTTGAGGGCGTCGATCGCCGCCTGCGCCTGAGCACGATCAGGCATTTCGACAAAGCCGAATCCCTTGGAACGGCCCGTCATGCGATCGGTCACCACGCGTGCGGAGGTAACATCGCCATACGCCGCAAACGCGGCCTTGAGTCCATCGTCAGTCGTCGCGTAAGCGAGGTTACCAACATAGATATCCATCTTCTAGCATCCTTTTGAACGATTCAACAGAACCGCCACCCGGCACACGCCTGGTAGCGGGTTGATAGTTAACAGTTTACACTTCTTTTTTGTTCTCGTCAAGAGGGGAATTTTATGGTTTAATATTAGGTGCCATGGAGAATGAAGCAACACGTACCCGCTATAGGGCCGCAAAGGCCTTGCTACAACAGCCGAAACGCATTCTGATCTCCGGACATCTGAGTCCGGACGGGGATTCGCTCGGATCGATGATTGCGCTCGCGCGCATGCTGCGCGCGGCGGGTCACGACGCCGTCGCGACCGCCGACCCGCATGCGCTCGGCAAGCCGGGTTTCCTTGAAGGCGTGGCCGATCTCGTTCCGCCGCGCAAGCTCAAGCGTCGTCGTTTCGATCTCTTCATCTATGTCGATGCCGCCGCGCCGTCGCGTCTGCCGCCCGAGGTGCGTCCGTTCGCCGAGAAACTGCCGACGCTCACAATCGACCATCACGCCACGAGCCAGGAAACGGGCACCGTTTCGATCATCGATCCGACGGCGTCGTCCGCCGGCGAACTCGTGTGGCGCTTTGCGAAGTGGATGGAATGGCCTTTCGACCGCGCGATCGCCGAGGCTCTCTGGGTGGCGATCGTGACGGACTCCGGACGCTTCGCGTACGACTCGACGCAGCCGAGCACGCTGCGTGCCGCCGGCGACCTGCTGAAGTACGGTGTGCGCACGGCCCTGATCAACGACATCCTCTACTGTTCGTTCAACACGAAGGCGATCGAGCTCAAGCGACGCGCCTGGCGTTCGCTCCACATCTGGAAGAACCGCAAGGTCGCCGAGGTCACGCTGACACGCGACGACTTCCGCGAGGTGCGCGGCACGAAGGCCGAAGCCGAGGACGTGATTGAAATCCCGCGTCAGGTCGCCCGGAACGAAATCGCCCTTTTCTTCTATCAGATTCCCGACCGCACGCACGAGACGCGCGTGTCGATCCGTACACGCGCCCCCTGGGACGCAACAAAGCTCGCCACGTTCTTTGGCGGCGGCGGACACGTGCGCGCCGCCGGTTGTACGATCAAAAACAGCATGGCCCTCGCCAAGCGCCAGATGCGCAAGGCCGTCAAGGATCTGTTGAAAGGGAACTTGGAGCCGAAGACCCCAAGCCCGAAATCGGAGTAATTGAATGGCAAAGAAGATTCTCATTCTGACCGACGGAAAGGCCGGTCACGAAAACCAGTCGAAGGCGTTTGCCCGGGCACTCGGGTACGATTTCGAAATAAAGGAAATCCATTTCAAGGGCACCGTCTGGAAGGCGCTCTCTTATCTTTTCGACCATCTGGGCCTTCACACGCTTTCTCTGTATCAGGGTTCCCTTCCCGATCTTCACGCCGACGATGGACATGTGGCCGTTCTCGGGACGGGTTCAGGCACGTTCTACGCCGCCAAGACGATTGCCCGCCAGCTCGGGGTCAAGTGCGGTGTGGTGCTCTATCCGCGCGGTTACAAGATCGCCACCTTCGACTGCATCCTCGCACCGGCATTCGATCAACCGCCGCCGGCGTCGAACGTCATCGAGATCCCCGCGAACCTCGTCGCGAACGATGCGACATTCTATGAAAACGGCACCGCGGCCTTCCGCGCGAAATACGCATACGATGCGACGCGTCCTGCCGTGGGCGTGATCATCGGCGGACCCAACAAGTGCTCGACGATGACAGCTGACTGGATGCGCGACGAACTCACCAAGCTCTTCGCCGACACGCCGGACTGCGAACACTGGGTGACGACCTCGCGGCGCACGCCAGCCGATGTTGAAGCCGTCGTGGACACGTTCCCGTTCGACTACAAGCTCCTCTACTCCAAGGACCACTTCAATCCGATCCCCGCCTTCGTGTCGCTCGCGAAGGTGCTCTATGTGACGGCCGAATCGACGGGCATGCTTTCGGAAGCCTGCACGTTCGGCACGGCCGAAGTGCGCGTACTGGACAACCTGAATCCGGGACCTCACAAGTTCCGGCGGTTCGCGGAATCGTGCGCGGCTCTTGGTGCGAAGAAGATCAACCTCGCGGAAGCCTTCGACGCCGCGCGCAAGCTGCTCGCGCTTTAATCAGAGCGCGCCCGTCGCGAGGGAGCCGAAGGTCGTGATCGGCGTCGTGTCGCGGTAGTTGTCGACGATCTGGCGCACGTCCTTGATCAGCGCATTGACTTCGTCGTACATGCCGCTGTCGCTCGTGAGCTTGCCCAGCGTGCCCTCGCCCTTCTCAAGACGCGCCGCCACCGCCTGCAGGTTCTTCACAAGCGCGGAGGCATCGTCCGCCAACTGCTTGTCGTTGAAAGCGCGCCCAAGCAGGCCCTCGCCCTTCTTCAGCTTGTCCGTCGCCTCGCGCACGCTCGCGAGAGACGCCTTGAGGTCGGTCCAGGCGGAATCGTCTTTAGAGAGCAGCTTGCCGACCGTCCCCTCGCCCTTCGCGATGCGATCGGAGACTTCCGACGCATTCGCAATCGTCTTCTTCAGATCCGCGTAGAACGTCTCGTCCTTCGACAGCAGTCTGCCCATCGTGCCCTCGCCCTTCACCAGGCGATCGGAGATTTCAGCCGCGTTGTCGAACGTCTTCTGCGCACCGGCGAGCGCCGTCTTCGCCTCGGCCACGGCGCTCTTGACGTCGTTGTAGACCGAATCATCATTCGAGAGGAGCTTACCCGCCGTACCCTCCCCGCGTTCGATGCGGGCGACGATCTTGTTCACGTTCTGAACCGTCTCTTCGACATTCGAGGCGATGTTCTTCACCGCCCCCTGCGAAGTCACTTCCTTGAGGCTGCGTGCAATGTCGCCCAGGTCGCGCATCCAGTCCACCGGCGGCGTGCCCTTGAACACCGTCGACTCAAGCGGCATCACCTTGCCGGAACCCTCTTCCATCAACAGATAGTTGCCGCCCAAAAGCGAAATCGCCGCCACGCTGATGTAGGCGTTCTCGCGCAAGACGACGTCGCTGTCGATCTTCACCTTCACAACCGTGTTCGACGGCGAGAGCGAAATATGCTCGACCGTTCCGACCTTCATGCCGCGGTAGACGACGCTGTCGCGGTCCTTGAGTCCGCCCACATCGGTGAACGTGACCGTCACCTTCGTACGCTTGCGTCCCACGAGAAGGTCAACACCTGAAATGACAATCGTAAAATACGCGAGCAGCGCAATCACGACAACCATAAAGAGACCGACGACAAACTCGCCGAACACATCTCTGTTCTTTCTGCTCATAGCTTCTTCTCCAGTAAATCAGGGGTGATGAACTGCGCCTTGAGAAAATCCTGCACGTCCGGAATCGACGAATGGACGAACTCCGCCGGCGTGGCGATCGTCACGACATGGCCGTCTTTCAGCATCAGCAGACGGTCCGCGAAGAGGAGCGCCCCCTGCAAGTCGTGCGTCACGACAATGGACGTAATGCCGCGCTCTTTGTTGAGGCGGCGAATCAAGCGGTTGATCGTCACCGAGGTGACGGGGTCGAGTCCCGATGTCGGCTCGTCGTAGAGGATGATGTCCGACTGGCGCACGATAGCGCGTGCCAAACCGGCGCGTTTCTGCATGCCGCCCGAAATCTCGGCGGGATAGCGATCGGCCGCCGGCAGCAGTTCGACTGCGTCGAGCGCCTTCACCACGCGCATCTCGATTTCGGCTTCGGAAAGGTGCGTCCGTTCGCGCAGCGGCAAGGCCACGTTTTCCGCAACCGTCAGCCATCCCAGCAGCGCGCCGCCCTGGAACAGATAGCCGAAGCGTTCGCGCACGGCCTCGAGCGTCTTGCCCGTGGCCGAAGAAATTTCAATGTCGTCCAACCACACGCTCCCGCTCGTCGGCGTCAAGAGGCGCACGAGATGCTTGAGCGTGACGGACTTGCCGGTGCCCGAAGGACCGACGATCACGAGGATCTCGCCCTTCGTCACCTCGAACGAGACACCGTCCAAGACCGCGCGTCCCTCGAATTTCTTCACCACATTGTCAAATCGGATCATAGGCTGAACTCGAAGTAGAACGCGCGGGTGATCATATACCCGACCATGAGGATGAGGAGGAACGACACGATCACGCAGCGCTGCGTGGCACGTCCCACGCCCACCGCGCCCAGCCGCGTATTGAAGCCTTCATGGCAGCTGACCGCACCGATGAGCAGGCCGAACACCGCTGCCTTCAGAAGGCCGACAAAGAGATCCTTGACCACGGCGAAACTCACGGCTGCGGCCATATACTGCGAGAACGGGATGTTCAACTGCGTATAGCCAACGAGTCCGCCGCCCATCACGCCCAGCACGCAGGCATAGAACGCCAGAAGCGGCGACATCACCACCAGAGCGCCGATTCGCGGCGCGACAAGATAGCGCACGGGCGAGATGGACATGATCTCGAGCGCCGCCACTTCGTCGTTGACGGTCATCGTGCCCAATTCCGCCGCCATGGCGCTGCCCACGCACGCCGACAGGCAGATGCCCGTCACGAAGGGACCCATCTCGCGGATGAGCGTGAGCATCACCGCCGCACCGAGATAGGCTTCCTGGTTGAACTGGCTGAGGATGAGGCCCACCTGTAGACCGAGGATCATGCCGGTGAACAGGCCGACTACGGATATGACGGGCAGCGTGCGGATGCCCGTCACATAGAGCTGTTCGATGAAGGACGCCCGGGAATCCCCGTGCAGCAAAACGCCCGGCACGCACGCGAGCGACTCAAGCGCCAGGCGCACCGTGCCGCCCACGCGCGTAAAATACGCCACCGCGCGGCGGCGAAGCGCGTCAAGACGGCCTTTCGGTGCGTCCTCGTAGAGAGGTTCTCGCGTGATGCGCATCTGGAGATTCTCCCGTGCGTCCGTTCAACGACGACTTATTTCTTGCCCTTGAGCTCGCGGGCGATCATGTCCGCGAAGTCCTTCAGGTTCTTCTCGGCGCCGGCGATCTCGTACACGGCGGGAATGCACTTCTCGCACGCGCACCAGCGCAGCTGGTCCATGAAGAACTGCTTCACGCTCGCATCCGTCGCCTTCTTGCCCGCCTTGACGAGCGCGCAGGCCCAGAGCTTGCGGTACTTCGCGTCGACACCCGGCGTCATCACATACTGCGTCGCCGCGGCCAGCTGAAACGCCTTCAGCGGCTGGGTGTAGTAGGCGGGCTGCACCGCCGCGCAGAGCGCGTCGGCCTTCGCCGCGTCCGAAACGATCGCCTTGAGCGCCGCCGGCTGAACGGCCGCATTCAGCGCCGCCTTGTTCTGATGCTGCCACGTCACCGACGTGGGGGCACCCTTCATCGACTCCGCACTCGGACGGATATCCAGAATTTCAGCATCCTTCGCGAACAACGCGCCCGCAGCCAGGACGAGACCAATGAGAACTATCTTTTTCATGAGAAACTCCTTTTTCGTTCGCGGGTGTTCAGCCGAACATCTCCTTGTGCCACGGCGCGCGCATCGACTGATAGAGGAAACGCTCGGCCGCCGGATCGTCCACCGCGTGGAGCGTCTCCGGATCGAATTTGAAGCCACGGCCGAGGCGCTCGGCCACGATCGCGATGTTGAACATCGTGCAGGAACGGAAGCCGTTCGACTCGTTGAGCGCAAAGGTCTTGCGGTTCTTGCAGGAGTCGATGAAGTCCGTCTGCTGCTTCGCGGGTTTCGGCAGCTCGGCGAGGGTCTTGAGGACCTTCTCTTCCGGCCACCAGCCGTTGTTGTCCTTGATGCGCAGCGTCTTGCCGTTCGGCGCCTTCTTGTAGACGCAGAGGCCGTTCGAACCGCGCAGGAGCGGCTCGCCCTTGAGCGTCTCGTCACCGTCGAGCGCCACCGTGGTGCCGTCGTTGTAGGTGAGCGTGAGACGATCGAAACGACCCACCACGTCGGGATGCTGTTTCGGGCCGACATAATCCACCTTCACTGGGCTCGTCTCGTCCTTGCAGAGGAGATACTGCAGCGGATCGAGGTAGTGCTGCGCCATATCGCCCAAGCCGCCGCCGTCGTAATCCCAGTAGCCGCGGAAGGTCCCGTGCGTGCGATGGCGGTTGTAGGGTTTCCACGGCGCCGGACCGAGCCACATGTCCCAGTCGAACGACGTCGGGATCACCTCGGGGATGAGGTTCACCTTGCCCGACCACTGGAACTTCCAGTTGAAGCCCTGGCCCGCACCGAACGTGCACTTGATCGGACCCTTGCCCAGGAGGCCGTTTTCGACGACCTGGCGGATCGGCTCCACCGTCGTGCCGAAACCGTAGTACGTGGACTGGAAGCGGAACCACGTGTTGAGACGGAACATGCGCTTCTGGGCCTTCACGACCTCCATCACGCGCTTGCCTTCGCCCACCGTGCGGGTCATCGGCTTTTCGCACCAGATGTCCTTGCCCGCCTTCGCGGCCATCACGCTCATGCAGCCATGCCAATGCGGCGGCGTGCAGATGTGCACGATGTCCACATCCTTGTCGGCCAGAAGCTCCATGAAATTCTTGTAGCCCTTGATCTTGCCGTAATTGTACTTCGGACCCGCCGCGAGCGCGAGACCATCCCGCACACGCGTCGCATCCGGATCGCAGAGGCCGATCAGGCGCGAGCCGCGGAACCCGAGGTGGTTCTCGCTATGCGCAATGCCGCCGAAGCCGATCAGCGCGCGGGTGAGCATGTTCGACGGCGTCTGGGCGCCAAAAAGGACGCGAGCCGGCGCAATCGAGAAAAGCGACGCAGCCGAGAGCGTCTTGATAAACTCCTTACGTGAGGTCTTCATTCGTTCGTGTCTCCTTTGTGTTTACTTCGACATCAGTTCATCCGCGAGCGCCGCGAGCTTCGCTTCGCTCGTTTCATCGAGGGCCGAAAGGATCGTCACCGTGTTCTCGCAGAACGCGATATTCTTGGACTTCTCGAAGAGGCCCTTCATCACCTTTGCCGCCGTCGGCGCCCAGCTGCCGTTCTCGATGAGGCCGATGACGCGGTTCTGATAGTTACGCTCCGTGAGATGCGCGATGAACGTCCGCATGAACGGGAAAATGTCGGCGTTGTATGTGGTCGTCGCCAGCACGAGCTTGCCGTAGCGGAAGGCGTCCTCGACGGTCTCGGGCATGTCGTCGCGCGCGAGGTCGCTCAGCGCCACCTTGGGACAGCCCTTCGCGAGCAGCAGCTCCTTGAGCTTGAGCGCGGCCGCCTTCGTGTGGCCGTAGACGCTCGTGTAGGCGATGCACACGCCCGGACTCTCCACGCCGTAGCTCGACCACGTGTTATACTGTTTCAGCACGTGCGCGAGTTCCTCCGGCGTCTCGAGAATCGGACCGTGCAGCGGCAGGATCTTCTCGATCGCGAGACCTGCGGCCTTCTTGAGCAGCGCCTGCACCTGCGGACCATACTTGCCGACGATGCCGATATAGTAGCGGCGCGCTTCGCAGTCCCAGCCCTCGGGATCCTCCACGTCGTTCGCACCGAACTTGCCGAAACCGTCCGCCGAGAAAAGGATCTTCGTCGTTGTGTCGTAGGTGACGATCACTTCCGGCCAGTGGACCATCGGCGCCGCGACAAACGCCAGCACGTGTCCGCCCAGATCAAGCGTGTCGCCCTCCTTCACCACCACGCGGCGATCCGCGAAGTCGGTACCGAAGAACTGCTTCATCATGCGGAACGCCTGTGCGGACGACACGACCTTCGTCGTCGGGTTCGCCTCGAGGAATCGCGCGATGCAGGCGGAGTGGTCGGGTTCCATGTGCTGCACCACGAGGAAGTCCGGCGCCGCATCGCCCAGCACCGACTTGATGTTCGCGCACCAGGGTTCGAAGAAACGCGCGTCCACGGTATCCATCACCGCCGTCTTGGTGCCCTTGATCACATAGCTGTTGTAGGCCATGCCGAGCGGCACCACGTACTGGCCCTCGAAAAGATCGATGTCGTGGTCGTTCACGCCCACGTAGAAAATGTCCGATGTGATCTGCTTTCTGATATCCATTGCAAACTGTATTCTCTTTCAAAATGAAGGACGCCGAATCCCCAGGAAGCGGCGTCCGGAATCATTCCCTCTCGCCGCGGCGCGTTAGACGAGCTGCGACAGGAAGCGCAGATCGTTCTCGTAGAGCCAGCGGATGTCGGGAATGCCGTACTTGATCATCGCAATGCGCTCGACGCCGAAGCCGAACGCGTAGCCGCTGACTTCCTCGGGATTCCAGCCCACGTGCTTGAACACGCGCGGATCCACCATGCCGGCGCCCGCGACTTCGATCCAGCCGGACTGCTTGCACACGTTGCAGCCCTTGCCCTTGCACACGTGGCAGGAGAAGTCGACTTCCACGGACGGTTCCGTGAACGGGAAGAAGTGCGGACGGAAACGCACCGTCACGCTGTCGCCCATCATTTCCTTCGCGAAGTAGGCGAGCACGCTCTTGAGGTCCGCCAGCGAAACCGGCTTCGTATCCACATAGAGGCCTTCGATCTGGTGGAAGTTCGCCGAGTGCGTCGCATCCGTCGTGTCGCGGCGATACGTGCGGCCCGGGCAGATCACGCGCACCGGCGGCTTGTTCGCCAGCATCGTGCGGATCTGCACAGGAGAAGTCTGCGTGCGCAGAAGCAGGTCTTCAGCCGTCCGCGTCATCCCCTCGCCCCGCACCTCGGCGCTGTCGATCCAGAACGTGTCCGTACGGTCGTTCGTCGGGTGATGCGCCGGCGTGTTGAGCGCCGTGAAGTTGTTGAAACGCGTTTCGATGTCCGGACCGTCCGCCACGGTGAAACCGAGCTGTCCAAAGATGCGCGCCGTATCGGCGATCACGCGGCTGAGCGGATGCTCGACGCCCGGTGCCGCCCAGCGGCCCGGCAGCGTCGCATCCACGGTCTCGGCCTTGCCGCCACCGGCTGCGGCGCCCGTACCCTTCGCCGCAAGCGCGGCCTCCACTTCGGCACGCCAGGCCTGCACGGCCTTGCCGAAGGCGGGGCGCTCCTCTTTCGGCACATCCTTCATGCCCTTGATCAATGCGGGAATGGACCCATTGCGGCCCACATACTTGATACGCAACTGCTCCACCGCCGCAGCATCCGCGGCAGCGGCGATTTCGGCCAACGAAGCGGCCTTGCCCTGTTCGAGTTCTTCGAGTGTCATAAAAGATGTTCCTTAATGAATCGCCCAATATTATACCCCATTCTGCTCAAACGAGCAAGATGAAAGCGACCGTGTAATGGGCGATGCCACGCATGACTCATCGAACAGTGAACACAAAAGCATGGCGTGAGCGCCTGGCGTTAATTTGCACAGACGCGGTGTCCGGGCCACTGACGCGAACCCGTGCCGAAGACCAACCCATCAAAGGTACAGTGTTATCGGCGAACGGTCTTTCTGCAAGAGCCGAACCTGTACCTTGCACATCGACCGACTCTAATTTCCAAGCATCGGGGCATTGGGCTTTTGCCGGCTTCAGGCGAAGGACAAGATGATGCGCGTCCGTCGTTTGGGAGAACAGGCTCGTCCCGTCGGCATCACGTACGACAAGTGACCCGCAATCAAGGGCAAAGGCGAAGCGAGATTCGGAATCTGTCAACACACCGTCGCCATCCACATCCGCGCCGAACGCGACCTCGACACAATTCGACGCCGACGGGGTGAAGCCGAGATCGAAATCGAGCCACACATCCCGCTCGGCAATCGACGGACAGGCGAATGTCCGTTCAGTCTCCGTACCGAACGAACTCGGCTCATTCGTGGGCGAAAGCGTCGCCAGAGCGGCGGCGAACATGATTGGAGACACGATCATTGTTCGTCTCCTTCCAAATTCAGTTGTTGAAGGGGTTGACCCGCCGAGAGAAGCTGGTTGGTAATATTCTCAAAGTACCTTCGAACATTGACTTCAAGCGGGTTCTGACTCAACGCAAAATTCGCATACTCAAGGCGATTTGAGCTGGAAACATAACCGTCAATTCGAGCGGTGAAAACCGAATCGCAATTTACCATGCACCACTTATGAAAAGTTCGATGCCGAACTAACAACTGCGTTGCGGCCATAATTGAAGGATTGGTTTCTGCCGTCTCCACGATTCCTCCATACACACATAAAGCCTCGCAACGTTCATTAATAGAAAAAACAGAAGCATTCGTCACAATCGAATCAACGAAATCTGTCGTTTCCTGACAGACACCGCCTAGACGAATGGCGACTCGAATCGCCGACTTCCGATATCTTTCGTGATAGGTTGCGTTCATCGCCAATCGCCGCAGGGCAGGCGCAGCATTTGTATAATTGAAATTCGCGCACTGAGCAACGGCCTTGGCGACTTGCCTGCGCGTCACATTCGTCGTGCAATTGAAATCGACCGTTCCCATGTGCTCGACAAAATCCTCGAATGCCGCACGACGTCCTTCAGGCGTCCACCCCTGACCGGCTTCCATTCCGAAAAACACCGTAGGATCATAGAATCTGAAATGGGTCCGAGGGCCTTCCCGATCCAAATTGTCGGGATGGTTCATAGAAGAATCGAGCATAATCCGTACAACCTCGTTCGACTCGGCCGGAGTATGCGCAACGACCGAGAATGGCAAGCCAATCATCAATGTAAAGATCATGACAATC
>JAZUGW010000199.1:0-2766 GCA_045641465.1 Kiritimatiellia bacterium | reverse complement strand
AGAACCGGAAGGATGCTGTCCTCGCTGATCCGAAATGCGGCCGGATGTACCGTGAGAGGGCGTCTGCTGAACCACAGTCATGCCTGAAGAGCCATTTTTCATTCGTGGAGAAAGAACGGTCATTCGCGCAACGACTTAATGAACTGGTGAAGCGGCATTGCGAGGGCGTTCCGAGTAGATGCTATGGCTGCGCCGGCAGACGTATTCCAAGATCATCTCCACGGGTGGACAAAATCTGTCGAAACGCATCGCCTTGCACTTGTGCATAGGCGCGCATGCGACACTTCGCGAGGCCGTCGATTGCGTTCTCTCCATCGGCGGGTTCTACTGCGCGACGTGCGAGGACGAGACGGGGACGATCGCATTCGACGCTCCCCGGTAAGGCTCGGGATTCTCTGTGAAACCTTCTTCGGATTGAACCGAGTTGATAAAAACGGCTGTATTTGGTAGAATGGGTGCCGTTGGAAGCCGACGGGTGCAGGTTGGACCTGAGCGCGCGGCGAAGCGATTTAACGTCAAAATAAAAGGAGCAGTCGAATGAAGACCGTAATGATGTGGGGAATGTTGGGAATGGCCTGGGTTTGCGCGGCGCAAGGTCCCGTGCGCGTCGGACCCAAGCCGTGTGATGTCGAACTGAAGGGATACGTGGGCAATTGGATGGCGCGTTATGCCGACATGTCGGTCAAGGGCAAGGACGCGGAGCAGCTCGCGATGGTCTTTGCGCGCGACAGCATGGGCAAGCTTCCGGCCTGGGCGGGCGAATACTGGGGCAAGTGGATGACGGCGGCCGTGCCGGTGTGGCAGCTGACGGGCGATTCCGCGTTGCGTGACAAGATCAACCGTACGGTGAAGTTCATCCAGGAGTCGCAATACGACGACGGCTACATCGGTTCGCTGCCGCTTCAACGCCGCTATCGGCAGTCCGACTGGGACATCTGGTGCCGCAAGTATACCTCGCTGGGATTGCTCGCGTGGTACGACGCGACGGGCGACAAGGGCGTGCTTGAAACGGTCAAGAAACTCTGCGACCAGCTGATGACGGAAGTGGGCCCGAAGGCGCCGCGTGCGATCGCGACGGTGGGCACGCACCACGGCTATGCGTCGATGGGCTATCTGCAGGTGGCCGCCGGTCTCTATGCGCGGACGAAGGAACAGAAGTATCTCGACTATGCGAACTACATCGTGTCGCAGATGGAAGACGGCGACCCGAAGAGCGCGCATCTGCTCTCCAACGCGCTTGCGGGCAAGGACATCGCCAGCTACTCCGAGAACAAGTCGCGTCCGTTCGCATGGGACCGTACGAACAAGTCCTATGAAATGACGACCTGCTATCTCGGCCTTGTCGAGTACTGGGCGGCGACGGGCAACGAACGCGCGCTCGCGGCGGTGAAGGCGGCGGCGGACAACATCACGCGCACGGAGCTCTCGCTGATCGGTTCGGGTTCGACTTGCGAATACTGGTATCACGGCGCCGCGAAACAGACGAAGATGGCGCGCTGCCAGAATGAGGGCTGTACGACGATCCTGTGGATGCATCTCTGCCGGGCGCTGTTGAAGGCGACGGGCGAGGCGCGCTGGGCGGATGAGTTCGAGCGCACGTTCTACAATGCGTTTCTCGCGTCCATCAAGCCGGACTGCACGCGCTTCTCGATGTACTTCCCGCTGGCGGGTCATCGTGGCGAGGGTCCGAACCAGTGCAATCTGCCGACGCACTGCTGCAACGAGAACGGTCCGCGCGGGCTGGCCTGCCTGCTCGACACGATCCTGCTCGCCGAGCCGGGCGTCGTTTCCGTGACGCAGTACATTCCGGGACGCGCGGCAATCGCGTGCGGCGACAACAAGGTGGAGATTGTCCAGCAGACGGACTATCCGGCGAGCGGCAAGGTGAAGCTGGTGGTGAATCCGTCGAAGCCGGGGCGCTTCACGCTGCGTGTGCGCGTGCCGTCGTGGGTGACCAGCGAGCCGACGGGCTGGAAGGACATCGTGCGCGACTGGAAGCGGGGCGACGAAGTGGTGCTCAACTGGCCGATCAAGGCGAAGGTCCACCAGCAGGAAGGACATCTCGCCTATACCTGGGGTCCGCTCGCGCTCGCGCGCGACTCGCGCTACGGCGACGGCGATACGGACGACACGATTCAGCTGACTGGCACGTTGCGTGTCGACAAGGCGCCGCATCCTGGTCGTTGGCTTTCGTTTGTGCAGACCGCGAACCCGCTCGGTTCGCTCAACCTGTACACGGGCGAGCGCAAGCCGGTCGAAATCCATTTTTGCGATTTCGCTTCGGCGGGCAACGAGTGGAAGCCGTCCAATCGCTACCGCGTTTGGATTCCCCAGCTGACCGAGTAGTGAAGCGCAGAGGTTGCTTGTGGACTCCAGAGTTGCGTTTTTCCTGGACTTTCTGCGTCGCCAGGCATTTGGCATCGCCATCATCCTCAGTGCGTTGGTGGCCTGTTGCTGGCCGTCGGCGTTCGATGTCTGGTTCGGCAAACCGCTGTTGACGTTGATTTCCCCGACGATCGGGCTGATCATGTTCGGGATGGGCACGACGTTGACGCTGGCGGATTTCCAGCGGGTCGCGAAGATGCCCGTCGGGGTCTTTGTCGGCGTCTTCCTGCAGTTCCTGGTGATGCCCGTGGTCGGGTTCACGTTGGCGAGACTCTTCGGGTTCGACGGAGAGCTTGCTGCGGGCGTCGTCCTCGTCGGTTCCGTGGCCGGCGGTACCGCGTCGAACGTCATCAGCTACCTCGCGAAGGCGAACGTCGCCCT
>JAZUGW010000198.1:0-15712 GCA_045641465.1 Kiritimatiellia bacterium | reverse complement strand
GCACGTCGCCGCACGGAAGAACACGCGCTGATAGGCCGCGTACACGCGCACGGCACGTGCCGCAAAAGCTTCCGCATCCGCCGTCTTCCCCAAGGCACGCGCGATGTCGGCCATCTCGAGGAGATTGCGGTAGTAGAAAGCATTCACCACGGCATTGAGTTCTTCGAACACATAGCCGTCGCGTTCGCCGAGCGGCCAGTCGACGATGTCACGCGCACCGTTGGGATTAATCTTCGAAAACTTGTTCGCCGCACTGCCCGTGACGAGCAAACCGTCCGACGGACGCGCAAAGCGTTCCAGCAGCTTGTCGTTCTTCAACTGGTCGTAGCATTTCGCCAACGACCGCGTGTCGCCGGACCACATCCAGTCCGTCCATGCCATCTTGATTGAATGCTGCTTCCACTCCGTGGGCCAGGTTGGATGCGCCATCAGATACTCGTGGCTCGCACGTCCAAGCGAGTAGTCGGCGTGTACGGCATACTCGCCGAGCTGGTTGAGATAGGCATCCGCCTCGTAGGGAATCCGCTCGCGATCGCCATCCACATAGAGTCCCGCAAAGGACGTGGCGCGGATCGACTCCTTGCAGAGATTGTAGATCTTCACAAGCCGCGCGTCATCGCAGGTGAAAGTCGACTGCGTCATATCCATCGGATATTCCACGGCGACCATGCGCACCGTCTCGGGGTTGACCTTGAACGGTGCGTGAAAGACTTCCGCATAGCGGAACGGCGTCACGACACCATGCCGCGCCGGAATCTTTACCGCCGCACCTTCCCGACCCCCGTTCGTGTTGCGCTTATCGGGTTTGAGCGGTACACGATGAACGCCGTCACGCGTGATCTCGCCGACAATCTTCGTCGAGCGGATCGTCGCGCCCGGGTTCATCTTCACACTGCCATCCGGCTTGATGATTTCGCCCAGACGCACCTCGTAAGGTCCGCGCGTTCCCGGCGGCGGCACGAACTCGAGGAATCCGAACGCCTCCTGTCCGAAGTCGACGAGCGAACGTCCCGCAATCGGATGCGTAATCGCCACCGGCGACACGCGACGCTGCACCGTCTGCTTGTAGTCATACGGATCCCCCGCGAAAAGAGACACGGCGATCGCAACAGCACCAACCCAGAACAGCAACCTTTTCATGTTTTGACTCTCGTTTTCTAGCGCGTCAGCTTCGCGGCGAAACCGCCGCCCGGCGCGAGTTTGATCTTGAGCGTCGAACCCGGCTTGACGCCGGTCTGGCGTACATAATGCTCGGGATTCTTGTCCGCATCGGCCGCATCGGCGAACGACTCCATCGACCAGGCGCCATCACCGAGGAACGAAAGGTCGAGTTCGACTTCACGCGGCTCCCACGCATTGATCACGCCGATCCACCAGGCGTTCCCCTTCCGGCGCGCCACGGCGGCAAATGTACGCGGATCGCCCGCAAGAGTACGCGACTCGTCCCACACCGTCGGCACCCCGGCCATGAACGTGGCGCTCTCCTCATTTGCCTCGTAGTTCGTCGGCGAGTCGGCCATCATTTGAAGCGGCGAGAAGTAGAGCGGCAAAAGCGCCATCTGGTGGCAACGCGTTCCCTGCGAGGTCGGCCGTTTGTACACCGGCTTCCACGCGGCACGCGTCCGGTTCAGCATCGCCCCCGGCGTGTAGTCCATCGGACCCGCCGCCATGCGCAGGAAGTAGTGCTGGCAGTCCACGAGCGGCATGTCCTTGTGCGTCACCCACTTGAGTTCCTCAAGTCCATGCACGCCTTCGTAGGACAGCACATTCGGATAGCGCTGCTCGAGTCCATACGGCTTGAACATGCCGTGATAGTCGACGTGGAAGTGGTATTTCGCAGCGATGCGCGCCGTCTCTTCGAGGAAGTTCACCACCTGCTGGTCGTCGCGGTTCATGAAGTCGATCTTGAAACCCTTCACGCCCATCTTCGCGTACTTGGCGAAAATCTCGTCCTGACGGCCCGGCAACTGAGCCCACGCGCACCACAGGATGATCTCCACGCCGCGTTCCTTTCCGTAGCGGATGAGTTCCGGCAGGTCGATGTTCTTCTGCACGCGCGTCACATCGAGCTTTTCACTCCAGCCCTCGTCGAGAATCACATAGCGGATGCCATGACGTCCCGCGAAGTCGAGATAGTACTTGTAGGTGCGCGTATCGATGCCCGGCTTAAAGTCGACGCCCTTGAGGTTCCAGTTGTTCCACCAGTCCCACGCCACGATGCCCGGCTGCACCCAGCTGAAGTCCGCACCCGGATCCGGCGGACGCGCAAGCGCCGCCACGCAGTCGGAGTCGGTCAGATCGCCCGGCTTGTCGCCCTGCAGCACGACACGCCACGGGAAGGTGCGTCCCGCCGAAGTACGGGCGATGAAGTTCTCGCGCGTCAACACGCGGTAGTAGCGTCCCGTGTAGTTCGTCGTCGCAGGATAGGCCGCGAAGAGCGCGTGAACGGACGTATTCGCGGCACTCGGACGCACCAGCTGCATCGACGGATAGTCCACGAGATCGCTTTCCGTGAGCAGCGCCCAACGTCCCGTCGCCGGATTCTGCGACAGCAGCGGCAGGCAATGGTGCGCCGCCAGCTCGCCGCCATCCACGCGGATCTCGCGCACCTTCTGCATCACGTTCTTCGGCTGGAAACCCCACTGAAGACGGTCGAACTTCGCCGGCTTGCGGCCATAGCCCGGCCACACCAGGCAATCGTCCGTCGGATACGAGAAGCTCGTCTTTTCCGCCGTAATCTTCACCTCGCCCTTGCCCTCGGTGAACAGACGCCACGCGACACCGTCGTTACGCGCCGCAAGCTCAATGCCCCAGCCACGTTCGAAGGACACACGCGTACGACAGTCGGCGAGCGAAATCTCGGCACGCTTATAGACGGGCGTCTTACGGACACCCGTGGTCCGGCTCGTCGACACGGAAAGAATGTCATCCCGCTTCGGGTCCGGCCCCTTGTCGGAATCAAGATACGCGAGCCCCGCGAATGTCGACACCATCGTCACATCGCCCCGCCGCGACGCTGTGATCTTCACCACACCGTCCTTGCGCGCAAGCTCGATCTTGTTCAGTCCGTCCGGACTCGTCGCCACAGTTGGGGACAGACCCCACACCGCACTCGTTGCAACACCCGCCAGCAGCGCCAGCATCCCGCGAATCAATGATTTCTTCATATCGTCTAGTCCTTTAAACCTCTCTGTTTAAGGACATTATACCAAAATCCGAGTCCCCCCTCTAGCGAAAACATCGTCTCGTGGCAAGCGGAGTGGGGGACGATGCGGATTCACGGGGACTCACCTCGCCTATTGGAAAAATACGGCGTTGATCACGGCATTGTCGCCGCGGATGTTGTTGCAGCGGAAGCGGATCGAACGGTCGTAGGTAAATACCACGTAGACACCGCCTTCGAAATGCTCGACTTTCACGGTGGGGGCGATACGATTCAATGTCTCCAGATCGAATGCATCCACATTCTGCACACGGCCGCCCGGACCTGGTTTGCAGTCCGCGAAATAGAGTGCGACGGTAAATTTGCGCGGCGTCTTGAGCTTGATGTCAACAGGACACATCTGCAGGCCATTCGAGTAGTAGCATCCAAACGCACGTGGCCCCGTGCCGTCGGGCCGTGTCGCCAGCGGCGCACGCGGATCGCGCGGCAGCACGTCGACCGACCGATGGTTCGACAGCCGGTTCACATAGTCGAATGTCACCGACTCCACATAGTCCGGCAGCACCGCGAGATCGCCCTTCTTCGGACCACCCCCGACAATGAAATAACCGTCTTTCCCGTACTTCTTGAACCAATCGCCCCGCGTCGCATAATCGATCGCCTCGCACTTGGTCGCATACCGCCATTCTTCCACCCGCGCGGCCTGGGGTTTGCCCGCATAGGTCACGTCAAACGTGTAGCGACCCGCCGGCAGGTTCCGTAGGACGGCGAAACCATCCTGCGAATCAAGCGACTCGACCTTCACATTCTTTCCACCTTCCGACACGACGATCTTCTTGATGGACATCCCTTCCTTCGGGATCGCGAAATCGGCCTGCGTCCCAGCCGGCACGGTGAGCGCGTGACGGCCCGTCGTCAGATCGAAGCTCGCCTCTACCGCCCCATGCGGCGTCATCGTACGTCCCGACACGCGGGTGGCGCGTCCATTGAAGTGCGGTCTCACCGCGAACTTCGCGAATCCGGGTTCGAGCGGCTTGATCCCCAGCATCTCTTCGCTCAGCCACTGCAGCACGCCCGCTCCCCACGGGTGCGCCAGGCTCGTGTGGCCGCTCTGCGTGAACGGCACGGGGCCGTTGATACCGATGATCGGAATCCAGTCAGGACGGAACACCTCGAAGAAACACGTGCCGCCATAATTGATCTGTTCGCCCCACAAGTCGAAAATGCTCGCAAACGCATCCTCGTAATGTCCCGCCGCCGCCATGGCCTGGATGAGGAAGCACTGGTTGAACGGCGAATACGAAAGCCGCTGAACGCGATCCGCAAGATCGCGGTGGTAGAGTTTCTCGAGATCGGGCAGAAGTCCAGCATTGATCGCATCCGCCGAAGCATGCATGCCAAGGCGCCCCAGATAGCCGGGATCCGCGAGAAGCTGCTTCGTCTTCTCCGTGGCGTAGCGGCGATAGGTCGCCGCACGCGCGCCTTCGCCGATGCGGTCCAGCACTTCGGCGAAATGCTTCCAGGCGCCAATCGCGAGCAACTGGTAGGTGAACTTGTTCTGCGTGCAGTCCGGATGGTCGAAACCAATGCCCGTACGTTCGTCCCAGCCGACGAAACGCAGATGTTTCGGCGCATCGAAAATCGCGTAGGCGTGATCGAGGCGTCCTATGGCGGCGGACAACAGGGACTTCACCCCTTCGGCATCCCCTGAGTACATGTAGTAGTCGATGAGGCTCTCAATCCAATAGAGTTCATAGCTCTCGATGTTGTTGCGATGGCATTCCGTGAAGCGCAGATTCTTGAGCACCGTATCGTAGTTCGAAAACGCCACCAACGACGCCGCCTGCGACGGATAGGCATCGCCCGTCCACGAGATGCGGTCGCCACGGTCCATCAGGATCGCGCCGATGCAGTCCTCGCGCAGATTCGCCCGCACATCCCACGCGGCCACATACCAGATGCGTTCCAAGAGCGGATTGTCGCAGGCGAACGCGCCCGTATAGTTGACCGGCATGACCTGCGTAACCGCCCGAATGCCCGTGATCGTGAACGGACGATCGAACTTCTCGACGTTGACAAACGCAAAGCGTACGCCCTCGTAGAGTTCGCGGTTGAGCTTGAGGCGATAGGTCGACGGACCGATCTTCTCGGGCCGCCGCGTTTTGTGCCCACCGATGCTCTCGACGACATTGTACTCGCTCACGCCGAGCGTCACCCGTCCCGTGAGGTCGGGGCTGTCGATCTCCAGCCAGGCCGGCAGTTCCACGCCGAAATCCAGCCGCAACGTACCCGGACCCGTCACGCGGATGGCGCATTTTTCACGGTCTACCGTCTCGAGTCCCGAGAACGAATGCCCGGCTAGATCTTCGGCCTTTTTCGGCAGCATCACGTAGGCCTGCAGCTTCGACGATGCCGAGGGGGCGTCCCACCGGTAGGCGACCAGAGGATCGGGCGAAGCCGCGACCGGTTCACCCGCGATGCGTCCACCCGACACAGAGGGATAGGGTTGCGTCGCCGGCGACCGCCGCGCCAATGTCTGCGCCAACGCGCACGTCTCCGCCTGAACTCCGACACCAGCCAGGGCCAATCCAGCCAACAGTCCCATTCGGATCTTGTTCATTTTCATCTTCCCTCACAACTGGCTTACGCCTGTCCGCATTGAGCCATAACCTCGCGCAGACGCGCGATATAGTATTTGTAGTTTTCAAGCGAAGCCGACGGCGGCACCTGGTGGTCCGCGCCAACGATGTAGCCCCCCTGCCGAACGACTGGCAGGATGCGCGCAAATTCGGCGTCGATGGCAGCGGGACCCTTCTCGATCTCCAGCTTGTTATAGCCGCCGATGATCTTGAGCTTCGGGAACTGCTGGCGAACCTTCACGATGTCCATGCCCGCATTGACGTCCATCGGCAGGAAACCATCGACCCCGGCATCGAGGAACACCGGAATCGCCTTCATGAAATCGCCATCGGTGTCGACGAACACATTGCCCACGCCATGGGCACGCAGCATCGGGATGAGCCGACGATAGTACGCGCCAACGAACCTGTCGATCATCCGGTTCGACACCATCGGACCGTTCCGTCCGCTGAGGTCTTCCATCAGGTAGACGACATCGGGCTGCACAAGGTCCAGCACGCGCGGCAGATATGTGAGGTACACATTGAGCATGTACTCGCACATGTCCTCGATCAGTTCCGGCTGGTCGTAGAACGCATAGAGATGCGGCTCGATGCCGAGGAGCTCGCGCGGCGTCCAGAAGAAGCCCTCGAGGTTGAGGCGGATCGTGTAGTCGCCACGATCATGTGCCGCCTTGAGCGGACCATACGCCGCGTCGATCGCCGCGTCGGTGAAGTACTGCGCGAGTTCCGCATCTGCATGCTGCTTCATCTTCTGCCACGCGGCCGCGTCGGCGACGATGGGACGATACGGCAACTCGATCGCGCTGCCGCGCTTCTGGATGTTCCAGCGGCCGAAGATGTCCTGACGGATGACGTGTTCGGGCGTCTCCTCGACGACATACTCCTCGAAGCGGCGGAACGGCAGAACGAAATGGATGCGCCGCACCGGATCGAAACCGAAATAGTTCTCATACGCCATCACCCCTTCGCCCCAGGTGACAGGCAGATACTTCTCGGGATCCGCGTTCGCGTTCTTGCCCACGAGGTCGTTCGTGATGTCGTGTGCACCCAACGCGATCTCCGCCGGCATGCCTTCGTCCTTGAACCGCTGACATGTCAGCACCCACGGATAGAAAGTCTCCTCGACCGCCCCGCGATCCGGGCAGCCAAAATCCAATGTCAACCGCTCACGTTCACGATTTGTCATTTCGAACTCCTTATTTCACGTCGATGGCAAGGCCCGATCACCCTTATCAAAACAATTCAGTGAAAACACTCTGGGGATGCGGCAGCCCTGCCACATCCCCTAGAGAATTCGTCAACAGTAGGCGTCACATTCATTACGCCCTGTTAAACACGCATGAAGTCGCCCACCGAATGAACTTCCTCCTGAACGTCACCCGCCACCACGGCGAGACGGTCACGCCAGGCACGGGCCGCGCCGACCAAGCTGGCGAAGGCCTCGACGAACGCGGCGGCGTCGATCGGCAGATCGAATGGACGCGACACGACGAGCATGCCGGATTCCCGCTCGATGGAAAGCGTACCGGCACCCGCTTCGGCACCCATGTAATTGCCCGTCAGCAGATCCCAGAGCAGTTCCGTGTTGTCGGGCGGCACGGGGCCAACGACCAGTGACGCCATCACGCCGTCATTTCCAGCCTCTTCGGCGTCGAACGGGAAAAGCGCACAGCCAAGATTGTCGTCCAACGCGAACAGCACGCGGCCATCCTCCTCGGGGGAGAGAGGCTCACAGCCGAGCGCGGCCGTCAATGCCGCAAGGATTTCATTGAAGTTCTTCTGATTGTCGGTTGTCATGACCAGATTCCTTTCGGATTATTGGAATTAAAAATCGGTACTTTGGAGGATGACTTCACTGCCCAGCCGGATAGTCGGATGGTCCTGGTATTTAAAATTCGCAATTTCATCTTCGAGCGGCTTCAGCATGGCCGCCAAACCACTCGAATAATTTGGATCGAGCTTCATATCATTCAAGATAGTCCGCAGACTTCTCAAACCGTACCCGCCGACGGAGGCCTGAGACAGTTCAAGGAAACCTCCAAACGACTTGTAGTAAGGCGATTCCTTGAGCGCCTTGACGGTCGCCTTGTAAGCAGTCTTAACGGAACCGGGCAGGTGCTCCTTCCGGCTACCGGCACGCCCTTTGCCGCGCGTGGCGAGGAAACTGAACGTGTGGCCAATGGCATCCCTAAAGTCGCCCGAACGCTTGGGGCGATCTACGCCACCGCTACCGGCGCGTGCAGCGACGGCGTCATCATGTGACAACGTGGAATAGCGACAGCCATGCGATTCCGTCTTCAGGAACAGACGCTGGCTTTCATTGCGGATCTGGGGAATTGCGCCAAAAACCGTGGTCTTATGTCCACAGGGCAGTCCTTCAGTGCCAGGCGTGATGTCAATGCCGCGCTGGATGTTCCGATCGCCGTCGGGAAGCGTCGCGATTTGAATTCCCCTCAGATGGCTAGAACTGCGGGCGTAGCTTTCCCTTGAAGACTTCAGGTACGCAAGAAGTTTACCGCCCGGGTCCTCGATACTCATGGCGCCATGGGTGAAATCATCGCCGTTGGCAGAAGCCTTGGCCCGTAAAAAGAGAATGAGATCGGCAACGTCTTTCGGCGTGGGATTGGTCGGCGGAGGCGTATCGTTGACGGCACTGTGATAGAGATTCTCACCATGCCGAATACGCGAAGAAATCACCCCAGGCAACGTAGCGGCAGCCGCAGCTCGCTGGCTCTTGGGTAAGGCCTTGATCATCGAGTCGAACTGAGAACCGTCCATAACAGCCGTCTTGCCATTGGCGAATTTGTGCGAAATGGACGCCGGCAGCTGGTAACTCGGCTGGGGACGAGAAAAGATCGATTTAATCTTGTTCCCAATAGCAGCAAAGAACGCTTTCACCCCAGACCGTCCGGCGCCATGGAGCGTCGTGTTCGGCACGGGATTACGCTGGGCTGCGACCGTACGGGCCGCATTCGGCCCCGGGAGCGTGGCGGCGACACCGACAAGTCCCCCCGCCTGTTGCGGAACGGACGTCGTGGCGACTGGCACCGACCCCCCGGTGCTCCCCACAGCCGGTTGAACGAACGTGGACGAAATAGAATTGATACTTGGTCCTGACATTTTTAATCCTCTGTTGTAGTTGTTGACATTAACAGTTGTCTTGAATATGCACCTCTTGTCACAAGGTTACATTCAATGTTTCAAAATGATTTATCCAAGGCTCAAAACCTCAACGATCAGATTATAACAAATTCACATCCCGGGGACAAGTCCTCACTTCGACTATCCGTTTTATGAACTACCGATACCTTCACTCGACGTGGAGCGAGGAGATTTCGATTGAATGGGATTGGGTGTAGGTAGCGGGATAGAGCCAACGTCCGAAACAGAAGTTGACGGCCTGAAGACGTGCGATGTCGGGTTTGTCCGTCGCCGAAATCGAGGGCGCGTGCCAATGCGCGAAATAGCGGAGCGAATCGAGCGGGATACGAATGTCGCGCCATTCCGGCGTCAGTTCGACATTCGTACCCCAGGGCTGTCCGTTCGAAAGAACGAGGACGACTTCGAGTTTGTCCGTGCGAACTTCGCCGCTGCGGGCGTGCAACACGAGCGTATGGCTCGCCGCGCCCTGTGGGAAGTGCTGCGCAAAGGCCGCACCGTCCACATCGAGACGAAGCGACGTCGCGGAATTCTCTTTGAGGAACTTGTCCACATTCAAACGGAAAGCCGGCGCCCCCTTCTCATTCTGAACGGACGACATCCGTCCCCACACGCCATGGACACGTCCCTTCAGCGCTTCCGCAACCGTGAAGAACTCCCAGGCGGATGCCTTTTCGCAAATGTTCACGGGGAATCCGTCAGTCCCTCCCTTGGCCGGATACCGCACCGTCGTTCCGTTCTCCCCGCACGCCGTGAAGGAAACCTGCCAATTCCCGGCGGCAAGCGCCGGCATCTTCAAGGAGACAGGCGAGAGTCCGCCGACGTTTTCCAACGGCCGATTCAACATCATCGGCGTTCCCACGCGTTCGAAATGCGCCGTGACAGTCTTCACGCCCGCGCTCTGGAGCGAGATCGGGAACGGTTCACGTGTGGACCATTGGACGGGCACGCGGGCGCGCACGTGGGGCGTGGACGCCTCCGGCACGGGTGCATGGAACGGCGGCAGATCGGCCGCACGTGCAGTGGCAAGCTGCGCGGCGGTGGGCGCATGCGCCGTGAGCACATAGTCGCCAAACGACAGGGTGTGTCCCGTCACCGGCGTCGATCCGGTCAGGGGCGTTGCCACCCATGCGTCGCCGAGGTCGGGCAGATGGAGCGTGAGAGTGGCGGGCTTGGCAAGTACAACTTCTTTCACGTCGGGCGTACCCGTATAGGGATCGGCCACGGTGAAGATGCTCGGATAGAGCTGCAGGCGCCACACACCGGACGAAACGCGGTCGAGGAAATAGGCCCCGTTTCCCGTGGAAGCCACCACGCATGATGTCCCGCAGCCCCACACATGGCGGAGCGCAGACACATCGGGCGGCGGCGTCATGGGATCGTTCGTGTAGTAGTAGCGGTCCTTCGTCACGAACTCCGAAAGGTCGCGGAGCGCATTCACACGGAACGGCGAGAAGGCGATTTCGTCAAAGGCCGGCGCATAGGGACACGCCCGCGGCAGGTGCTTGAACGTCTCGGCCATGATGGCGATTGAAATCGCCTTCGCGGGCGTGTAGACGAGATTGAGGTGGTGCGTCTTCCATCCTTCGTTGACCGGGGCGAGCGGCAGCGGATCGTACTGGAACATCGCGGCCACCTGCACGCCCTCGTGGCGAAAGAGTTTTCCAAGGGCGGGATACATGTAGGAACCGGGACAGTCCGCCGCATCGAACTCATACACGAGACGCGCCTTTTTCGCGAGGGACGCATCGGGCTTGAGCGACGAGGCGAGAATACGATTGAGACACGGCTCCTCCAGGGCATGGCCCGCGACGAGTCCTGTGGGGTAGTAACTGCACGTCACGCCGTCCACGCGCGCCGCAGCCACAGCCGCATTCCGCCGTCCCCACGAGTTGTAGAAGATCGGCTTCGTCGTTCCCGAGGCACGCAACCCGTCTACAAGCGCATTCACATAGGCGGTCACTTCAGCATCGGGATGGCGGAACGGATAGAGCGGCTCGTTGATGCACTCGAAAGCGAGCACGGCCGGATCGTCGGCATAGCGACGATGCGTGTAGCGATTGACATGCGAGGCGAATTCCTTCAGAAAACGCGCCTGAATCGGCCACGTCGCCCGATCGGCGGTGAGCTTGTGCATCGTGTAGCGGTCCGAAAACCCGTGCGTGGAGTCGGGGGCGTAGGAACCGCCCCACCAGGCGATCGGAGTCAACACCATGTAGAGTCCGTTCGCCGCGCCGAGGTCGATGAGGTAGTCGAGAAGCTCGACGTGCTCATTGTCGATGAAACCGCCGTCCACCGTGGAGAACTCGCGGTCGAAGCAATGGATGCGCATCACGCCGAGTCCGAGCCGGCGAAAATGCGCCACATCCTCGCGCATCACCGCTTTGATATCGGCCTTGCGCGCCTTGAGGTGTTTGAAGTCGACTGTGAACGGGGGATAGTAGTTGACGCCGACAAGCGCCACCTCTGACTGATCGTCCACCCACCGCATCACGCCTTCCGCATCCACACGCGCCACCCGGTCGGCCCGCGGCACCGCCCCCGCCCTCATCGCGACGAGCAGACACAAACTCACCGACAAAGCAACCTTGCTGAAAAACAGTCTCTTCATGGCAATCCTTTCACAACAATGGTCCAAGGCCTCAAGGGGCCATCTTCACGTTAAGATTATACCACAACTTTTCTTCAAACGCGAACCCTCATCCGCCGGTGTGATGGACGCAAAATTTATTATCCTTTCGCGGCCCGCCCGTTCGCTTGATATGATATAATAGAGTTTCACTCTACCAAGGAGTACGAATCTTCTGAGGACCGTGGTTGGCGATGGGGAGAAAAGGATTTCTTTGAGCGAAGTGATAAATGAAGAGGTGGTGAGACTGGAAGACGTGTGCCGCCACTATACCGTGGGCGGTGAAACCGTGCGCGCGTTGGACGGCGTGTCGTTTTCCATCCATCGCGGTGAATACTGGGCCATCATGGGACCTTCCGGATCGGGCAAGAGCACCTTGCTCAACATCCTCGGCTGTTTGGACCGTCCCACCTCGGGCAGCTACTGGCTGAACGGCGTCAATGTCGCCCATATGCCGGACGACGAACTTTCCGACCATCGTCTCAAGAACCTCGGTTTCGTCTTCCAGAGCTTCCATCTCATTCCCGAGCTCACCGTGCTGGAGAACATCGAGATGCCGATGTTCTACCTCGGTGTGCCGCCGGAAGAACGCATGCGTCGTGCGAAGGAGCTGGCGGACCGTGTTGAGATGAGCCATCGTCTACAGCATCTGCCCTCCGAACTTTCCGGCGGACAGCGCCAGCGCGTCGCCGTCGCGCGCGCGCTTGCGAACGATCCGGCCGTGCTGCTGGCCGACGAACCCACCGGCAATCTGGACTCCAAAACGTCCGTCCAGATCATGGCCCTTTTCCAAGAGCTCTACGAGCAAGGCAAAACCGTCATCGTCGTCACGCATGAACCCGACATCGACGCCTACGCCCACTCACACATCGTCGTCAAGGATGGAAAGCTGCTCAAATGCAATCGCTGAATTTCTACGTTCCCTTCGTCAAGCTCGGCGTCACGGACGTGTGGCGTCACAAGACGCGCTCGTTCCTCACAATGCTCGGCATGGTCTTCGGCGTCGGTTCGGTGATCGCCATGCTCGCCGTCGGTGAAGGTGCCAGCCATCAGGCGCTTGAGTCCATCAAGCGCCTCGGCAGCCAGAACATCATGGTCAACTCGGTGAAGCCGACATCCGAAGAAGGCGCCAACACCGCCTCGCAAAGTGCGAAACTCGCCATGTACGGCCTCCTCGACGACGACGAAACGCGCATTCGCGAGACGATTCCCGGCGTAGCCTGCACCGTGCCCGCACGTATGGTGCGACGGAATGCCCGTTTCAACGAACGCCAGCTCGAACTGCGCGTGGTCGAAACGGTCCCTTCCTGGTTCGAGGTGGTGCCACGTCCCATCCTGGCGGGACGCGTTCTCACGCCGGCCGACGAGGAGTCGAATGCGAATGTCTGCGTGCTCACCGAATTCGGCGTACCCCGCCTGCTCGCGGCCGAGACGATGATCGGCCAGCATGTCCGCCTCGGCAATGGCGTCTTCGAAGTCGTCGGCATCGTCCGCAATGAGGTGGGCGGCGCCGTGCGCGCGCCGGATTCCGACGCCGACGCCTACATTCCCCTTTCCACGGCATCGCGTCTCTTCGGCGTCGCGAACATCCGCTATTCGTCCGGCGGCATGGAGGGCGAGCGCGTGGAACTTTCGCAGATCATCGTCAAGATGCAGAGTACCAGTGTGGTCGAAGCCGGCGCCCACGCAATCGAAGCGATGCTGCGGCGCTTCCACAAGAAGACCGACTTCAAAATCGACGTACCGCTCTCGCTGCTGCGCGAGGCGGAACGGACGAAGCGGACCTACAACATCGTCCTCGGCGCCATTGCGGGCATCTCGCTGCTCGTCGGCGGCATCGGCATCATGAACATCATGCTCGCCTCCGTCACAGAACGAACAAAGGAGATCGGCATTCGCCGCGCGATCGGCGCACGCAAGAGCCACATCGTCATCCAGTTCCTAATCAACACCTGCGTGCTCTCGATCAGCGGCGGTCTCGCCGGACTCATTGTCGGCGTGGTGATTCCGATTCTCATCACCTTCTTCACCAAGATGCCCACGGTCATCCAGCCTTATTCAATGGTGCTCGCCTTCGGCATTTCCGTCGGCGTGGGTATTGTATTCGGCCTCTACCCCGCCCTCAGCGCCGCCTCCCTAGACCCCATCGAAGCCCTCCGCCACGAGTGAGTTTATATTTTTAATGCAACCCTCAACGCTCCAATAATCGCCCTGACATCTTCTTCGGTATTCTCCACGCCCAACGTTATCCGCACTGTTCCCTCGGCATATTTGCGCGGAAGGCAAATGGCCTTCAACACATGCGAAACTTGCGTGTTCTTCGAATCACATGCAGCACCTGCCGAAATGGCAATCCCTTTTAGGTCGAGAATGTGAACAATCCCCTCTGCTGAACGCCCTGGAAATGATGCGCAAACAAATCCTGGCAACTGGTAATCAAATTTCGATCCTGGGAAATAGACTTCTTTTGACAAATGCACAATGCCATCAACCAACTGATCTTTCAATCCATCAAGATACTCCGCATTCCGATCAAGATTGTCGCAATTCTCCTTGAGTGCCGTCGCCATGCCAACAATCGCAGCAACATTTTCCGTGCCCGCACGAAGGCCCGCTTCTTGTTGCCCGCCATTCATCAATGGCTTTAACGACAACCCTTTACGCATATACAAGAAGCCGACTCCCCTCGGTCCGTTGAACTTATGCGCACTGGCCGATAAAAAGTCAACACCATCCGCTTTCACATTAATCGGTATATGCCCAACCGCCTGCACTGCATCAGTATGGAACAACGCCCCTTTGGCGTGTATGTGGTGCGCAAGATGCGAAAGGACATTCCGGCTACCAATCTCATTGTTTGCGGCCATGACTGAAACAAGCTTCACACCATCCTGCCAGGCCGCAGTAATCTTATCTGGCCAAACGCCCCCCTCCATTTTCGGCTTACAATAACGCACACTACGTCCCTGTGCAGCCTCACTAGCAGCAGCATTCAGAACAGCATGATGCTCATACGTCGAAACCATCAAACCGCCTAAAGACCCTTTCACCACCCAGTTGTCAGCTTCTGTTCCTCCGCTCGTAAAAAAGATCTCTTCCGGCTCCGCGCCAATGCAACGAGCAATCGTCTCACGAGCCCCCCCAACCGCCTCTCGCGGTTTTTTTGCCCATGAGTGAAGACTAGAGGGATTGCCAAACTCCTCTCGAAGGAACGGAACCATAGCATTCCATGCGGCGTCACATAGTGGAGTGGTCGCAGCGTGGTCGGCGTAAATCCTTTTCTTTTTATCTATCATTGATTACTCTCTACAAGGACAAACTACTATTTTTACACTGATGCTTCTTCAAGAAATCATCAAGTCCTGCATTATACGCTGTCTCAACTTCCTCCCAACTCATATCATAATCATCAGGCAAATATGCATTTCCGCGTTGCAACCATCCCCATGCATATTCGCCCAATTGGTCAGAATCAACCAATCCGTCTTCATAACGTCTCTTCACACAAGTGTCATAATTTTCGCATGTGCCGCCATCCTTTGAACATTCTTCCTTGTACTCCAAATATTGTTCAGGAAGATTTTCAAATTGACCTTGCGCAAATCTATAGGCATCCTCGCGAATCATTCGCACGACCCATTCCTTATTTATGTAATGCGCAACAGCCCAACGATACATTCTACATGTTCTGAATTCTTCAGGACGTTCACGCCCAAAAGGCTTTAACTGGTCCTCAAATATTCCGTCCTCAACCGTCATGCGCCAATTTTCAAAACTCCATTCATCTCTTTCCCCCTCCCTTGGCAAGATCGCTACATGAACATTGTGTGGATAATTCTCATGCTTGGAGTACCCCATCCTTGAAACGCCGCAAATATAGATAGCATCCCAATCCTCTTGTGGGTATTCATCCATGCAAATAGTTTGACCAGGAAAAAACTCTTTGCTCAATCGAGAAAATCGCTTTGAGTACTTACCGGGTGTGAGTAAAAAGTGTAAGGTCAGGATTGCGGCTCATGCCGTAATCCTGAAGTTTGATCGGAGAGTCGCCCTTAGGAGTGCGATGCCAGCCGCGTTCTTGTGCCGCCAGTGCATTCCCGCAAGCTTGCATCGCGCAGC